>CAZYWA010000225.1:0-11738 GCA_964650975.1 uncultured bacterium
AGCAAGCGCTGGAAGCGCCGGTTGAACGCCTGGTGCAGTCTCCAGACCGGACCGCCTGCGGCGTGCTCCTCGGCACCGGGCGCATGCAGATGGGCCTCGGCGGGCAGCAGGTAGCGGACCATTGTCGGCACCACGGTCCGGGACAGCAGATAGCTCGCGAGCATCGCGAACACCACCGCGAGTGCCATGGGCGTGAAGAGGTACTGCGCCGCGCCGGTGATGAAGACCACCGGCACGAACACGATGCAGATGCAGAGCGTCGACACGAAGGCCGGCATGGCGATCTGCTGCGCCCCGTCGAGCACCGCCCGCAGCACCGGCTTCCCGAGCGAGAGATTGCGATTGGTGTTCTCGATCTCCACCGTGGCGTCGTCGACGAGGATGCCCACCGCGAGGGCCAGCCCGCCGAGGGTCATGATGTTGAGCGTCTGCCCCATGAGGCTGAGCACGATCACCGAGGCCAGGATCGAGAGCGGGATCGAGATCACGATCACCAGCGTCGAGCGCCACGAGCCGAGGAAGAGCAGGATCATGAGGCCGGTGAGCGCCGCGGCGAGCGCCGCTTCCTTGAGCACGCCAGCGAGCGCTGCGCGCACGAACACCGACTGGTCGAAGAGGGGCTTCATCTGGAGGTCGTCGGGCAGCGCGGTCTGGATGCGCGGCAGCGCGTCTTGCACGCGCTTCACGATGTCGAGCGTCGACGCCCCCGGCGTCTTGAGGATCGAGAGGCGAGCGGAGCGGTCCCCGTCCGCGTGCACCATGGATGTCTGGACGGCGAAGCCGTCGCGCACCTGCGCCACGTCGCGCAGGTAGACCGTGGCACCGCCGACCTGACGGACAGGGATGTCGTTCAGCGCCCCGAGCACCTCCGGCGAGGAATTGGTGCGGACGTTGTATTCGGTCTCCCCGAACTTCGCGGTGCCCGCAGGCAGGATCACGTTCTGCGCCGCGATCGCCGCCGATACGTCGGCCGGCGAGAGCCCCTTGGCGTAGAGCGCCTGGGGATCGAGATCGACCATCACCTGCCGGCTGCGACCGCCGTAGGGCAGGGGCACCTGCGCGCCCTGGACCGTCGCTAGCTGGGTGCGGATGGTGTTCTGCGCGAAGTCGAAGAGCTGTTGCTCGGAGAGGGTCTGCGACTTGAGGCCGAGCTCGAGGATCGGCACGTTCGACGCCGAATAACGAAGAATCAGCGGCGGCGTCATGCCGGGCGGCATGCCGCGCAGCAGCGTCTGGTTGATCGCGGTCACCTCGGCGACGGCCGCCTCGATCTTGGCGCCGGGCTGGAAGAAGATACGGATCAGCGAGACCCCGTTCAGCGACTGCGATTCGATGTGCTCGATCGAGTTGACGGTGGTGGTCATGGCGCGCTCGCAGAGCGTCACCACGCGTCCCTCCATCTCGTTCGGCGAGAGGCCGGTGTATTGCCAGATCACCGAAACCACCGGGATGTCGATGGCCGGGAAGATGTCGACCGCCATGCGGCTGATCGTGAGAACGCCCACGATGCCGAGCAGCAGCGCCATCACCACGAAGGTGTAAGGCCGTCGGAGCGCGAGCCGTACGATCCACATGGCGGAGTCTCCCGAGTGTTCGATGTCGTTTGTCAGGCGCTGCGCCGTGCGCCGTTCCAGCGCGGCCGCCCGGCCCGAATCGGCGGCGCCATGAACTCGGGCCCGATCGGGTCGGTGACGTGACGGCGCAGGATCCCTTCGATGGCCCAGCGCGCGGCGATGTCGAGCTTCCAGCCGAACACGTCGCCCAGCGGCTCGAGTTGCTCGGAACTGCGGGCGCCCCACAGCGCGGCGCCGACGCCCGGCTGGTCGAGCACCCACCGCACGGCGAGGGCCAGGACGTTCTGGCCGTAACGGGCGTGAGCCAGGCGATCGAGCTCGGCGACCGCGGCCAGATACTGGGCGAAGGTGGGTGCCTGGAACTTGGGATCGAGCTGCCGGAGATCGTCGCCGCCGAAGGTGGTGTCCGGCCGCATGCGGCCCGAGAGCAGCCCGCGGCACAGCGCTCCGTAGGTCAGCGCCACGAGGCCGTGGTCCGCGGTGTAGGGCAGGACGTGGCGCTGCGCTTCGCGCTCGAAGAGGTTGAGCGGCGGCTGCACGGTGTGGAGCGGCGCTGCCTCGCGAAACACCTCCATCTGCGCTGTCGAGTAGTTGCTGACGCCGATCGCGCGGATGCGGCCCTGCTGGAAGAGGGTGCGCATCGCCTCCGCGGTCTCTGCGAACGGGACCAGCGGATCGGGCCAGTGCACCTGGTAGATGTCGATGTAGTCGGTGCGAAGGCGTCGCAGCGATTCGTCGATCTCGCGGAAGATCCGGGCTTGGGTCGCGTTCCGCGTCATGCGGCCGCTGGTCCAGTCGAGGCCCGCCTTGGTGGCGAGCACCACCTGGTCGCGCCGGCCCCAGCGCTCGAGCGCCTTGCCGACGATCGTTTCCGCGTGCCCCTCGCCGTAGGCGGGCGCCGTGTCGATGAGCGTGATGCCGCGGTCGAGGGCGGCCCAGATCGTGTCGATGGAGCGCTCCTCGTCGGTGCCGCCCCACATCCAACCGCCGATCGCCCAGGTCCCCAGGCCGACCCGCGACATCGTGATGCTGGTTCCCGGAACGGTCACGTATTCCATGTCCATCGCGTCTCTCCTCGCGCCGGGCCTGCGGCCCGCGCATCCGAACGTGGGTTGCTACACCCGGGAACGCGCAATCCGGGCGGATCGCGGATCACGAACCGACGGACGAGACGGGCACTCGCGCTATCCTGGCGGCCCGATTCGACGTTTGGGGCGGAGGAGCGGTGCCTGGGGCGGGATCGACGGACGTCACCGAGCTCTTGCTGCGCTCGCGCGCCGGTGACGGCGAGGCGCACGAGCGCCTGCTGGCGGTCGTCTACGACGAGCTGCGGCGCAAGGCCGCGGCGTTCCTGCGCCGCGAGCGCGTCGGCCACACCTTGCAGCCGACCGCGCTGGTGCACGAGGTGTACCTGCGCCTCGTGGACCAGGATCGAGTGGCGTGGCAGAGCCGCGCGCACTTCGTGGCCATCGCCGCCTCGATGATGCGTCGCGTGCTCGTGGATCACGGTCGCCGGCAAAAGGCCGAGAAGCGCGGCGGTGCCGAGTCGCGCGTGATGCTCGGCGAAAACGTGGCGGCTTCCATGCCTCGCGAGATCGACCTCATGGCGCTCGACGAAGCACTCGAGGCACTCGCGGCGCTCGACGAGCCGAAGGCGCGGATCGTCGAGCTGCGCGCCTTCGGCGGGCTCGACGTCGACGAGACGGCCGAGGTGATGGGCCTATCGTCGGCGACGGTGAAGCGGCACTGGTCGTTCGCGCTGGCGTGGCTCAAGCAGCGCATGGACGACGAGCCGTCCGCCGCTTCGTAGCGCGGGTCACTCTCGCGCGGCGAGCGCGCGGTAGGGCTCGGCCTTCGCGGGCCGGCCCCAGGCTTCGTAGAGACGGACGAGCAAGGCCGCCGCGTGGCGGGCGCCGGTGCGTCCGTGCAGTGCCGCGTGCGCGTCGACGAGCAGCGGCTCCGCCTCGGTGTAGCGCCGCTCTGCGAGCAAGCACTCCCCGAGCGCCCCGCGCGCCGAGCCCACGTCTTTGTGCTCCGCGGGCAGCGCACGCAGCCGCAGCGCAAGCGCCTCGCGAAGCAACGGCTCGGCCGCGGTGACGTCGTCACGCGCCAGCAGCACCTCGCCGAGCCCCAGAAGCGTCCCTGCGATCGGCAGGCCAGGCGGTGCATCCGACCGGCGCCGCGCCTCGAGGATCTCGCGGAAACTTCGCTCGGCACCGGCAAGATCGCCGCGCGCCGCGGCGACCCGTGCCAAGCCCTCGCGCGACGCCAGGACGAAGAGGCTCTCGTGGCTCAACCGGTCGAGCGCGTCGAGGCTCTGCGTGTAGAACGCCTGCGCTTCGTCGACATTTCCTTTCTCGAGCAGGAGCTCCGCGAGATTCGCGCGGATCGACGCGAGCTGGAAGTCGGCGCCGCCGCGTGCCCCCGCCGGCCCGGCAAGTGCCTCGCGGTAGGTGTGCTCGGCCTGGTCGAGCTCACCTCGGTCGCGGAGCAGGCTCCCCAGTTGCTCGAGCCAGAAGGCGGCCGTCGGATGCTGCGGCCCGAGCTTGTCGCGCCGATAGTCGAGCGCTTCGCGGATGAGAGGCTCCGCCTCCTCGTACTTCCCTTCCTCGCTGAGCACGCTGCCGAGGCGGCCGACGCATCGGGCGGTGTCGACGTGCTCACCCAGGCGACGGCGAGCGATGTCGACTGCCCGGCGCGCCGCGGTCTCGGCCTCTTCGAGCCTGCCTTGATCCTCGAGCACCTGCGCGAGCCGGTCGAGCGCCAGAGCCACGGGCGGCGAGTCGCGGGAAACGCTCTCGTCGAGCGCGATCGCACGCCGCAGCACCTGTTCGCCCTCGACGCTCTTCCCTTCGCGCCGCAGCACGAGTTCCAGGGAGTAGAGCGCCTGGGCCACGTCCGGATGGTGCTCGCCCAGCAGTTTTTCGCGTACCCGGAGTGCGCGGCGGAGCAAGTCTTCGCCGTCCGTGAAGCGCGACTGGTCGGTGTAGAGCTCGCCCAAGTGCAGGAGGCTGCGCGCGGTGTCGAGGTTCTCCTCGCCCAGGCGGTGCTGCCGCAGGGCAAGAGCCTCCTGGAGCAGAGGCTCGGCCCGACCGTAGTCGGCCAGGTGCTCATAGATGCTGCCGATCGTGTCGAGCAGCTCGGTGCGTACCTCGGGCCGCTCGTCCGCCGCTTTGCCGAGCCGCTCGCTCGCCTGGTCGAGGATCTCGCGGGCCGTGACGCTTCCGCCGTCGAGCTCCGTGGGGTCGGCAAGCCGAAAGACATCCGCGAGGAACGACGCCACGCGCCGGGCCGACTCCGCCTCCTGCGTGGCGCGATCTCGCTCGGCGGCAAGGTCACGGGCGAGCCTTGCCCGGTTGACGCCGAAGCCCATCACCAGCGCCACGAACGCGAGTCCGGTCGCCACGGCGTAGCGATTCCGCCCCACGAACTTGCGCGCGCGATAGCGGATCGTGTCCTTCCGCGCCCGGACCGGCAGTCCGCCCGAAGCGCGCAGGAGATCGTCGGCGAGTTGCTCGGCCGATGCGTAGCGGCGGGCCGGGTCCTTGCGCAGCGCCATCATCACGACGTTGTCGAGGTCGCCCTGGAGCCGGCGGCACAGCCGCTCTGGCGTCGTGCCGCGGTCGCGACTGCGCTGCTCGGGCGCCGGGAGATTCGGGCCGTCGGACGGGCGCAGCGCCGCATGACTCGGCGGCTCGGGCTCCGTCTCGGTCACGATGCGCTCGAACGTGAAGATGTCGCCGTCTCCGATCGCCAAGGGCTTGCACCCGGTCAAGAGCTCGTAGAGCAGAACGCCGAGCGAGTAGACGTCGGTGGCCGTGGTGACGTTCTCGCCGCGGATTTGCTCGGGGCTCGCGTAGTCCGGCGTGAGCCGCCGGTGCAGCATCGTGGTCAGCTCGGGAGCCTGGGCCCGCAACTCGGGCTTGAGCAGCTTGGCGATCCCGAAGTCGAGGAGCTTCGGCGTTCCATCGGCCGTCACCAGCACGTTCGACGGCTTGATATCGCGGTGCACCACCAGGTTCTGGTGCGCGTAATGGACGGCGGCGCACACGGTCCGGAAGAGCTGTAACCGCTCCCCGATGCCGAGCTGGCGCAGGTCGCAGTAGCGATCGATCCGATCGCCCTCGACGTACTCGAGCACCAGGTACGGAACGCCCTCCTCCGTGGTGCCGCCGTCGAGTAGCCGCGCGATGTTCGGGTGATCCAGCGCAGCCACGATCTGCCGCTCGCTGCGAAACCGCGCCAGCAGATCCGGCGCCTGCGCCGAATCAGCGAGCTTGACCGCGACGCGGCGCTGGAACTGGTCGTCGTCGCGGAATGCGAGGTACACCCGCCCCATCCCGCCCCGGCCGATCTCCCGAACCACGCGGTAGGGCCCGAGGCGCGTGCCTACCAATGCGACCGCAACGAGTGTCGCTGAGGCGACCTCGTCGATCTGCGCCGTGAGATCCTCCTCGTACCGTCGAGCCGCAAGCAGCGCTTCGACCTCCCGCCGTAGCGCATCGTCGCCTTCGCAGGCCGCTTCGAGATAGGCAGGCTGCAGTAGCGGATCCAGCTCGGCGGCGCCGTGGAAGACCTCTTGGAGCCGCTGCCAGCGCTCGGGAGTCATGGGTGACCGGATTCTACGGCGAACGTAGTCTGTCCGCCGCTCGCTCTGGGCGCACCAGGGAAGATCCGGCCCGGGGCCGCGGTCTTTAGCTCGGGCGCCGGTCCTGGAGAGCCGGCCCCAGGGCTTGTGCTCGAGCTCGGTTGGGGGCGAAGCGTTACGACCGGGTGGTCTCGGCCGAGACGGGATGGCCACCCGACGGACAAACGAGCTGCAACCGAGGAAGTTCCGGCCAATGGTCCAATCACCCCCAACGCGAGCGCGATCGCCCGACGGACCAATACCGCACCGCCCGCAGCTCCGGCGAAGGGGGTCCGACGCCGGCGATGCGCCGCAGCGAACGCGGTCCAAATCCACCGGCGAGAGCCGAGTCTGCGTCGAGGCCCACTCGCGGGGGGAGTTCGAGCAATCTGAGAATGATGTCCCCAGCCACTCCGAATCCGACCTTCATGGCTCGGACCCTCCGGCGTCTCTCGCGGCGAGCTGGCCGATCGCCGACCAGTCGAGCTTGTCACCGCCGAGCGCGAGCAAGGTCAAGAAACGGTCGCGCAGCAGGCTTGCGAAGGGCATCGGCACGCGAAGCGCTTCCCCAGCGGCGAGGGTGAGGCGGATGTCTTTGTGCCCCAACGGCGCGGCGAAGCCGGCTGGTTCGAACTTCTGCTCGGCGATCAGTCCGCCGTACGTTCGATACACCGGCGCGTCGAAGAGCGTGGAGGTCAGAAGCTCGAGATAGCGGTGGCGATCGACGCCGCCCTTCGCGACGAGTGCCATGGCCTCGCCCAGCGCCTCGATGACCGAAGCGATGAGAAAGTTTCCGCTCAGCTTGACCAGGTTCGCCGCGCGCGGCTCGTTGCTGATGGGGAACGTCTTCTGCCCCATCGCTTCGAACAGACGGGCGCAAACACCGAGTGCATCCTGCGGGCCCCCCGTAATGATGAACAGCTTGGCCGCGGCGGCCGCTTCGGGGCGCCCGAAGACGGGTGCCGCGACGAAGCGCTGTTTCGCCTCCTCGTGCGCCGCAGTGAGTCGTTCGGAAAGCGCGACGCTGATCGTGCTCATGGAGAGGTGGATCGCGCTCGGGCGCAAGGCGCCGATGATGCCTCCCTCGCCGAACACGACCCCTTCGACTGCAGCGTCGTCCGCGAGCATGGTGACGACGACATCGCCTTCGCAGGCATCTGCAATCTGGGTGGCGGTTCGCGCACCACGCTCGACCAGCACCCGAGCCTTGTCGGGCGTGCGATTGTAGACAGTCAGCTCATGTCCGGCCTTGAGCAGATTCGCTGCCATGCCGGCTCCCATGTGCCCGAGCCCGATGAATCCGATCTTCATGACTTATCTCCTTGGCGGATCAGCGGTGACCGCCGCCGCCTCCGCCGTGAAAGCCACCGCCACCGAAGGCGGAAGCGTGTGACTCGCCGCCAAATCCGTGGGCGGCGAATCCACGGTCGAAGTCGTCCAGACGCCGCTCGCCGAGCTCTGGTGCCACTGTTCGTGCTCTTCCGTCGGGTTCCTCATGCCGTCCCAGCCGCCGTCGTTGCGCTGGAGCCAGCGGCCGTCAGCCGCTCGATGGTAGACGTCACCGTCGCGGCCCGAGTAAGCGTCGGTCCCAGCGAGCCGCTCTGCGCGAGTGTTCCCGAAGGTCCACGGCGAGCGCCAAGTCCGCGGACGAGTAGCTGATGAAGACGTCGTCGGACGGGACGGCACCGAGCTCAGGCATGTCGCGCGCGATCGTCGCCCAGTGCCCGTTCACAATCAACGGAAGGGGGTCCCGCCAGCATCTGGTAATCACGGACCTCGAGACTGGTGTCCCCAGAGGGATTTGAACCCCCGTTTCAGGGCTGAGAACCCTGCGTCCTGGGCCGGGCTAGACGATGGGGACGGTCGCCGCGGGCGCAACCGGTGCGGGGCGAGCGCGGGGGGGGGGGCCCCGCGCGGCACGGAAGCGCGACCAACCGGGTTAAATTACGAATCGCAAACAACTGAGCTACGGGCTCGTAGCATCCGGGGGAGATTAGCAGCATCGGCGTTCCCGGTCGCCGATGGAGCCGACTCGGGCCGGAACGAGAGAATGGCGTTTGGCGGGCCACTCGGCCGGACGGCCATCCGTAGTACGGCTCGCTGGTACTTTCACGGGGATGGGTTAGGATTTTCGCTGCCGCCGGCACGGCGCTCCCGGGTCGGTGTAGGCTAAGGGGCGCCACGGTGCTCGACGAGCCGCGAGCCACGACATCGCCATGCCCTGCCACATCCTGTTGGTCGAGGACGATCCGAACGACGCGCTGCTCACGCGCCGCTTGCTGGCTCGTGCCGGATTAGCCGAGCACCTGGACGTGGCGAGCTCGTACGAGGACGCGGTGACGGCGCTCGCGACCGGCGCCTACGACGTGGCGTTGATCGACTTCTTCCTAGGCCCGCGCAGCGGGCTCGAGGTGCTCGATGCGGCCTCGGCGATGGGCTGCGCCACCCCGCTGATCGTGCTCACGGGTGCCCGCGATCCTGCGGTCGACCAGGCGGTGCTCGAGCACGGTGCCGTGGATTTCCTGGTCAAGGATACGTCCAATTCCGAGCCCCTCGAGCGGGCCATCCGCTACGCCGTGCAGCGCGGCCGGGTGCTTCGCGAGCTCCGCTCGAGCGAGGAGCACTTCCGCGCGATCGCGGAGAACGGGCCCGGCGTCGTCTATCTCCGGTCGAGCGACGGCACCCGGCCCCCGATTTACGTGAGCCCCGCCATCGAGCGCCTGGCCGGAGTGCGCGCCGAGGATCTGGTGAGCGGCGAGGTGCCGTTCGACGACCTTTGCTGGCCCGAGGATCGGGAGCGGCTGCGTGCCACCCGCGCTTCGCTCACCACGCGCGGCGACCGATTCACCGTGGAATACCGGCTCGGAACGGGGAAGCAGGAGCGCTGGATCGAGGAGCGCGGCTGCGCGCTCTCGACCGAGCCCTCCGGGCTCACGCCGATCGCGGGTGTGCTGTTCGACGTGACCGAGCGCCGCCAGGCCCAGGTGGCGCGCGACCAGATTCGCAAGCGGCTCGAGCGGACCCAGTATCTCGAGAGCCTCGGGGTGCTCGCGGGCGGAGTGGCTCACGACTTCAACAATTTCCTCGCGGAGATCCAGGCGGGCGTGCAGCTGGCCCTGCGCGATCTCGAGCCGGAGCATCCGGCGCAGACGTCGATCGAGTCGCTGGTGGCGCCGATTCATCGCGCCGCCGCGCTCACTCGCCAGATCCTGGCGTACGCGGGGAAGGCCGGCCGGCTCTCGGGGATCGTGGACCTGTCGAGCTGGGTTCGGGAGCTGAGCGGGCTGCTGCGGGCGTCGGTCTCGCACGCCATCACGCTCGATCTCGACCTGGGCGCGGATCTGCCGCCGGTGGACGTGGACGTGGGTCAGTTGCTCACGTTGGTGCTGAACCTGATCACCAACGCCTCCGAAGCGATCGGCGAGCACAGCGGCTCGATCCGCATCCAGACCAGCCGCGAGCGGGTCGTCCCCGAGCGACTCGGCGGCCTGGTGCTGGGAGGCGAGCCGGAGGCCCGCGAGTACGTGGCGCTCGAGGTCCACGACACCGGCACCGGCATGGACGAGGCGACCATCGAGCGCGCGTTCGAGCCGTTCTTCACGACCAAGCTCACCGGCCGCGGTCTGGGCCTCGCGGTGGCGCTCGGGAACGTGCGGTCGAACGGCGGTTTCCTGCGCGTCGTCAGCGAGCCCGGCCAGGGCTCGACGTTCACGGTCTACCTGCCGGCGGCGGATGGCTCGCGGTCGGCGCGCGCGGGCTCGTCGAGCGCGCAGCCGCCGTCGCGTCACGGGCATCTGCGCTGAGCGTGCCGGTCGCGGTGCCGGAGCCGCGGGTGTCGGTGTGGATCGCCGACGTGGCGCAGGTCTCGGCCGCGGCGCTCGACGAGTGGCTGGCCGGTCCGCTCGATAGGGGCGATCGGGAGCGCGCCGCGTCAATCCGCGCACCGGCTCGCCGCGCGCAGATGATCGTGGCGCGGACGATGCTACGCACGCTGCTCTCGGCGATGGTGCCGGTCGGGGCCGCCGACTGGCGGTTCGCGGTCGGCGCGCAGGGCCGGCCGCGCATCGCGGCCCCCGAAGGCACCGGCCTCGACTTCAACCTGGCGCACGCGCGCGATCTGGTGGTGGTGGCGATCGCCCGCGGCGGCGCGGTGGGAGTGGACGTCGAGCGCGTCGATCGAAAGGTCGACGAAGCGGGTCTTGCCGCGCGCTTCTTCTCCGCCGCGGACGCGCGCGCCGTCGCGGATGCTTCACCCGCGCACCGGCGCCGGGCGTTCCTCGAAAGGTGGACGCTGCGCGAGGCCTACACGAAGGCGCGGGGGACCGGGCTCCTGGCGCTGGCGCGCGATGAGGTGAGCTTCGAGGTTCGCACCGGCGGTCCGGTCACGGGCGAGATCCGCGCTCCAGGCCGGGCGGAGTCCGCGATGTGGAGCTTCGCGACGCTTCATCCCACCACCGAGCACGTGGCCGCGCTGGCGTTTCGCGGCGACGCATCCTCGGCGCGATCGCTGGTGGTGTCGCTCGCGCGCTGGGATGCTCGCGCGTTCACGGCCGAGAGAGTGTGAATCGATTTTGGCGCGCCCGTTGCGGCGGTGGGGCCCCGAAGGAATCGCACCCGTTGGGGTGCGGGGTCTTCGCAAGACCCCGGAGATACGTTCGGGGCGGGGGGCTTGAAAGCCTCCCGAGATTCAGCTCAGTCGAAATCCGCTTCCATGCTCGGCGCTCGATCCCGTGGTCGCGCGAACAGGTAGCCCTGCATCATGTCGCCGCCCAGGCGCTCCGCCGCGTCCCGGTCGGCCCGGGTCTCGACACCCTCCAGCACCATGAGCACGCCAAGCTCGGCGCAGAGGCGCGCCAGCGACTGGATCACCTTGGCCTTGGTGGCGCTCAGATGCACCTCGTGCACGATGCTGCGATCCACCTTGAGCACGTCGGGGGCGATGCGGGTCACGGTTCCCAGCCCCGCGTAGCCCGCGCCAACGTCGTCGATCGCGATCCGGAATCCGAGCGCCCGCAGCACCCGGATGCGCAGCTCGAGATCGTCGAGGCGGTCCACCGAGGCGCGCTCGGTGATCTCGAGCACCACCCGCTGCGCCACGCGCGAGAGCGGCGCCAGCGGGTCGATCAGGTCGGGGTCCTCGAGATCGAGCGGGTGGAGATTCACCGCCAAGTAGGTATTTCCAGGTAGGTCGGTCACGAACCCTGCCGCCAGCGCCCGAACCGCGCGGCCGACGTCGTGGACGCGGCCCAGCCGCTCCGCGGCGTAGAGCAGCCGGTCGGGGCGGGCGAGGGTGCGCTCGCCGCTTCGGACCAGCGCTTCCCAGCCGACGATGCGCCGCGCGGTGTTCGAGATGATCGGCTGGAACGCGAGCCACAGCGAGTCGAGGGCGCGCGCGAACGCGGCCGAGTCCTGGGGCTGGTCCGAGCGCGTCTGCGGGGTCCCGCTCAGGAGCTTGAGGTGCGCGACGTAGCTGCGGTCGGACGGATCGACCAGATCGAAGCGCAGCACCACGCGGCCGATCTGCAGCTTGTCCCCCG
>CAZYWA010000226.1:0-11692 GCA_964650975.1 uncultured bacterium
TGCTGCACCACTCTCGTCTCTCCTCAGGCGACCGGCTGATACTTCCAGGTGATGATCGAGCTGCCGTCTTTTTCGCGGTAGAGCGGTGCCAGGACCAGCTTCACGTCGCAGCCGACGGTGAGCGACTGTGGATCGTCGGTGGCGATCTGCGCCAGCACCCGCAAACCGTCGGCGGTGTCGATCAGGCCGAGAGCGTAGGGCTGGTAGGGCTCGTCGTACCTGGCGGGTGGCGGCGGTGGGTAATTCTGGATCGCCACGCTCCACAGCTTGCCGCTGGCTCCGAGCGCCGCGTCTTCCATCCTCGATCCCGCGCATTCCGGGTTGTGACAGAGCGCCGAGCGCGGGAAGTAGGGTGTCGCGCAAGTGGCGCAGCGGGAGCCCAGGAGTCGTGGGCCCTCGGGCGTCTCCGCAAACAGGCCGTCGATCGCGTGCTTTCCGGTGGGATCGGTCACGTCATGCTCCCTTCGCGGCTTTGGTGAGCTCGCTCAGGATCGCGACGCAGTCGCCCACCAGTCCGTAGCGTGCGTAGCGGAAGATCGCGGCGTCCTTGTCGGTGTTGATCGCGGCGATGGTCTTGGCCGCGGAGCAGCCGGCCATGTGCTGGCTGGCGCCCGAGATGCCCGCCGCGATGTAGAGCGCGGGACGGGTGATGCGGCCGGTGAGCCCCACCTGGTGGGACGAGTCGACCCAGCCGTCGTCGACGATGGGGCGCGAGGCGCCCGCCATTCCGCCCAGCGCCGCCGCCAGCTCCTCGACGTGGTGGTAGTTCTCTTTCTTGCCGAGCCCGCGCCCGCCGGAGACGATGATCTGCGCTTCCTCGAGTCGTTTTCCCAGCACTTGCGGCTTGTGCACCACCTTCACGCGCTCGGTGACCGCGCTCAGGTCGACGGGAATCGTGCGGGCCGCGGGCGCGGCGCCCGCCGCCGCCGGAGCGCCGAGGCTCACCGCATTGGCGCTCACCGTCACGACGCAGAGACCGCTGCCTTGAAACTGGTAGACGACACGGGTGTCGCCGCCGTAGGCGGACGCGGTGATCGAGAGCTTGCCGTCGGCGATCTCGGCGTCGACGGCGTTGCCGACCACCGCGCCGTTCAGGCGACCCGCGAGGCGCGGCGCGACCAGTCGCGCGTCGAAGCTCTGCGCCAGGAAGATCGCCGCCGGCGCCTCGGCGCGGGCGTACTGTGCCAGCGCTTCCACGTGGGCATCCGCCGAGAACGACGCGAGCTTCGCGTCGTCGATCCGATCCAGGCTCGCGACGCCGAAGCGGCTCGCGACCTGGCCGGCGCCGGCGCCCGGATCACCGAGCGACAGCCAGTGAAGCGGCCGGCCGAGTCCCTTCGCCGCCTTCGCGGCCAGGGTCAGAACCTCTTCGGCATCGACGGGAAAGCCGTTGACCGGCGTCCCCCATGTTGCAACGACCACGGCGTCAGTCATCGGATCTCCATCAAGCCAGCGCGCCGTCGGCGCGCAGGCGATCGAGTAGTGCCTTCGCGAGCTCGGCCGGCGATCCGCCAGCCAGGAACTCGCACTGACCCTGCACGGTCGGCACGAACTGCTTGGTCATGACCACCCGCGGCGCGAGCTCGGCCGCGCTCAGGCCGAGAGCCTCGGCGGTGAACGCGGTGGGCTTCATCTTGCGCGCCTTGATGGTCTGCGCGGTGGTCGGATAGCGCGGGGTGCCGAGCTCGTTCGAGATCGTCACGATGCAGGGCAGGGCGACCTCGACGACCTCGTCGCCGTCGGGAGTGACGCGGGTGACCTGAATTGCAGCGTCGCCGGCCATCGCCATCGCCCGCGCGACCGTGACCACCGGCATGCCCAGCAACTCCCCGAGCAGCGCGGGCACGACACCCTGATCGTCATCGGATGCCTGGCGGCCGCAGAGCACGAGGTCGGCACCGCCGGACTTCGTCACGTACGCGGCGAGCAGCTTGGCGATGGCGACGAGATCGACCGCGGCGGGATCGACCTGCACGTGGGCGGTCTCGTCGGCGCCGAGCGCCGCCGCCTGGCGCAGGATGCTCGCCGGATCGCTGCCGGCCGAGACCACCGCGAGCTTGCACGAGAGCCCCTTGTCGCGCAGCCGCAGCGCCGCCTCGATCGCCTGCTCATCGTAGGCGTTCATGAGCCGCGGGATCGCGGATTGGGTGAGCGTCTTGCCGTCGGCGCCGATGGTGAGGCCGCCGGCCAGCGCGTAGTTGTTGACCGCGTCGGGATCGAGAACCTCCTTCGCGCACACCACGATTCGCATCTCGTCGATCTCCTAAAGGCGATTCTTGCCCGGCACTCGATCCGGCTCGTCCACCAAAAACACGCTGCCCGACTCGCACCACACGACCGCGTCGGTGTAGCTCTCGGGCTTCTTCACCAGATCACCCAGCAGATACCAGCGCCACGGCGGATCGCCGTGGTCCACGAAATCGCCGGTGAGCGTCCCGGCGAACTCCTCGCGGCCGGCGTAGCGCGTGCCCTGGATCGGTCCGCCGCCGTCGCACTCGGCGCGCTTTCCCGCGACGCTCGCATCGAACCCGGGGACGGCCGCGGACGCTGGCTTGGTGGTCTCGGTCACGCGAACGGCGAGCGGCGCTGCGCGTTTACTCCTCGCCGCCGGTCAGGTTTTCGAACGTGGTGAGCGCTTCGTCGACGACGTCGATCATGATCTGCCGCGCCGGCTTCATCGACTTGATGAAGCTGACACCCTGTCCCGCGGCCTCGGTCATGAGGTCCGCGCGGCGGTTGTCGTTGGCGCCCTGGATGTAAGGCGAGCTCAAGAGCATCTGGTACGGAGCGGCGAGGGGCGCCGGTGCTTCCGGCTTCTTCCATTCGTTGGTCCACGGGCACTTGAGGACCCGCATGGTCATGCCCGAGATGCACTTCGAGAAGTCCGTATCCTCGGCGTTCGCCGCGATGAGCTTCTCTTTCACGATCATGTCGACGTCGCTCTCGCGCGAGGCGAGCCACAAGGTGCCGGTCCAGACCCCCGCGGCGCCAAGGCAGAGGGCGGCGGCGAGGTGCCGGCCCGTGGTGACCCCGCCGGCCGCGATGACCGGCCGCCCCTCGGCGATGGCGACCACCTCGGGCACGATCGAGAACGTGCCCATCTCGCCCGTGTGACCGGCCGCGTCGAAGCCCTGCGCGATGATGCCGTCGATCCCGGCCTCGATCTCGCGCTTCGCCTGACGGGTCTTGCCGATCAGCCCGAACACCTTGATGCCGCGCGCGTGCGCGGCGTCGAGGATGAATGCGGGATTGCCGAGGCCCGAGCACAGGAGCGGCACACGCTCTTCGAGCAGCACTTCGAGCTGCTTGCGCGCCATCTCCTGGTTGAGGCCGCCCCACTGGTGCAGCGCTTCCTTCCCCTTGGGAGCGGGCACGTCGTACTTCTCGTGCACCATCTTGGCGTAGGCCTTGTGGGTGTCGGGGATCTTGGACTGAAGCTCGGCGAGACCGCCGCTCGGCGGCACCGACGCCGGAAGCACCAGATCGACGCCGAACGGCTTCGAGCCGATGCGGTCGCGAATCCACTTGATGTCGGCGGAGATCTCGTCGGGCGTGTGCATCGCCTCGCCGAGCACCGAGAAACCGCCCGCGTTGGTGACCGCCACCACCACGTCCTTGCAGTGGGTGAAGGCGATGATCGGGTACTCGATCCCGAACATCTCGCAGAACGGCGTGTGCAGCGGATTCTTGGGCATCGCGTGTCTTTCTCGCGGCGCAGGGGTCACGAAACCGGTTTCATTCCAAAATGAAACATGTTCTACTTCGAGCGTCAAGGCACGGAGAACGCTCGATTTAAGGCGTTTGGAGGCTCCGCGTGATCGATTTCGACCCGTTCGATCCGGCGGTCATCGCGGACCCGTATCCGTGCTACGCGCGACTGCGGGAGGAGTCGCCCGTCCATCACGTCGAGAACCGGAACTACTGGGTGCTGACCCGCTACGCGGACGTGCGCGAGGCGTTTCGCGACCACGAGACCTTCTCGTCGGCGAAGGGGAACTCGCCCGAGCCTGGCTTCCAGCCGGGGCTGATCGCCGTCGATCCGCCGCGCCACACGCGGCTGCGGAGGATCGTGCAACCGGTCTTCACCCGGCGCGCGATCGAGGAGCTGTGGGGGAAGCGGATCCGCGAGATATGCCAGCAACTGATCACGCCGCTCCTCGACGGCGAGCCCTTCGATGGATTCCGCAAGCTGACACTGCCGCTGCCGATCCAGGTGATCGTGGAGCTGCTCGGCATCCCCGACGGCGACCTCGACGCTTTCAAGCGCTGGTCCGATCACATGGTCGAGGGGATCAGCCAGCATCTCGATCCCGCGGTGCAGCGCAGGACGGCGGAAGCCTTCACCGCGCTCAACGACTACTTCCACGAGAAGGTCCGCGAGCGGCGCACCGGCACCGGCACCGATCTGGTGACGCGGGTGGCGCAGGCGGGAGAGGGCGAGGCGCTCACCGACAAGGAGGCCTCGCACTTCTGCATCCTGCTGCTCATCGCCGGGAACGAGACCACCACCAACCTGCTGGGAAACGCGCTGGTGGCGCTGAGCGAGAACCGCGGCGAGCTGGCGAAGCTGCGCGAGCTGCGACGCGAGCTGATGCCGGGCGCTGTCGAGGAGATGCTGCGCTTCGGTCCGCCTTCCAAGTGCTTCTTCCGCCACACCACCCGCCCGGTCGAGATCCAGGGGCGGACGATCCCCGCCGACGTTCGCGTGATGCTGACGATCGCCGCCGCCAATCGCGATTCGCGCGCGTTTCCCGATCCCGACCGGTTCATCGTCGACCGTCCCACCGACAACGACCACCTGTCGTTCGGCAGCGGCATCCATCACTGCTTGGGCTCGATGCTGGCGCGGCTCGAGGTGGCGACCTTCTTCGACGTGCTGCTCGAACGAGTGCGCTCCCTCGAGCTCGCCGGTGAGGCGCGCTTCGTCCAGAACCCGATCGTGCGCGGGCCGGAACACCTGCCGATGCGGCTGGTGATGCGCTAGCGCTCGGCGCGGTCGCGATCGGTCGCGCCTTCCGGCAAAGAGGAGACGACATGCCATCGGAGAAGTTCGAGAAGGGCGCCAAGGTCTTCGAGGAAGTGATCGGTTTCCGTCCGCCCGAGGAGGGACCGGCTTTTCTCAAGCTCACGGTCGAGAACCTGTTCGCGGACGTGTGGGCACGCGAGGGCCTGTCCATCCGCGACCGGCGTCTGATCACGCTGACGGTGCTGGCGCTGCAGATGAAAGAGGAGTCGCTCAAGCTGCACGTGAAGCAGGCGCTCAAGAAGGACCTCACCAAGAAGGAGCTCTCCGAGCTCATGATCCACGTGGCGCACTACGCGGGCTGGCCGGTGGGACAGCTGGGCTTCGACACGCTGCTCGCGGCGCTCGCCGAGCTCAAGACCGAGGCCCAAGACCGAGGCTAGGTGATCCGCTGATGGAAGCGACCCGGCAGATCTACTGGAACATCTCGTTCGGCATGCTCATCTACGGCCTCGCGGCCGTGGCGGTGGGCCTGCTGGTGAACGGCATTCGCAAGCGCGCGAGGCTCTGGCGCCTGGGGCGGAAGGAAACCCGCGACGACCGCGCCGGCGAGCGCTTGCGCGGACTCCTCGTCGAGGTGTTCGGCCACCGGCGCCTGCTGCGGGATCCGGTTCCGGGTATCGCGCATCTCTTCATCTTCTACGGATTCCTGGTGGAGCTGATCGCGACTTCGATGATCGCGGTGCAGGAGTGGTCGGAGATCCACTATCTGAAGGGGCCGCTCTACCTCGGCTACTCGCTGGTGAGCGACGTCTTCGGCGTGCTGGGCCTCGTGGGCTGCCTCATGTTCATGTGGCGGCGCGGCGTGCAAAAGGTGCCCCGGCTCCACACCGTCACCGACGACTGGATCGCGATCGGTCTCCTGGGCCTGGTGTTCGCGCAGGGTTTCGTGGTGGAGGGACTACGGATCGCCGCGACCGAGCTGCGCCAGAACCCGAGCCTCGCGAGGTGGTCGCCGGGCGGTTACGCGGTCGCACGCCTGGTCTCCGGCCTCGACGACGGAACGCTGCGCGCCCTGCACCGAGGCGTCTGGTGGTTTCACGCCGCCACGGCGTTCTCGCTGCTCGGCTACATGGCGTACGGGAAGTTCAACCACATCTGGTACGGGCTCGCGAACACGTTCTTCCGCAATCTCGAGCCGACCGGAAAGCTCACCCACTTCGACATCGACAAGGCGCTCGAGGCCGACCCAAACGCCGACGTGCCGCTCGGCATCGACAAGATCGAGCAGTACACGTGGAAGAGCCTCCTCGACCTCGACGCGTGCATGAACTGCGGCCGCTGCGAGGCGGTATGCCCGGCGCACCTGAGCGGCGTGCCGCTCAGCCCGCGGAAGCTGATCCAGGACATGAAGGCGCATCTGACGGAGGTCGGAGCGGCGACGATCCTGACGCGGCTCGCGTCCGGACAGACGGTCGCGGGTGTGTCTGGCGCGCCCGACGGCGGAGCAACCAACGACGCGCGTCGTCCGCTCTTCGGCGACGCGTCGGACGTACCGGGCTCGATCCCGGCGGTGCTCGAAGACGAGCTCTGGGGCTGCCGCACCTGCGGCGCCTGCACCCACGAGTGCCCCGTCTTCATCGAGCACATCCCCAAGATGGTCGACATGCGCCGCCACCTGGTCATGACCGAGTCCAAGATGAGCGACGCCACCCAGCTCTTCTTGAAGAACATGGACGACCGCATGCACCCGTGGGCGAAGGCACCCCACAACCGCGACGAGTGGTACCAGGATCTCGACGTGAAGGTGCTGGGCGACGGCGCCCACGCCGAGTACCTCTACTGGGTGGGCTGCACCGGCGCCATGATCGACCGGAACATCCAGGTCACGCGCGCGATGGTGAAGCTGCTGCAAGCCGCGAAGGTCGACTTCGCGATCCTCGGTTCCGAGGAGGTCTGCACCGGCGATCCCGCGCGTCGCGTGGGTGGTGAGTTCACGTTCCAGCTCTGTGCCAAGCAGAACGTCGAGACGCTCGCGCAGTACGGAGTCAAGAAGATCATCACCACCTGCCCGCACTGCTTCAACAGCTACAAGAACGAGTACCCGGACTTCGGCGGCAACTACGAGGTCGTGCACCACACCCAGCTCATCGCGGATCTCATCCGCGACGGCAGGCTCAAGCCCAAGAAGGAGCTGGATTCGATCACCTACCACGACCCCTGTTATCTGGGCCGCCACAACGGCGTCTTCGACGAGCCGCGCGAGGTGCTGGGCGCGCTGGCGGTGTCGGGGCAAGTGACCGAGATGGCGCGCAGCCGCGACAAATCGCTGTGCTGCGGCGCGGGCGGCGGCTACGCGTGGATGGACGACGACCCCAAGACCCGCATCAACCACATGCGACTCGCCGACGTGAAGGAGTGCGGCGCCAAGACCGCCGCCGTCTCGTGCCCCTTTTGCATGCAGATGTTCGACGACGCGCTCAAGACCGTGGACCCCGGCAAGTCGATCCGCGCCGCCGACATCGCCGAGCTGGTTGCGGAAGCGATCGAGGGCTGAGCGCGTGAGCGAGGCGAGCGCGGCCGAACGACTGGAGCGCCTCGAGGATCTGGAGGCGATCCGCGATCTGGCGCGCCGCTACGCGGACTGCGTGTGGCGGCGCGACGTCGAGGGCGCCGTGGCGCTCTTCGCCGCGGACGGAGTCATGGACACGGGTGAGCGGCCGCCGATTCGCGGCCGAGCGGCGCTCTCGTCGGCCTATCGCGAGATGGTCGCGGGCTCTTCGGAGTTCCTGCCGTTCGTGGCCAATCACGTGATCGACCTCGACGGCGATCGCGCGACCGGCCGCTGCTATCTCGACCTGCGCGCCACCATCGACGGCGAGCGCCGCATTGGCGGCGGTCACTACGAGGACGTTTACGTGCGCCGCGCCGACGGCTGGCGATTCGCGTCGCGGAAGCTGGTGCTCAAGTTCCTGGAGCCTGCGGCGAGCGCTACGGCCGCGCGGTCGTGAGCTGCAACGAGAGCGCGGCGCGCGCGATCTCGAGCTCTTCGGCGATCCGGGCCGCGAGCGACTCGGGCGCGTTCAGGCGTCCGCCGCGCGCCTGTTCCTCGAGCTCCCGCGAGAGCGTCGAGACGCGGCGTGCGCCCACCGTGCGGCTGGTCGACTTGAGGTCGTGGGCCAGCGCCCGAATCCGCTCGACGCTGACGCTCTCGACCGCCGCCTTGAGCTCGACCACCCAGCCCGGCGAGGATTCGAGGTACTCCTCCACCACCGCGAGGAACGCTTCGTCGCCGATCGAGGTTCGCAAGAGCTCGAGATCCGCGAGCGAGATGGCCTCGGCCGCTCCCTCGGTGCCGGCGGGCGGCGTGGCCGCGGCACCGGGACGGACGCGATTGGCGAGCGGGCCGGATCGAGCCAGTGCGTCGGCCAGCTCCTCGATGCGCACCGGCTTGCTCACGTAGTCGTCCATTCCCGCGGCGATGCACCGCTCGCGATCGCCCGCCAGCGCGTCCGCGGTCATCGCGATGAGCCTGGGCCGCTCGCCGGCGGGCCACCGGGCGCACACGCGCTGCGCCGCCTCGAGACCGTCCAGGTGCGGCATGTGCACGTCCATGAGCACCACGTCGTAGCGCTGGCGCTCGAGCGCCTCGATCGCCTCGAAGCCGTCGCCGGCCACGTCGGCCTGGTAGCCAAGCTTGCTCAGCATCGCGAGCGCCACCTTCTGGTTCACGGCGTTGTCCTCGGCGATCAGCAGCCTGAGTGGGTGACGGGCCGCGAGCGAGGCGTCGACCGTTGGCAATTCACGCAGGGCGGTCCCGCCGCTCGAGCCTGGGTCGCGGAAGAGTGACGTCAAGAGTGACAGGAGCGGCCCGGGCTTGACCGGCTTGGGAAGAAAACCGTCGAGCGTCGCGCCGCGGCTGCGGGCCTCGGACTTGCCCGTTCCGGCCGAGCTCAGCAGCACCAGACGCGGCGGCGGTTCGAGGCCCAGCGCGAGAACGGCAAGCGCCAGGTCGATGCCGTCGAGCTTCGGCATGTGGAAGTCGGCGAGCAGCACGTCGCAGCGCTCGTTGCGGCGCAGCTCGTCCAGCGCTTGCTCGCCGTTCGCGGCCTCCCGAACCACCATGCCCCAGGAGCGCGCAAGGGTGGCCAGGATGCGGCGGTTGGCCTCGTTGTCGTCGACCACCAGCACGCGGAGCCCTGCGAGAGTGCCGTCGCGGCACACGTCGGGCAGCGATGTCGGGCTCTGGGCCTCGGCGGCCCAGAAGTCGACCTGAAACGTGGAGCCGCGGCCGATCTGACTCTCGACGGTGACCTCGCCACACATGAGCTCGGCCAGCCGCTTGGAGATCGCGAGACCGAGCCCGGTGCCGCCGAAGCGGCGCGTGGTCGACGAGTCCACCTGGCTGAAGGTCTGGAACAGCCGGTCGATCCGGTCGGCGGGGATGCCGATGCCGGTGTCGCGCACCAGGAACCGCAGCTGGTGCTCGCCGGGAGCCACGGATCTCGATTCCACCTGCAGCACCACTTCGCCCGCGTCGGTGAACTTGACCGCATTTCCCAGCAGATTGACCAGGATCTGCCGCAAGCGTCCGGCATCTCCCCAGATCGCCGGCGGGCACTCGGGCGAGACCGAGAACGCGAGCTCGAGGCCCTTGCGCGCCGCCTGCGCCGTGACCAGGTCGATGCATTCCTCCACGCACGAGCGGAGCGAGAAGGGTGTCAGCTCGAGGTCGAGCTTTCCCGCCTCGATCTTCGAAAAGTCGAGGATGTCGTTGATGATCGAGAGCAGGTGCTCGCCGCTGGTGCGCACCGTCTGGACGAAGTCGTACTGCTCGTCGTCGAGCAGCGTGTCGGTGAGCAGGCTGGTCATGCCGATCACCGCGTTGAGCGGAGTGCGGATCTCGTGGCTCATGTTGGCCAGGAACTCGGCCTTGGCGCGAGTGCCTTCCTCGGCGGCCTGCCGAGCCGCCTCGAGCGCTTCGTTGGTGCGGCGCAGCTCGGCGGCCTGGCGTTCGAGGTCCTGGGTGCGGTCGTCGAGAGCGTGGAAGAGCCGCGCCACCTCGAGCACGGCCGCCGCCTGGACGGCGAGCGCCTCGAGCAGCTCCAGGTCGTCGCGGCCGAAGGCGTCGAGGGACACGTGATCGACGTTGAGGACCCCGAGCACCGCGCCGTCGCGCACGATCGGCACGGCCAGCTCGCTCATCACCTTCTCGTCGACCTTCACGTAGCGGTGCTCGGCGCGCACGTCGGGCACCAGGAGAGAAGCGCCGTGCTCGGCCACCCAGCCGGTGATGCCGCGCCCGCGCGCCAGCACCAGCCCCTCGATGTCGCCGCCGCTCAAGCCGCGCGAGACCGCGATCACCAGGGACCGGTCGTCGGGGCGAACCAGTGCGATCGAGCCGCTGGTGGCGCCGGTCACCGCCATGACCTCGTCGAGGATCCGCGCCAGCGCCTCGGCGGGCTCGCGGGTGACCGTGAGGATCCGGGTAACGTTGTAGAGCGTGCGGAGCTTTCGGAGCGCCTCCTTGAGGCGCGTGATCTCGGCGGCCTTGCGCTCGAGCTCGCGGTCAGGCCCCGGCAAGGCGGGGAGCTCGTCGCTCGGTGGCTCCACGGAAATGCCAGGTTTCGCCGTGTTCACTGCGCGATGTTAGAGAGCGTGGGAGCGGTGTGTCAAAGGAAGGGCCGCGTTCGGTGTCACGAGCTTCCCAGGTCAGTGGATCAGGGCGGGCAGCTCGGACAGCGTGAAACCAACCATTCTCACTCCGTAATGATGCACCAGGTCGAACACCACCCTCAGATACGGCTGGCGACGCTCGACCGGCAGGGTGGGCAAGAGCGCCATCAGTCCACAGGCGAGCGCTCGCGCGCTCTCGGGGCTGGTCGCGGCGGCGCTCAAGCACGGGTCGATCGCCGCGCACCAGAGCTCCGATCCCCAGGGTAGGGCCAGCTCGCTCAAGGAAGCGAGCGCGGCCGGGAATCGGGAGCCCTGTGGAGTGCGCGACAAACGCTGCGGATCGAAGGCCGCCGCGAGCGCTTCGACGTGGTCGGGTCGTCCCAGCTCCGCCGACGCCGAGGCCACGGTGACGAAGGTCTCGACGTGAGCGGCGCGAGCCGCGGCCAGGCTACCGGCGCAGGCCAGGAACGCGTCGAGCTTGCCCGACGGTGCCAGCGCGTGCGCAGCCTCCACCAGCCGATCGAGCGCCTCGCGCCCCAGCTCGGGGATCACCGGTCCGAGAGCCCCGAGCGTCCGCGCAAAGGCGACGCGCGCCGCCACGGGCAGGCGGGGCAGCCACGCCGCCGCTCCTTCGCTCGCGATGACGCCGGCCTCCTCGGACCACGCGGCACACGTGACGAATGCATCGAGCCACGCGGCGGGCTCGTCGCCGGTGAGGGGCGGGGCCAGCTCACGGACTCGACGCGTCAGCCCGAGCAGGATGTTCGCCAGCTCGCTCGCCACGAACGACACGCATTCGCGTCCGAACTCACCGACGAGCCGCGCGGTCTGCGATTGAAAGACGCGCACCAGGTCCAGGTCGAGCCCGCCGACGCTCTGGCCCACGCTCCTCGCCACCTTGCGGTCGAGGGCCAAGGGTACTGCGGCGATCGTGGCCAGTACCGCGAGCAGTGGGCCGGCGGTCGCCGGCTTGTGGTCGACCGCGGTGCGGATCGTGTCCCGCAGCGTGACCATCACACCCAGCCGGCGGAACGGTGGAGGGTCGGCGTCGGA
>CAZYWA010000227.1:0-11676 GCA_964650975.1 uncultured bacterium
CCTTATCGAAATATGGTCTCACATGGGTCTGCCGGCGCGAATCGTCGCCGGCACGCTGATGCTGCTTGGAATGTTCTCGGTGATGGTGTTCTTCGAGCGCGTGTTCACGCTGCGCCGGTCTCGCGGCGCGTCGCGCGATTTCTCGCAGAGCGTCGCGAACGACATGAACAGCGGGAAGTTCGACGGCGTGATCAAGGCCGCCGAGGCGTTCAACCAGGGGCACCTCGCGCGGATCGTGAAATCGGGTCTCTCGACCTACAAGAACGCCGTGGCGGCGCAGGAGGTCTCGGGACTGACTCCGCTCGACCAGACGCAACGCTTCATGGAACGGTTCATGGAGGAGATCTCCGCGGACCTGCGGCGCGGCATGTGGGTGCTCGCCACCGTCGGATCGACCGCGCCGTTCGTCGGGCTGCTCGGCACCGTGCTCGGGATCATCTCGGCGTTCCAGGGCATCGCGACCACCGGCTCGGGCGGCCTCGCCTCGGTGTCGGCCGGCATCTCGGAGGCGCTCATCGAGACGGCATTCGGACTGTTCGTCGCGATCCCCGCGGTGTTCGCGTTCAACTACCTCTCGACCAAGATCGGCCACGAGGAGTTGCTGCTCAAGAACGCGTCCGGTGAGCTGCTCGACACGGTCGAGGACTGGGCGGAGCGCCAGGCGAAGGCCGCGCCCGGGCGCACCTCGGCCGCGCGTGCCTGAGGCTCGATCGAGCAACCAACCCGCGAGAGATTCAAGCCGTGGCTCGAGTAACCAAGGGGAGCGCCAAGTCGGTCGACGTTCGGCCGGACATGAACGTCACTCCGCTCGTCGACATCGTGCTGGTGCTGCTGATCATCTTCATGGTCGTGGCGCCCCGGCTCGATCAGGACGTGCCGGTGGACCTCCCCGGGATCTATCACCCCGATCCGGACATGAAGGGTCAGTTCGACCCGATCAAGATCACGGTCGCCAAGAAGGGCGAGTACTACATCGAGAAGGACAAGCACAACCTCGATGAAATCCTCGCGTACCTGATGGAGCAGCACAACCTGGATCCCGATCGCCGCTTGATCCTCCGCGCCGACTCCAAGCTCACCTACGGGGACGTGCGCGAGATCTTCAACAAGTGCCAGCAGCTCGGGTTTCCGGGCATGTCGCTACTGGTGGGCGAGAAGGCGTCTGCCCACTCGGACGACGGCACACCGGCTGCTCCCGATCCGGCAACCGGGGCGGAAGGCTGATCGATGGGAATGAACCTCAACGCCGGCCGCGACGGCGACGTCAGCCCGGTCATGAACGTCACGCCGCTGGTCGACATCGTCCTGGTGCTGCTCATCATCTTCATGGTGGTGACTCCGCTGCTCACCAAGAAGTTCTGGATCCACACGCCCAAGCAAGAGAAGCAGGAAGTCCCGCCGGACCAGCCCAAGGATCCGGATCCCCCGCTGGTGCTGCGCATCGCCGCCGACAAGTCGATCACGGTGAACGGCCAGGTGATCACCTACGACGACGTCCCCGCCCGTTTGCAGCGAATGTTCGCCGCCCGCGACGACCACACGCTCTTCTTCGACGCCGAGGACAGCGTTCCGTACGGTTACGCCGTCCAGGTGATGGACCAGGCGCGCGCCGGCCACGCGGTCACGATCGCGACGCTGATCCAGGCCCTCGGATCGGACGCCAACTCGCCCGAGGGCGCACCGCCGGCTCCTCCAGCACCGCCCCCGGCTGCCCCTTGAGCCACTCGGCGCGGGCGCGCCGGTAAGCAGCCAGCACGCGCCCCCCGCACGCGCTGGGAGACGTTTCACCATGCCGGTGATCCTCGACGGAGAGGTGGTGCTCGCCACCTACGACGACCATCCCGACCTCTGGGAAGACGATCAGCCGCTGGCTCGGGCGCTCGAGGCGCGCGGCGTTCGCTGGCGCGCCGTGCCGTGGCGCTCGGACCACGCCGATTGGTCGCGCGCGCGCGCGGTGGTGCTGCGTTCCACGTGGGACTACTTCCGGCATCACGCGCAGTACCTGGACTGGGCCGACCGGGTCGCCAAGGTCACGCGGCTCTGGAATCCGATCGAGGTGGTGCGCTGGAACACCCACAAGGGCTACATGCTCGAGCTGGCGGAGCGCGGCATCCCCGTGACGCCGACCGTGCTGGTCCCGCAGGGCGCCGCCGCAGACCTGGCGCTGATCCTGAAAGAGCGGGCCTGGCCCCGGGCGGTGGCCAAGCCGGCCGTCTCCGCCGACTCGTGGGAAACCTTCGGCGTCGACCGCGAGCCGACCGAGGAGCAGCGGCTGCACTTCGCTCGACTGGTGGCGGAGCGCGACATGCTCGTGCAGTGCTTCGTCGCCTCGGTCGAGACCTCGGGCGAACGGTGCCTGGTCGCGATCGACGGCGAGGTCTCGCATGCGGTGCGCAAGCGCTCGCTCTTCCAGGGCGGACGATGGACCGGGCCCGAGGGTGTGCCGGTACCCATCGAGCGCGACGAGCTCGAGCTGGCGCGGCGAGTCCTCGACGCCGCCGGCGCCCGCTCCCTGCCCTATGGCCGGATCGACATGGCCCGTGACGACTCGGGCCACCCGTTGCTGATGGAGCTCGAGCTCTCCGAGCCCACGCTGTTCCTGCTCGACGCACCACCCGCGGCTTCCGAGCGGCTCGCCGACGCACTGCTGCGCTGAGTTGTCTCGGGGGCTTTCCAAGCCCCCACCCCAAAATCCGTCGCGACAACGCGCCGCCCCGCCGCTCGCGCGGCACCGGTTCGGTCGATTTCTTCACACGCGCCGAGAGGGTGTAGACGAAAGAAATTCAGCCGCATGGATGAGTGGCATACCTGGCGGGAAACTGCTCGAGCGTCTGCGCCTGGTCGTCGGAGGGCTGCGGTCCCTCGCAGCCGCAAACGTCCATCTTGGTTCAGACGCTGCGGACGCGAGGGACCGCGTCCCTCCAAACAGCACGAGATCGCTTCGAAGGAAGCACTCCGGCCAATGATCCGATTTTGTCCACACCTTCTGAGCTGAACCGCGCCGCGTTGACGACGCTCACTCGCGAGTGATAGTACGACTATCATCGTGAGAGCGAAGCACACGTATCGATCGCCACTCCGCGCGGAGCAGGCGGCCGCGACCCGCGACCGCATCCTGGGCGCGCTCGAGTCGATCTTGAAGAGCGGCGCCGATCTGGACGCCGCGTCGTACAAGGCGATCGCCACGAGGGCCGGCGTGCGCGAGATCACCGTGTACCGCCACTTCCCCAACAAGGTCGAGCTGCTGCGCGCCTTCTGGGCCTGGCTCAACGAGCGGCGCGGGAACCCGACTCTGGCTCGCGACGAATCCGGGTTGCTGGCGCAGGTGCGCTCCGAGTTCGCGGCCGCCGACGAGATCGCCCCGCTCATCGTCGCCTCGCTGACGTCCAAGGAAGGTCGCGAGATGCAGAAAAGCTGGAACGCCGAGCGGCGTGCCACCCTCGATGAAGCCCTGGGGGGCATGATCGGGCCGGTGAGCGGGGTGGAGCGCACCCGGGTCCTCGCGATCCTGCACCTGCTCATGAGCGCCCACGCCTGGCACGCGATGCGTGATCTCTGGGACCTCGACGGCCGGGAAGCGGGCGAGGCCGTGGCCTGGGCACTCGCCACCCTCTTCCGGGATCTGCAAAGCGGGCGCAGGCCGCGCCGGAAGGTGCGGCCTGCGCCCGCATCACGCCCCCGGCGGAGAGCGCCATGACGACGTCACCTCGGGACGGCGGCCGCGCGCGGCCGCCGCAGCTCCGCGTGATCCCCGGAGGGCGCCACGGACCCGTTCCATATCCCCGTGCAACGCGGCTCGACGCGGGACGCCGGGCGCCAACCCCCGCCGAGACACCGGCTCCGCGGGTGGCCCCTTTCGCGCGGTTCCGGGAATCGCCGCCGGGGCTCGGTTTCTACGCCGCCTTTGCCGCCGCGGCGATCGGCTGGATCGTGCTCGGCTGGTCGTTGATCACCGGGGTCCTGGTGCCGCTCGGATCGGGGTCGATCGCAGAAGGCACGCGACGTCTGTTCGCGGCCGTGGTCGAAGCGGCCGCACTCCGGTAGGGTCTAGCTTCGATACTAAAGTTTCCAGAATTTGAACGGGCCAACCCGCCACTAAACCGCAACTTGCTGTTTTCATTACGTCCGCGCTCGGGTCCGAGAGGCACACGACTTGCGTATGGGTTCGGCAACTACCCGGGAGCCCACCGTGCTGACCACTCGCCCTTTCCGCGGCTCGATCTTCGGATTGCTGGACCTCGAGACCGCTCAACGGACCCTGGCGGCCGATCCGTCCCAGCCGGACGGCGCCGCGAAGGCCGATTCGAGGCCCGAATCGGCGCAGCCCGCCGGCGACCAGGCCCTCGAGCGGGCGCTGGGCCGCGTCATCGAGGCGGCGGAGCGCGCGTGCGAGGCCCTCGGCTGGCTGGGCTGGGAAGCCCGTCACGCCGCGGAGCGCGAGCTGCGCGCGGCACTCGAAGAGATCAAGCGCCTGCGAAACCGCGGGACCTGATCGATCCCCGCCTCGCCCGTTCGAGCTCTTCCAGAAACTCGACCAGCTCGCGATGGAAGATCGCGGGTTGCTCGCGGTGCATGAAGTGTCCCGCGCCCTCGATCGGGACCAGCCGGAACGGACCGCTGAACCCGAGCGCCTGGCGATCGAACATCTCGATCCCCATGCATCCGTCGTCGACACCGGCGAACGTCACCGCCGGTGGCCGCACCCGCGCGAGCAACGAGGCGCGGCTCGAGCGGTCGAGCGCCATCGCCTTGGGCAGCGCGCGGTAGTACCCGAGCGCCGCGGCCAAGGCACCCCGCTGCGAGAGCGCGGCCTTCACCGGCTCGATGTCGCGAGGCGTGTGGCGCCAGCCCGGTGACCATGCGCGCCACAACCGGTCGATGAACGCGAAGTCGTGACGCGGCACCCTCCACTCGGGGATGCGCGGCAGCTGAAAGAAGCCGATGTACCAGGAGCGGCGCGCCTGAGCGGGCACCAGCCCGCGCGCGACTTGCGCTCGCAAGTGCGGGACGGCGGCCGTCGCGATGCCGAGGATCCGGTCCGGTGCCAGCGCCGCGGCCGCATAGGCGGCGAGAGCGCCCCAGTCGTGACCCACCAGGTACGCCTGCTTCTCTCCCAACGCCTCGATCAGCGCGAGCGCGTCGCGGCCGAGGCGGAGAATCGAGTAGTCGCGATCGGGAGCGGCGTCGCTGGGGGGGTAACCGCGGGCAAACGGCGCGACGGCGCGGAAACCGTGGCCGGCGAGCACCTCGAGCGTCTCCAGGAACGAGTGCGCCGTGTCCGGGAATCCGTGCAGGCAGAGCACCAGCGGACCCTGGCCCTTCTCGAAGTAGCCGAAGCGCAGGCCCTGCGCCGTGACCGTCCTCGGTTCGGCGCTCACGGAGAGGGGCTTCCTTCCGGCCGTCGCTCGACGGGCTTGGCTTGGGCGAGCGGATCGGGCGCCGCATCGAGGTCGAGAACCGTCCAGTTGCGGCGACGTGCCACGCGTGCGAGCCGCGGATCGGGCGCCACCACCCGCGGATGTCCGACTTGCTCGAGCACCGCCAGATCGGTGATCGAGTCGGTGTAGAAGAAGCTGCTCGCGAGGTCTACGCCCTCGGTCTCCGCGAAGCGGCGCGCGTGCCAGACCTTGCCCTCGCCGTAGCAGAGCGGTTGCACGAATTTGCCCGTGAAACGGCCCTGCCCGTCGAGCTCCAGGCGATTCACCAGGCGATGCTCCACGTGGAGCTCCTCGCCCAGCGGATTGCCCAGGTAACAGGTCGAGCTCGAAAGCAAGACCGGCACGTGGCCCGCGCCGCGGTGCGCCTCGATCAGCGCGACCAGCGCGGACCGGATCTGCGGGCGAACGCTCCGTGCGTACCAGTGCTCGCAGTGATCGACCAGCCATGCTTCCGGCTTGCCGCGCAGCACCTCGGTGGAGCGCTCGAGTGCCTGGCCCGGCCGCAGCAACCCGAGCCGGTAAAGCCCGAGATACCAGGTCGCGAACAGCAGGTCGCGAGGACGGGCGACGCCCGCGTCCCACATGTAGCGCGCGAAGCTGGCGGCGGAGTTGCCGGCCAGGATGGTTCCGTCGACGTCGAAGAACGCCGCGATTCGAGCGGCCGATCGGGACATTCGGCGGGCCCCGCCTCAGTGGGTCGAGCGAGTGCGATCCGACGAGGGACCCGGCGGCGGCGTCACCGGCGGCTCGGAGCGCGGGGACGCCTCGATGCCGAGCCCGCTGCCGAGCGAGCCCACCCGGCGCGCCTGACGCTTGCGCTTCGCCAGGGCGCCCCGCGAGCCAAGCCTGCTGAGCGGACCCCAGGCGGCGGATACCGAGGCGTAGGTCGCCACCGCGCTGGCCGTCCCCACCACGAACCCGCCCAGCGAAAGCTGCGCCACCTGGTGCAAGAGCTTGCGGAGGTTCGCGCCGTATCCGGAGCCGAGCTGCAGCTCGGGCGTGAGATCCAGGAAGCGGCCCAGCTTGTAGACGAACGGCAGGATCACCGGAGCCGTGATGGGGTTCATGAACCACGCGCCCATCAGAGCGGCCGGCAGGTTGAGCCTCAGCAGGTAGGCCGCGACCACCGCCATCAACATGTGGAGACCGATCAGGGGGGTGAAGCTGATGAACACTCCTGCCGCAAGCCCACCTGCCACACCGGCACGGCTCACGTGCCAGATGTGCGGATCGAACAAGCGCTCGCCGAACGCACGATGGACCCAGGTGTGACGGAGATGGCGCTTGCGCGGGATGCGGCGTAGCACCCGCAGGCGGACCGCGCGGAGTCTGCGACGCATCAACACGCGGGTGCGATCCTGGTCGTCGTCGGCGCCGTGTCTGGACATGGGTCGAGCGGGGATCCCTGGCTTGCTTCCAGAGGGACACTACCTTCGCGCGGGCGAGGCTGGACGGATCACCGAGAACCAGGTCCCGCGCGTTCGATCCGAGTCCCGTAGCATGCGATGGCCGACGCCCGGCAGCCAATCGGCGTGGCCCTGCTCGGCCGGGATCGTACGCTCGACGATCGCGCGAAGGGAGGGGTCCGAGATGCGGCCCACCAGCCCGCGCAGGTGGCGCGCGGCGGTGGCTTCCCCATTCGAGAAAAGGCGCAGTTGCTCCTCGAGGCTTCGCGGGGCCAGCAAACGGCTCGCCACCGGCGCCACGCGATTCGCGACCGACTCGAGACGAGGCGGTTCGACCCCCCGGTCGAGCAGCCATTCCAGGTACCAGTCGGCGTGTCGATACTCGTCGCTGCCGAATCCGTGAAGGGCGTGTTGAACGTCCTCGTTGTCCACCCCGTCTGCGAATCGCCGGTAGAGGACTCCACCAAGCTGCTCGGCAAAATAAAAGATCCGCGCAGCGCGCGCGACCGACGGCACGGCGGGGCCGGGCCCCGTGGACCTGATGCTGGACATCCGGGCGAGCCTAACCCACCCCGAAAAGCTCTCGCAATCGAGCTCGCGGCGGCGCGGAACGTGCGACGCGGGGCGATCGGCGCCCACTCGCGCCACCGCATTCTCTCGACCTTAGGTACGCTACAGGTGCCCGGACGGTTCACCGCGGACCGCGTCGTCGAGCGCCGCGGCGGCTCTCGGGCTCATCGGCACCGATCCGGCCAAACCCAGCGCCTTGGTGCTCATTTTCGCGATCGTGCGGCGCAGCACGTCGCGGATCTTGGCCGGATCCAGCCGGACCACCAGCTCGTCGAGCTGAAGCTCGAGGGTCGTCAGGCCCAGCGCGTCCTGCATGGTCTGGACATCCGGGTTCGATTCGCGATCGCGCTTGCGCACGATCGCCTCGACCCGTGCACGGGTGTCCGGGGGACAGCCCACGGCATCGAGAATTTCCAGAGCGAGGACGGCATGATGGCTCTGCAGCGCCCGCCGCCACGCGTGGTACCCGGCGCGCCCGGCGTCGAACCGCGCGCGCGGGATCTCCCAGCGCCGCAGATGCTGCGCGCGCGCCGCGAAGCGCAGCGCCGCGCTCGGCTCGGGCACCAGCCTGCGGATCCAGTGCTCGAGGCGGTCGGCGTAGGCGAGCTCGAAAGGTCGTGGGCTGCCATCCGGGAGCTCCACGGTTCGCGAGTCGGAGGCATTCGCGGCATCCGCCCGTGCGATCGCATCGTCGAGCCACTCTTCGCTCACGGTCCGTCCAAGGTACGCTCTCGTCTCCCGGGTTGACGAGAGCGAATGTGCAAGTGCTGATCTGCGGATGCGGTGACGTGGGCACCGCCTCGGGCCTCGAGCTGGCGGGGCGAGGTCACGAGGTGTGGGGACTGCGGCGCCGAGCCGATCGGCTACCTGCGCCGATCCATCCGCTCTCGGGGGATCTTGCGACACCCGGTGGTTTACCCGATTGGCCGGTGCCCTTCGACCTGGTGCTCTACTCGGCCGCCGCGGATCGAACCACCGAGGCGGCCTACCGCTCCGCCTACGTCGACGGATTGAAGAACGTCGTCGAATCGCTGGCCGCTAGCGGGCAGCGACCCGCTCGCCTCTTCTTCACCTCCAGCACCGGCGTCTATGGCCAGTCCTCGGGAGAGTGGGTCGATGAGACCTCGGCCACCCACCCGAGCCATTTCACCGGCCAGACGATGCTCGAGGCGGAAGCCGTCTGCTCCACCGCGCCCTTCCCCGCCACGATCGTGCGGCTGGCGGGCATCTACGGCCCTGGTCGCACCCGCCTGGCCGACGGCGTCGCGCGCGGCGAGCTCCACTGCTACGACTCGGCACCCCACTACACGAATCGAATCCATCGCGACGACTGCGCCGGCTTCCTGGCGCATGTCGCGGAGCTCGACCACCCCGAACGGATCTACATCGGCGTCGACGACGAGCCCACCGAAACGTGCACCGTCCTCCACTGGCTCGCCGAGCGGCTCGCCGTGCCCAGCCCGCATCGAGCCGGCGAGGCGCCCGCGACCGAACGCGGCCAGCGCGGCGGGAAGCGCGCCCGCAACACCCGTCTCGTGGCATCGGGTTACCGACTCCGGTTTCCCACGTTTCGCGAGGGCTACGGGGCCTTGATCGACGAGCGTGGCTCGAGCTGAGTTTCCCGGGGGCCCGTGCGCGCCTCCGACGCGGTGCTTCTGCACCGACCCATCGCCGCCCGCTGCCCGCGTACCTCGACGCTTCGCGGGCTTCCGGTGGCGTTGTTTCGAACGATGGTGCTACACCTGGCCGCGAAATCCGGTCCACATGGCCGGACCGTAGCCATCTCCTCGCCGTCGGCCTACTCCCGTTGAACCACGTCCTTTCGACCATCGGATTCGTCGCCGCGGGGATCCTCGCGTACGAGATCCTGCGCTCGTTCGTGCTGCGTTCGGTCGCCCGCCGCGTCGAGCGCTCGGTGCGCGAGTTCATCCGCGAGGCGCACCTCTCCCGCGAGGCCTACCGCTTCGCCACCAAGGTGGTGGTGGTCGACGAGATCATGAACGACCCGATGCTCAACGAGCGGATCTTGAGCTACGCCAGAGAGCATGGGCTGCGCATCGAGCAAGCGCGTGCGCTCGCCGAGGAGTATCTCGACGAGATCGTTCCCGCCTTCAACCTGCTCTCGTACTATCAGGTCGGCTACCGGGTCGCGCGCACGGCGGTGAACGCGCTTTACCAGGTGGTGGTCGACAAGACCAACCTGGAGGCGGCGCAGCACCTCCCGCGGCGCTCGGTGGTGATCTTCGTCGCAAATCACCGCAGCAACGTCGACTACGTGCTAATGGCGTACCTGCTGGCACGCCACATCACGCTCAGCTACGCGGTGGGCGAGTGGGCCCGGGTGTGGCCGCTCGAGCACCTGTTCAAGAGCTTCGGCTCGTACTTCGTACGCCGAGGCTTTCGCGACGAGTTCTACCACGTGGTCCTCAAGCGCTACGTGCAGCACATCAGCGCCCGTGGCCTCACCCAGGGCATCTTTCTCGAAGGAGGCTTGAGCCGCGACGGCGCGCTCCGCGACCCGAAGATCGGGCTGCTCGACTATCTGGTGCAGCTCAAGGCCGATCCCGAGTTCCACGACGACCTGGTGTTCGTGCCGATCGGCATCAACTTCGACTGGGTCCTGGAAGACGAGACGCTCCTCGACGAGCACGCCGGACGCAAGGCGAAACCGAACCTCGTCGCGAAGCTACGCTCGCTGGGGAAGCTCCTGGTGCTCGGCCCGCCGACCTTGATCGCCAACGCGTTCCGGCTCGCGACCGGCCGGATCCGCCAGCACGGCTACGCGAGCGTCCGGATCGGCGCTCCGGTGTCGTTCGACGCCTACATGGCGAAGCACACGGACGCCGAGCACGGCGCGAACGTGGCCCGGGCCGCCAAGGACGACCGGCTCCCTCAGGTCAAGGCATTCGCGGACCACTTGATGGGCGAGATCGCGCGCGCCGTTCCGGTCACCCCGGTGCCGCTCGCCTGCGCCGCGCTGGTCCGGCTCGGTTCCCGCCCGATCACCCGCGACGCGCTGCTCTCCGACATTCGCGCCCTGCGCTGCGCCGCCGAGGCGGCTGGCGCCGTGGTGGTGATGGGCCGGGAGTTCGAGGCCGATCGCGGCGCGCGCGCACGGTTGGGCGACGAACGATCCGAGCGCCGCGGCGGCCTGGTCGAGTTCGAGGAGGCTTACCTCGACGCCGAGGAGTCGCGGGTGATCCTCGATTGCGCGCTCGAGATCCTGATCCGCCGCCGCCTGGTCGACGCGACCGGCGACACCGTGGTGGTGCGTCCCGGGCGTCACGAGGTCATCGCCTACTACGCCAATTCGATCCGGCGGCACGTCGACGCGTGCGCCCCCCCAGAGGTTCGCCCGCATGCCTAACCTCGAGCTCCGTCCCAAGCCCAAGCTGAGCACGTTCCGGCGCATGGCGCTCGGCACCTGGCGCACGGTGGGCGACCCGAGCGTCTACGGCACGCTGACGCTCGACGTGAGCGAGGCGCAGCGCTACATCGAGGCGTTCCGCAGCGCCACCGGCAAGCGAGTCACGCTCACGCACCTCATGTGCAAGGCCATGGGCGCCGTCTACCGGCGGATGCCCGACGCGAACGCGATCCTGCGTTTCGGACGGATCTACCTGCGTGATCGCGTCGGAGTCTTCTTCCAGGCGGTGCTCGAGGATCCCGTCACCGGCGAGTACGACCTGAGCGGCCTCACCATCCAGGATCCGGACGCGAAGTCGCTCGCCGAGATCGTGGACGAGTTCGAGGCGCGGGTGAACAAGGTGCGCACGGGCAAGGACCAAGAGCTCGAGCAGTCCCGCTCGATATTCAAGACGCTTCCGGTGCTACTGCTACGCCCGGTGCTCGACCTGATGGGATTCCTGAGCTTCACCCTCAACCTCGACCTGAGGCGCTTCGGGATCCCCAAGGACCCGTTCGGGTCGCTCATGATCACCAACATCGGCACCCTCGGCATCGACGAGGCGTTCGTGCCGCTGGTGCCCTACAGCCGCGTGCCGCTGCTCATCGCGATGGGCGCCGTGAAGGAAACTCCGGTGGCTCGCGACGGCCGGATCGAGATCGCGAAGCTCATGCGCTTGAGTGTCACGTTCGACCACCGGGTGCTCGACGGCGCGCACGCCGCGATCATGGGCAAGGTGCTCACGGACTGGCTCGAGCACCCGTTCGAGCGCTTCGATGTTCTCCCGGGGGGTTGTTCCAACCCCCCGCCCCGGCCGGAGTGAATCCGGCCGGGGCCCCACCCCCGAGGCGGCTCG
>CAZYWA010000228.1:0-11518 GCA_964650975.1 uncultured bacterium
CGGGACGGGCCTCGCCGACGTACTCGGTGTCCTCGCCCGCCATGATCTTGAGGAGCGTCGACTTCCCTGCGCCGTTGTGACCGAGCACGCCGATCTTGGCGTCGCCGTAGAACGAGAGCGAGATGCCCTTCAGGATTTCGCGCTTGGGCGGCACCACCTTGCCCAGCTCGCGTGTGGTGAAGATGAATTGCGGCGGCATGTCGTTCGAGCCTCGTCGATGAAAAGGTATCCGCGGAGGTTAGCAGGGATGCCGCGGTGCGGCATGGGCGTGCGGTGGCGCGCTCAGGTCCCGGGCCGCGCCGGACGTCCCTACGGGTAGTCGGAGGGAAGCACGGCGATTTTTTCTCGCGGCACTGGCGAGAAGCGCAGACTCAGCTGGTGATGGCGGGAAACCCAGATCTCGGTGAAGCGGTTGAGATGCGAGCGGATCTGACGATCGACGGTGGTCGTCGCGGTCAGCATGAGCGCGCCGTCCGGTTCGCGAGCTTGCGCCGAGACCTGACTGGTGACTCCGATGATTGCGCCACGCGGCCCGCGTGGAACGCGAGAAGGCCCGCAGCGGGTGAGCGAGCCGAGCTCACACCGCGCAGGTTTCCTCGAGCTCACGGCCAGACGTCTCGGGCAGCAGCCACAAGATCAGCGCGAGAGCGATCAGCGGGAAAATTGCCGTGCTCGCGGCCGCGGGCCCCCACCCGATTCGCTGCGCGGCCTGACCCACGATCACGGGACCGAGCACGTACCCGATCCGCCCCAGCAGGTTGTTCGACCAGGCGAACGCGTCGCCGCGGTACTCGGTCGGAAAGAGCTCGGTCGTGTAGGCGTTGAGCACCGGCAGCACCGAGCTGGTGCCGAAGATCGTGACGGCGAGCGCCGCGGTGAGCGCGGCGTGCTCGCGGAGCGTGTAGGACGCCGCCACTCCCACGCTGGTGAGCAGGAAGATGATCGCGCCGCCGCCGCGACGGCCGAGCACGTCGAGGAGCTTTCCGGCCGCGAACGCGAGCGGCATCGCCGCGACCGCGGCGATCGAAACGCTGGTGCCGACCTGGGCGTCGCTGAAGCCGCGCTCGGCGAGCGCGAACTCCTTCCAGAACGTGACGGCGGTCTGGGTGCAGAGGTACGTGAGTCCCCAGATCGCCGCGAGCTGGAACACCCGCGTGCGATAGGGCCCTCGCACGATCTCGGCGAGCGGACGTCGAACCGGAGCCGCGGTCGTGTGGCTCGCGGCGAAGCGAGTGCTCTCCTGCAAACCGCGCCGGGCGAAGGCCAGGATCAGGAGCGGCAGCGTGCCGACGAAGTAGACGCTGCGCCAGCCGAGCGGTGTCGCGAGCAACGCCGGCACCAGACCGGCGCACACCACCGATCCCAGGCTCGACATCGCCTGGATGACGCCGATGACCAGACCGCGCCGCTCGGCGGGAAACTCCTCCGCCGCGTACACCATGCTCACGGCCCACTCGGCGATCAGGAAAATTCTCGCCACGAGCTGCGCGACCGCGAAGGCCGGTGCGTTGGGAGCGAGGCCCGAGAACAGGCTTGCCACCGTGTAACCGGCGATCGTGATGCGCAGCAACCGGCGACGTCCCCAGCGATCGGCCTGGCGAACCAGGGCGTAGGAGAAGATCGTGCCGACGTTGATGAATCCGATCAGCAGGGCACCCTGGCTCGGGGTCAGGTCCATGGCCTTGCGAAAGTTCGGCAGGATCTGGCTGATCGCGATGAAGTCGTAGCCCTCGAAGAAGCATGCGACGCCCAGGAACACGAAGAGCCGCCGCTGGTACGAGGTGAACGGGCTCGAGCTGGATGTCATCGACGGATCCGCCGTTCGGTGGTTGCGATCGGCGTGGAGGAGGGGGAGCGCGCGGACGGCGCCGCGGTGCACCCGCGCCGCGCCAGGGACCGCGTCGCTACTGCACCTGTTGCTATTGCACCTGGATGAGGCCGTGGCCCCAGTGGCCGACGTCGGCACCGTTGGGCGCGACGAGGCGGGCTGCGTGATACGAGCGGTTGGCGAGGATCCCGCAGAGTTTCGCGAACCGGATGGAGCGCTCGTTCCTGTCGTACGACTCCCAGGTGGCCGAGACGTGGATCACCAGCGTCTTGTCTTCGAGCTCGATGCTGGTGGCGGGGACCAGCGCCGCCATGTCGTCGAGCCGAATACTCCGCACCGGCGCGTCGCCGGGGTGGCGCAGCAGCACCACGATCTCCATGGCGCCTCGGGTGCCGGCCACCAGGATGACGGTGATCAGCACCAAGATCCCGATGGTGCGATACGGGAGGCGCGACTTGCCTTCCTCGATGTGGGCGGTGGTCTCCGATGTCCGTCGCCGCGCGGCTTCTTCCCGGACCAGCGAAGTGATGTCTTCGCGCGACGGCCGACTCGCGCCGCCGGGAGACTCAGGCGAACGCGGCGGCGTGACGGACATGGATCGAAGCTGGAAGTCGTTGACCCGACGAAACACGTCCGGTTAAGATCCTACCAGTTTTCTCGAACGATCCCAAGGATTTATGCGAGGTTCTTCGATGGGTATGGTCAGCCTTTGCGGGTCTCGTGGGTTGCAGCACCCGGTCCGCGGGGCGGCCGGGTTCACGCTCGTCGAGATGCTGGTGGTGGTCGCGATCCTGTCGATCATCACCGTCGTGGTGGCGCCCAAGATCCTGGGGAGCCGCGAGAAGGCGATGGCAGCGACCTGCGCCGCGGCTTTTCACATGATGGACGGGGAGCTCTCGAACCGGGTTTCCCAGTACGAGTCGACCGGGGATCCGCTCGCCGCCAGCAAGAGCATCAACGAGGTGGTTCAGAAGGCCCAGTCGGACGGCACCAAGAATCCTCGCAACCGTTCGGAGGTCGGCTACGTCAGTGCCGGCACCGGACCGGTCACACCGTCCTCGGACACGTCGTGCCAGGTGTTCCTGCAGGATGCGACGCCCACGACAGGCACGGATCTCGCGCCCGCCGTCGCGCTGTGGCAGTTCGAGCAGGGCGAGGTGCGATCGTTCCGCATCACGCTGAACTAGTTTGCTCTCCCGGGGAGCTGTTCCAGCCCCCCGCCCCGCCAAGAGCGCGGTCTTGGCGGGGCCCCACCCCCGAGTCGGCTCACTGCGTTCGCCGGCGTGCCTGCGGCACGCGCATGCCTGCGGCCGCTACTCCGCGTTCGACATCGCCGATGCTTACGGGTCGCTGGCTCGAGGAGCGAGCGAGCGGGCGGGGTGGAGGCCGGCGGCGTGGCCCATGAAGGGTGGGTGGATGCTGTAGCCGAGCAGCGCTTGCAGGCGAGGCGACATGCGGGCGGTTCGATCGGGCGGGATCGACAGGAAGAAATTTTCTTGCTGGCGCGCCCAGGGCGCGCAGTACTGGTTGGAGAAGGCGAGGCGCGGCGCGTCGCTCTGGTTCGAGCCGCCGCGGTGGAGCAGCGTGCCGTGAAAGATCACCACCGAGCCCGCGTGCATGGCGACCGTCTCGACGTGGCCCGCGATCGACGCCGGCAGCGGAGCCGCGGGTTTGGGAATGCGCGGCTGGTTCGGGTCCTGGCTGAACTCGGCCGGCAGCACGCCCAGGAACTCGTCCACTTGCACGTCGTCCCAGCGATGACTGCCGGGCACGACCTGCGTGCCTCCGTTTCGTGGCGTGAACGGGTCCACCGCGAAGATGGTGCTCAGGCTCACGGGCGGCCGGGGGCGCGGGATCCGGTAGAAGGAATCGTCGGTGTGAAACGGCTGCTCGGTCTCGCCCGGGAAGATCTGGATCGCCTGTGAGGCCGTGAGCAGGTAGTTGGGCTCGAGGACGCGATCGCAGAAGGCCAGGATGCGCGGGTCCTCGGTGAGGCGCTCGAACACCGGACCGCGCGCCACCAGCGAATAGACGCGCTGGGTCGCGTAGCCCTCGAAGTTGTTGCGGCCCAGCGTGGGCCGGTCGATCCACGGCAAGAGCGCCGCGCGGACTTCCGCGAGATCGGCCGGAGAAACGAAGCCCTCGAGCACGACGAAGCCGTGCTCGTCGAGGCGCGCGAGCTGCTCATCGATGGAATTCGCGCTCACGATCCAAGTTTCGCGCTTCGCGGGGGAGGCCGACAACTCCGTCGCGCGCATCCGGTGTCGCCGCCGCGACGTAGCAAGGGTGATGCGACGACGAACCGGATCGGCTGGCGCGAGGCCTCGAGCGGCGCTCGTGGCGATGTTTCTCGCGGTGGGTCTTGCGGTCCGTTTCGAAGCGAACGCAGGCGAGGCCGCGGACGGCGCGTCCTCCGCGACCGGAGTGGCCGAGCCGACGGCCATCGAATGGATCGCCGGCTGGTCGCCCGAGGTGGCGGAGCGGGCGAGACGCGAGCACCGCCTGGTGCTGCTCGACCTCGAGGCCGTGTGGTGCCACTGGTGCCACGTCATGGACGAGACTACCTACCGCGACGCCGCCGTGATCGCGCTCGTGCGCGATCACTATCTGGCGGTGCGCGTCGATCAAGACTCCGACCCGCAGCTCGCGAATCGCTACCAGGACTACGGCTGGCCGGCGACCGTGTTGTTCAAGGACGACCTCACCGAGCTGGCCAAGCGGCGTGGCTATCTGCCCCCCGCCGCGTTCGCCTCGATGTTGCAGGCCTTCGTGGACGACCCTTCGCCGGGGCCGTCGGTGGTGCAGTCGGCCGGAGTCGTGCCGGCGCCAGTAGGAGCGCTCTCACCCCAGCAGCGAGCGAACCTCGAAGCAAATTCCTTCCTCGAGGCCTACGACCCGCGGAACGGCGGCTGGGGAACCGTGCACAAGCTGGTCGACGGGGACTCGCTGGGCTACGCGATCGCGCTGGCGCGGGCCGGCGACGCCCGCGCAGCACGCATGGCCCGACGAACGCTCGACGCGGCGCTCGAGCTCGCCGATCCGGTGTGGGGCGGGTTCTACCAGTACTCCGACGCGGTCGACTGGAAGTCTCCGCACTTCGAGAAGATCGCGTCGATCCAGGCCCAAGCCCTCTCGAGCTACGCGCTGGCCTGGGCAGTCTGGAAGAGGCCCGCCTACGTCGAGGCGGCGCGCGGCGTGGTCCGCTATCTGGCGCGGTTCTGGACCAGTCCGGAGGGCGCCTTCTACGCCAGCCAGGACGCCGATCTGAGCGAGAAGATCGACGGTCACGCGTACTTCCGGCGCGGCGACGGCGCGCGTCTGGCTCTCGGCATTCCGCGCATCGACCCCAGCGTGTACGCGCGCGAGAACGGGTGGCTGATCGCGGCGCTCGCCGGGTTCCACGACTGGACCGGAGATCGCGAGGCCCTCGACCGCGCCACCCGCGCCGCGTCGTGGATCGCCGCCAACCGCGGGGCCGAGGGCGGCGGCTTTCGCCACCGCGCGAACGATCCGTCGGCTGCGCTCGGCGACACCGTCGCGATGGGGCGCGCATTCCTGGCGCTCTACGCGTCGACCGCGGAGCGGGTGTGGCTTTCGCGGGCCGTGGACTGCGCGAGAGCCGTCGACTCGCAGTTCCGCGATTCGAGCGGCGCCGGCTTCGACGTCGCACCGGCGGATGCGAGTGTGGTTGCCGTCGGTGTGTTCCGCGATCTGGTGCGCGACCTCGACGAGAACCTCGCCGTGGCGCGCTTCGGGAACCTGCTGTCGCGGTACACCGGCGACCCGGCTTGGCGAGCGCTCTCGGAGCGGGCCATGCGCTACCTCGCCTCGGATGCGATCGCGTCCTCCGGCGGTCCGTTTCTCACCGGAGTGCTGCTCGCGGATCGCGAGCTCGCGAGCGAGCCGCTCCACGTCACGATCGTGGGGGCCAAGTCGGACCCGCGCGCCCGGGCGCTCTTCTCGGCCGCGCGTTCGTACGCCGCCGACTATCGGCGTGTCGAGTGGTGGGACCCGAGCGAGGGCCCGCCGCCGAGCGCCGACGTGAGCTACCCGGAGCTCGACTCGGCGGCGGCGTTTCCGTGCTCCGGCCAGTCGTGCGGCGCGCCGGTGCGCGATCCGGCGAAGCTCGCGGCGGCACTCGACCGCGTGTCCGCGCCGGGCTCGTGACGTCGATCGCGCGCGGCAGTGGGTCGCGCGATCACGTCACGGCGCGATCAAGCGAAGCGTCGTGATGCTGCGCGGCAGGTCGAGCGAGAAGTCCGCGGCGTCCTCGGCGATCGAGCCCATCGCGTCTTCCAGGCCGTTCGCATTGCGCACGCGGTAACCCGAGAACGCAGTCGTGATCTGCACGTGCACCGGGTCCCGTCCGTGACGCACCAGCCGCAGGACGCGGTCGCGGGATCGATCCTGCGCGGCCTTGAGTGCTGATACCTCGACCAGCGGGTTCGACACCCGCACCCAGCTTTGCGTCGGGGGGAGCGTGCCGGTGTGGATTCCCGTCACCACCGCGCGCAGCGGGCTCTGCGCGTCGGCGCCGCGTTCCGCGACTCCGCCGTCGGCCCACGACGCACCTTCGCGGGCCCCGAGCGAGATACGCGCGGTGTGCGGCTGGTCCTCGCGATTCGGTGGCCCGAGCGCGTCCCAGTAGGTGTTACGGGTGAGCATGATCTCGACCCGGCCGGTCGGGTCGACGCTGACACCGCGGCTTCCCTCGCTGCTCGCCCAGAGACCGCCGTCGCCGGGATTCGAGCCGAGGTCGAGCCACTCGGTCACCGGCCAGAAGGTCGGGTCGAAGAGCTTGTGCCGTGGCCGAGTCACCTCGCCGAACGGCACGCTGGTGGTGAGGTCGTCGCCGGCGAACGGAGTCCGAAATCGCGCCACGAGGCTCGAGGCGAAGGGTGGGGTGGCGGTGATCTCGAGATCGACGCGATCGAGACCCGAGCCGAGCCGCACCACGCGCTCCACCTGTGCCGGATCCGGCGTCGCGATCGACACCGCGACTCGAGCGGGACCTTCCTCGACGACCGAGATCTGGTGCGGAGTCTGGCCGGTACAGACGCTGGTGCGCTCGGCGAAATCACGCCCCACCTCCGAACCGATGCGATAGGCGCCACCGGCGTCGAAGTAGCCGACGACGTCGATCGACGGCCCTGCCAGGAGCTCCCGGCCCGCGGCGGTACGAAGTGACGTCGCGCACCACCCGGCCGAGCGCGAGAGCGTCACGGACAAGGCGGCGTTCGAGAGGATCACCGTGTCCGCCTGCGAGACGTCGGAGACCGGGTGGCCGGCCTTCGTGAGCGCCACCGCCGGCAGGTCCGTGCCCGCCGCGGGCGCCGGCGCACCCTCGTAGTGGAGCCCGAAGACCGCGTGCCCGACACTCGGGACCGAGCTGGTCGCGAACAGCACCCGAGCTTGCGTGATGTGGCCCGTCGCGTCGTGCTGGGCGGAGACGAGCTGCGACGGCAGTACCGCGCCGGTGGCGTCGGTCACGGAGATCGCGGTGGCCGCGGGGCTGGGCGTGACGTCGAGCTCGACGAGGTCGGCGCGATCGTGACCGCTCGGGTTGAGGACCACGAGGGCAGCCGACGCGGCGGTGGCGCTGGTGTCCACCGCGTCGGAGAGCGCGCCGAGCATCGCCGCCAAGCTCTGCTCGCCCGCGTCGAGAGCGCCGTTCGACCACGGTCCCAGATCCTGGGCGAGCGCCTCTTGCGTGGTGGTGCCCGTGATCGCGTCGTGATGGTTCATGAAGGCCGAGTTGTCCCAGCCTTGATCGAGCCGATCGTAGGGATAGTCGGCACCCACCGTCGCCGCCGCCACCCCGGCGATCTCCGCGGCCACGAGCGCTTCGTGCGCTTTCCGGATGGTGCTCTTGAACGTGGGATGGGTGGTGTAAAAGCCGCTGAAATAAGGACTCAAATCGCTCTCGATCACGGGCAGCTCGCGGCGATGCGCCGCGAGCAGCTGCACGTAGTCGTCGAACGTCGCCGCGGCGATCCACACGCCGGTGGTGGGATAGCGGTCCTGGTTCCAGCGCGCCACGTAGTCGAGAAGCTTGCGCTTGGGCCACGAGAAATCGATCCCCACCGGCAGGAAGCCGTAGGGCGTGCGGCTGAGCGGCGCCAGCCGGTCGATGTGCATGGCGAAGTGATCGTTGGTGACCGACGGGTCGATGAGGACGCTGTCGTTCCAGTCGACTCCCAGTCCGGCGAGCGAGTACCAGGGAAACGTGAAGTCGAGGTCGTCGCCGTCGCCGTACCCGAACGGCATCCAGTGGGCGATCGCCTCGGCGCCGTCTGGCGCGCGCCACACCCAGTCGGCGCTACCCGCGTCGGCGAGCGCCGCGGCGTCCGAGCCGGGCATGGTGATGATCTGACCTGGTTCGGCGGTGTCGGTCTTCGCGAGCACCTTGACCCCGTCGATCCGCGCCATGCCGACCGCACCGAGGTCGAAATGCTCGAGCAGGCTCGGCAGCGTCGGCGCGTGGCCGAAGCTGTCGGGAACCCACGCGGCGGTGGGGAGGACGCCGAGGTTGGCGCGAGTCCAGCTCATGCCGAGCAGGAAATCGCGCACCAGCGATTCGCCGGTGGGTAAGAGCGAGTCGGGGCTGGTGAGACCGCCGCCCACCACGCGCAAGGCACCGCTCGCCGCCTGGCTGCGGATGCGCTCGCGATCCTCCGGATGCTCGTCCCAGTAGCGCCTGAGCCACGCGACCTCCGCGATCGAGTAGCGGTACTGCGGCTCCGAATCGAGGACGCCGAGGGCGGTGTGGATGACGTCGCGTACCGAGCTTTGCCAGTAGCCGTCGAAGGTGAGCAGGAAGTTGAGATCGAGGTGAGACGACTGGCTCACGATCAGTACGCGCTCCGCGGCGGCGGGAATCCCGAGCCGTGCTCGCGTGGCGTTCTCGGAAGCCGCGCCCTCTCGCGATCGAGACGAGCCGCACGCCGCGACGACCAAGAGCAGCAGCGGCAGCAACAGCCGATTCATGGGCATCCGAGTGTCGGGAAGGTCCCGGGGGCGGCGCTCGACGCGAGCCCCTCGAAGTAGCTTCCCGACCAGATGAGCAACCCGGTTTCGACGAGCGTCCCGCAGCGCGCGGCACCCACGTCTCGATTCCCGGTGGCGGTGGCGCTCGCCAGCACCGCCGCTTCCGAGACCAGCAGGTAGCCGGCGCTCAGGTCGAGGAGCGGCGCGTACGCACTGGCGGAGATCGAGCTGCCGCCCAGAATGCCCTCCCACACGCCGCGTCCGCCGTCGACCGAGCCTTGGCCGTAGCGGATGACTTGCTCGGCAATCGCTTGCCACGCGGCGTCGGGTGGCGTCGCGAGCGAGGCGAGGGCGGGCCGGTAATCGTCGAGGATGCTCAGGTCGACGGAGGTGCCCCGGCAATCGAGGAAGCTCGAGCACGCGATCGGCGCCGGCACCGGTGGCAGTCCGCTCGGCGGATTCTCCTCGGCGACCTGCAGGTAACCGAGGTTGTAGCCGTAGAGCGAAAGCAGCCCCGGGATCGAGCCTTGCGCGCTCTGCAACACCGCGTCGTCGCCGCCGCTACGCGCGAGGTCGAGGTGCGAGGTCGCGAACTGGGCGAGGCTCTGGAACACCGTGTCCGGGATGCCGGACGTGCCGACTACCGCTTCGCGAGTGGCGGCTCGGGCTCCAGGCAGGAGCGAATCTCTGAGCCACAACCCGCCGAAGTAGCCCGAGAGGTAAAGCTCGCCGAGGATGCTCTCGGCGCTCGGGGACTCAGCGGATCCGCCGCAGATCGCGTCGATTCCCGTGAGCGGCAGCGAGCCCAGGAAGAACTCGACCGCCGTTCCCTGGCCGTGAGTGTCACGGCAATAGCGGCCGCCGGCGTCGGCGATGGCGGTCGGATCGACCACGATCGCGTCGGTCGCGGAGAACGGATAGGCGGGAATCCCCACGGCGGCCGGAGCCGGATCCCTCCCGCCCGAGGAACCGCAGCCTGGCAGCACCGTCGCCGCGACCGCGAGCACTCCCGCGAGCCACGGGCGACGCGCTCCCGTACACTCGGTCGCATGGCCGGTCCCGCGCAGCGCCTCGTCGAGTATCGGGTCTCGTGGCCCGCGCCACACAGTCATGTGTTCGAGGTCGAGGCGCATTTTCCGGCGCCGCTCCCGGACACGCTACATCTTCGGTTGCCGGCGTGGAACCCCGGTTCGTACCTGGTGCGCGAGTTCGCCCGCCAGGTGCGCGGCTTCCGCGCCAGCGATCCGAGAGGCGAGCCGCTCGCGGCCGAGAAGACCGACAAGGCGACGTGGACCGTTCGCGGCGCCGCGAGCGGAGTGACCGTTCGATACCGCGTGTTCGCGCACGACCTCTCGGTTCGCACCAGCCACCTGGACGCGACCCACGCGTTCTTCAACGGTGTCACGCTCTTCGTGTACTCGGACGAGACCCGGTCGTGGCCGGCGCAGCTGGCGCTCGACGTGCCGGATGGCTGGCAGGTCGCCACCACCCTGACTCCCGTGGAAAGTCACCGGCATCGCTGGGACGCCGACGACTACGATCACCTCGTGGACTCGCCGGTCGAGGCCGGCACCCATCGTTCGGTCGAATTCGAGGTGGACGGCATCCACCACCAGGTGGCGGTCTGGGGCGAGGGCAACCACGATCTCGAGGCGCTCCGTCGCGATCTCGCAACCCTGGTGAGCGCCGCCCGCGACACCATGGGCGGCCTGCCGTATCGCCGCTATCTGTTCATCGTGCATCTGGCCGAGCGGCGCGGCGGCGGGCTCGAGCACCGCGACTCGTGCGTGCTCAACTATCCGCGCTTCGGCTTCCGGCCGCGGCGCGCGTACGAGGAATTCCTGGATCTCGCCAGTCACGAGCTCTTCCACGTGTGGAACGTGAAGCGCATCCGTCCCGCTTCGTTCGCGCCCTACGATTACACCCGCGAGTGCGTCACGAGTCTCTTGTGGATGCTGGAGGGCGTGACCGACTACTACGCGCCGCTCATCTGCCGTCGCGCCGGACTGCTGGGAGCGGCGAGGTACCGGGAAATGCTCGGCGAGAGCCTGACGCAGCTCGCGCGCACCCCAGGACGGGCGGTGCATTCGCTCGAAGAGGTGAGCCGCGACGCGTGGGTTCGTCTCTACCGCGCCGACGAGGACACGCCCAACAGCTCGGTCTCCTACTACCTGAAGGGACACGTGGTCGCGGCCATGCTCGACGTGGAGATCCGGGCACGCAGCGAGGGCCGGCATTCGCTCGACACGGTCATGCGCGGGCTGGCGGCCGAGGCCTCCCAGGGCGCGACGCTCGCCGAGTCGGGCTTCGGCGATGCGGTCCAGCGCCACGCCGGTGTCGACGTCGACGACTTGCTGGGGCGCTACGTGCGCGGCACCGATGAGGTCGACGCGCCGACCCATCTGGCGCGCGTGGGGTTGATCGCGACGGCGCGGGTGCGCGAGGGAGGTGACGACCGCGGCGGACGACCCGCCGCGGCGCCGGCGCCGGGCGAGGTTCCCGCCCTGGAGCGCCCGTACCTGGGCGCCGAGCTTCGCGACGAGCGCGGTCGAGTCGTGGTCGGCTTCGTCGCATCCGGCAGTCCCGCCGAGCGGTACGGCCTCTACGCCGGCGACGAGGTGGTGGCGGTGGCGGGATGGCGGGCCTCGGACACGCGCTCGATCGAGGCGCGACTCACGGATCACGGGATCGGCGAGCGGATTC
>CAZYWA010000229.1:0-11432 GCA_964650975.1 uncultured bacterium
CCACGCTCGCCGCGCAGAGCCACGGGATCCAATCGAGGCTGGCCTCGGGCGAGACGAGCCCGATCTCGAAGTTGTGCCAGCTGAGCGGCCAGAAGACCGGCTCGCCGCCCGCGGCGTGCGTCTGGAAGGAGTCCATGAGGAGGTGCGTGGCGCAGCCCGCGACCAGGGTCACGAAGGCGGCGGGACGTCGCGCTTCCACGAAGAGATGCGACAGCGCATAGCAGGCGAGCAGCAGCCCGGCCGGTAGATGACCGGGTACCCACATCCAGTACCAGTAGGGCTCCGCGAAATGGCCCCACCGGAAGTTGGCCTCGCCGAAGATTCGAACCGGCAAGCGGCCCAGCAGATCGGGCAGGCAATTGCCGATCACCAGCAGCACCACGCCGCGCTTGAGCCCGACCAGACGGCCCGAGAGGTGACCCGAGAGTCCGTGAGTGATCAGGTCAGGCATCGTCGAACCGCTCCACCAGTCCCCGTCCGCGCCGGTCCCACCGGAACACGATCGCGCCGGCGCCGAGGGCGCCGAACATGCCCACGAGCGACGCCCGGTTCTTCCAGTGACGCGCCGTGTGGACGTGAAACCAGCTCGCTTCGAGCACGCCGGTCGAGCGGAACACCCCGGAAGTGCTGATCGTGTCGCCAGGCTGAACGTCGGCCAGGTTCACGTCGGCGGGCGGGCGCACCCGGCCGAGACCACGCCCGGCCCTGACCATCACGTATCCATCCTCGACACCATGAACGCGCTGCACCGAGAGAATCAGGTCCTTGCCGTCCCAGCGCACCGGATCGGCCAGGCACTGCGCGAAGGTGATCTCGTGGAGCGGACCCGCGAACGCGAACCAGGCCATGATTCCGGCCATGGCCAGAACGGCGAGCGTCGCGCGCACCGGCCGGTTCTCGTCACCGAACGCGACGGTGATCCAGCGAGGCGTGTTCGTCTCGTTCATCGGTGTCGGGTCCACGGGCGCGCGCGCAGGATAGAGACCGGGACCGGCGCGTCAAGTCGCGGACCGGTCGTCGACTCATCAGCGGGCCTGCTTGGACTCCCCTCCCTTCGACCGTAGACTGACCCCTGGATCCCATTGCGCAGGGAGAAAACAGCGATGAAGTTTTTCATGGATTCCGCGAACCTGACCGAGATCAAGGAAGGCCTCGCCGCGGGTCTCGTGGACGGCATCACCACCAACCCGAGCCTGGTCGCCAAGGAAGGTAAGCCGTTTCGCGCGGTGGTCGACGAGATCCTCGCGGTGGTCGACGGACCGGTGAGCCTCGAGGTGGTCTCGGTCGAGGCGGACGCGATCGTGAAGGAGGGCCGCGAGCTGGCCGCCATTCACAAGAACGTGGTGGTCAAGGTGCCGCTCATTCCCGAGGGCCTCAAGGCCATCCGCCGGCTCTCGAGCGAGGGCATCCGGATCAACACCACCCTGATCTTCTCGGCCACGCAGGCGCTGCTCGCGGCCAAGGCCGGTGCCAGCTACGTGAGCCCGTTCATCGGACGCCTCGACGACATCAGCCATCAAGGCATGGACGTCATCGAGGACATCCGGCAGATCTTCGACAACTACGACTACGAGACCGAGATCCTGGTGGCCTCGGTGCGCCACCCGTTGCACATCCTCGACGCCGCCAAGATCGGCGCCGACGTCGCCACCATGCCGTGGAAGGTGATGATGCAGCTCGCGCAGCATCCCCTGACCGACATCGGCCTCGAGAAGTTCCTCTCCGACTGGAAGAAGGTCCCCAAGTCCTGAGGCGGTTCGGACAGCGCGTGGCGTTCAGTTCACGGCGAGCGTGGCGGCGCTCGCCTTCTCGATGAGCCGCTCGATGGCCGGACGATCCTCGGCCTCGGGTTCGCCGCGCAGGTAGGTCGTGAGGTCGTCGACCGCTGCCGACATCGACCCCAGTCGGTAATAGAGAAGCCCCCGATCGCGCTTGAGCTCGAGGTTGAGCGGCCGGGTCAGCACCAGCCACTCCATGGTCTCGAGGGTCTTCATCGCGTCGCCGCGGCCCGCGTAGATCCCGCGCAGGTTGCCGAGCATGCGTGCCAGGATGTCGCGGGCGCTCGACGGGACCAGGTACGCAGGGCGCACCGGAACGTCGCGGCCCGCGATGCGGGACAGCAACGCGCGTAGATCCGCTTCGCCGACGTCGCGCCCCCCGGCGTAGGCGTCGACCACGACGTGCTCGGCGGGACCCACGCGGACCCGCAGCAAGAAATGCCCCGGAAAGCCGATGCCGTCCGCTTCGAGCCCAAGCGAGCGGGCCACCGTGAGGTAGATCACGGAGAGCGAGATCGGAATCCCCAGCCGGCGTTCGAGCACGTCGTTCAGGAAGCTGTTGCGCGGATCGTAGTAGTCGGCGTCGTTGCCCGTGAGCCCGAGCTCGCCGTAGAGCACGCGCTCGAGCGCGGCGCGCAGCGCGACGGGCGAGCGGGTGAGCCCCACCCGTGCCTGGGCCCGCGCGGCCAGCGATTCGAGCTGGGCGACCACGGCGTCCACCGGCAGCTCGGGATAGGCGATGAGCGCGATCGAGGCCGCCGCCTCGGCCAGCGGGATGTCGTCGTCGGGCCGATCGACCAAGGCCGCGAAGCGCCGGCGTGGCGACTCCCAGGAGTCCATGCCCCCGATTGTAGATCCATCCGGCGGATTTCGCTCACTCCCCCGCGACGGCACCACGCGCTAGCTTGGCCGCCCGATCATCGCCGGTCGCGACCACGCGCGAACCGAGGAGACGCGAATGAAGATCGACGCAGGAGTCGAGACCAACGCACTGGCCGCCATCCCCGATGTCGCGCGCATCGCCGAGGACATGGGCTTCGACGGCCTGTGGACCTCCGAGGCCGGGCACAATCCGTACCTGCCGCTCGCCGTCGCCGCGGTGCATTCGAAGCGCGTCGAGCTGGGCACCGCGATCGCCGTGGCGTTCCCACGTTCGCCGATGGTGACGGCCCAGATCGCCTGGGACCTCCAGGCCGCGAGTCAGGGGCGGTTCATCCTGGGGCTCGGCACCCAGGTCAAAGGGCACAACGAGAAGCGATTTTCGGTGAAGTGGGAGTCGCCGGGTCCAAAGCTCAAGGAGCAGATCCAGGCGCTGCGCGCGATCTGGGACACGTTCCAGAACGGGACTCCGCTCGACTACCGCGGCCAGTTCTACCAGTTCTCGCTCATGACGCCGTTCTTCAGCGGCGGCTCGATCGAGCACCCGCGAATCCCGATCTACATCGCCGGTGTCAACGAGTACATGTGCCGGCTCGCCGGCGAGCTGTGCGACGGATTCCACGTTCATCCGTTCCACACCACCCGCTACGTGAACGAGTTCGTGAAGCCGCTGGTCGCGGAGGGTGCGGCCCGGTCGGGGCGCGATCCCCGCGACGTGGCGCTCACCAGCAGCGTGTTCGTGATCGCCGGCGCCACCGCGGACGAGCGCGAGAACATGCGCGCGCTGGTGCGGAGTCAGCTGTCGTTCTACGCCTCGACCCGCACCTACGCGAAGATCCTCGAGATCCACGGCTGGGGCGAGATCGGCAACCGGCTGAGCGAGCTTTCCCGGACCGGCGGATGGGCCGACATGCCCGCGCTCATCTCCGACGAGATGCTCTCCCACTGCGCCGTGGAAGGGACCTGGGACGAGATCCCCGAGCTGATCCGCAGCAAGTACACTGGCGTGCTCGATCGGGTCACGCTCTACTGGCCGTTCGTGCCGGGCCGCGACGACGATCGCTGGCGCCGCTTGATCGACGTCATCCACCGCTGAGCGGGTCGAGCCAAGCCCGGACCGCCGAAGCCCGGCAGCGTTCCGAGGATCAGCACGACCGTCCAGGTCGCGAGCGAGAGCACGATCCCCACCCAGGGGGCGGACGGCCGGTAGCGGAACTCCACGCGGTGCGTGCCGCGCGGAATCACCACGCCGCGCAACGCCACGTCGACGCGGAGGGTGGGCACGTCGCGATCGTCGACGCGAGCGGACCATCCGGGGAAATCGTTGTCGGCGAGCCGCAGCAGCGCACCGGTCGCGGCGACCACCTGGAGCTCGACCCGTTCGTCGGTGGCCGTGAGCCAATCGATCTTCTCCGCCTGGCCGGCGTCCGACGGCGCCGGCTCGATGCCCGCTGGGCACTCGCCGATCACCCACGCGCGGCGAGCCGGTTGCGCGGCGGGCGATCGCAGCATCGCCAGCGCGGTCGCTCGAGACGGCGCGGACGAGCACGCGTGCACGAGAGTCGCGCGCGGCAGGGCTCGTTCGTTCCGCCAGGTCCACTCCGCATCGCCGGTGGCCACGCGTGTCCATCCGGGGCCGTCGGGCCGCACTCCCACGCCCGTGAGGAGATGGCGAGCCGCGAGCAGATCGAGGATCGGGCGAGGGCCGACGGCGGCGTAGTTGAAGTCGTAGGCCTTCCCGCCGAGCGCCAGCCGCAACCAGTCGCGGGGCGTCGTGGGAACGCCGGCCTGGGCGGAAGCTCTTCCGTCGAGCAGTACTCGATGCATGTCGAGCTGACCCACGGCGCTCAGGATCGCGTGCTCTCCCTGGAGGGGCGGTGGAAACGGGAATGCGCTTCCCGGGACCATCGACGCGATCCGGAACTCGGGATCCGCGGGTCCGAGCGCCTCCTCGACGGCCGGAGGCATCGCCAGCGAATCGGCCGAGAAGGTGAAGACGAAGCGCCGGCTCAACCCGACCAGATCGAGCAGTGTGAGCCCGACCAGGATCGGCGTTCCCATGGCCGAGGCGCCAGCCGCTCGCGCGGTGCTCAGCAGCAACGTGGCGACGAGCGCCACGGCGATCGATTGGAGAAGCGCTCCGCGAGCCCGGGCCGCTGCCTGAGCGAGAGCGTGCGGCTCGGCGTGGCGCAGCGGATGGCCTGCGGGCAGGGCGCTTTCCTCGACGGTGCTCGACACCAGCCGCGAGAACCTCGGGTCGCCGCCCGTTGCTGGAGCGAACCACAGCCATGCCACCACGGCCACGGCGATCACCACGCCGAATCCGGAGAGACTGGCGGCGCCGGCGAGAACGCTTCGAATCGGCGTGACGGACCGCGGCCGGACGCGCGAGGAAAGCCGTTGCAACACGCCCTCGGCTCCCCAGGCGGCGAGCCACGCCCCGGCGAACGCCGCGAGGTGCAGCCAGCGAGCCGGATGCCTGGCTCGGCCGAAGAGTGGGAGCCAGCGCTCGAAAAATCCGTAGAGGTGCGTCGCGGGGCCCAGGGCGAGCACCAGGGCCAGGATCGCCAGGGCGCGGAGCGCCCAGGTCTCGCGCCGCGCTCGAGGAAGGGCGGGCGAAAGCGCGAGCGCCAGCGGCACGATGCCCAGAAAGAGCGTGACGGATTCGCGCGTGGGGAAGCCCCAGTACGGCGTCCCGACCCCGTCGCCGAAGAACGTGGGCGCCAGGATCGCGAGCAACTGTGCAGGCAGGAGCCGGGCGCCGAACATCCCGAACTCGCCCGGCAACGACGCGCCTCGGTTGGACGCACCGACGAGCTCGGCGTAGGGAACGGCGACGACGCACGCGAGGCCGAGACCGAGCGCCACTGCCAATCCCAGCCGTGCGAAGTCCGCGCGCCGGCTCGGCGGCGAGGACTGGCGGAGAGCGGTTCGCTCCGCGGGGCTACTGCCGCTCAACGCCACGAACACCGCGAGACCGGCGAGCGTGCTGTACTGGAACTGCTCGTGTCCCGCGAGCACTCCGGCGCCGACCGCGATCGCCGCGCAGGCCATGTCGCGCGGGGCCGGGCCGCGGGCGTCGTCGCCGAGGAGCAAGCACTGGCGGAAGATCCAGGGCGTCCACGAGCACGTCGCGAGATGGGGCAGTCCGCCCATCGGCAGGTGTCCGAGCATCCAGCCGCCCACGGCGTACGCGAGGCCACCCACCATGCCCGCGCCTGCGCTCAGGCCGCGATCGCGCAGCAGCAGCAGCATTCCCGCTCCCGCCCAGACGAGATGGATCTCCCAGGTGAGGTTGATCGCACGTCCCGGCGCGAAAACCGCGTGCAGCAGAGCCGCGGGCAGGTACCAGAACTGCACGACCGGCTCGGCCACCAGCGGTAGTCCGCCCGCCAGGCCGGCACACCACACCGGCCACGCTCCATGGCCGAGCCGCGCGTGGATCCATGCCTGCCAGAAGAACGTCTCCTGCAACGAATCGAAGCCGTAAAGCGGATCCGAACCGAGGACGCCGGGCATCAGCACGGCGAGCGTCGCCGCCGCGATCAGCGCGACGCCCGGCCAGATGGAATAGGAGCCGGTCGCGTGGGCGGTGTGGTCGAGCACCTCGGAACGATCCGGTCGCATGGCGGGGCGGATGCTATCGTCGGTGCGCTTGCACCGCATAGCGAAAGAGGAACGGTACGATGCCACGGTTCAGCCACTTCGACTCCAAGGGCCGCTCTCGGATGGTGGACGTGACGCGCAAGAAGCCGACGCGGCGCGAGGCCACCGCTCGCGGTGCGGTGTGGATGCGCGACGCTACGCTCGCACGCATCGAGCGCGGTGAGATCGAGAAGGGCGAAGTGCTGGCGGTCGCGCGAGTCGCCGCGATTCAGGCCGCGAAGCGCACCTCGGACTGGATCCCCATGTGCCATCCGCTGGCGGTGAGCGGGGTCGACGTCGTTTTCGAGGCCGGGCGGGATCCGGCCCGGATCGACATCGCCGTCACCGTGCGCTGTCAGGGGCCGACCGGTGTCGAGATGGAGGCGCTCACCGCGGCCACCGCGGCGGCGCTCACGATCTACGACATGTGCAAGGCCGTGGACCGTGGCATGCGCCTCGGTCCGTTCGTGCTGAGCCGCAAGTCAGGTGGACGCAGCGGGCTCTGGGAAATGAAAGCGGCCGAAGGTCATCGCCTCGTCTGAGGCGGTGTGTTTCCAGTCGCGCCGCTCGGGCCGGACCCGCCACGCCACCAGCTCGGGGGCCCCTCGCCAGCGCCCGAGCACCATCGACAGCACCGACCGCGACGGTGTCTGGATGCCGCGACCCAGCGTGTACTCGAAGCCGAGCCACGCCTGCACGTGGCGGTGAACGGCGAATCGCGTGCCTCGGGGAGCGCGGCTTCCCGATCCCATCGTCGCGAGCCAGTAGCCGTCGGCGAACGCGGCGCGCGCGGCCCGGTCGAGGGCGCCGGCTCGGCTGGTCCGGGTGGGGTCGCGGAGATACGCGTGCCCGCGCGGAGCGAGCACGCGATGTGCCTCGCCGAGAACGCCTTCGAGCGACCCTGCTTCGCGAGGCAGCGCCGCGACGCGCACCACGAGGTCGATCGCCTCGCTGGCGACGGGGAGCGCCTCGGCGCTGGCCGCCACCAGCGTCACCGGCACCCGCGTCGAGCGCTCGAGCTCGCCCCGCAGGGTCGCGAGGGCCTCGGGCGAGGCACCCAGGCCGAGCAGCGCGCGGAACCCGTCACCCAGCGCCGCGAGAAGGTCGGGCGAGGCCATCGCGGCATCCAGGGCCACACCTTGCCGAGGCAGCTCGCCGTGCGCCTGCCGGATCCTGAGCCACATCCGCGCCGCTGGATCCGCCGCGTGCCCCGCAAGGGAGGTGGGGTTGCGGTCGCCCACGCGGAGATCGGGAATGCCACGATGGACCGGAAACCCTCGACGGCACGGCGGGCAATCGAGGTGCTCGCCGCGTGGCGCGAGGCGGCCCTTGCAGAGAGGACAGCGCAGCAATTCGAGATCCATGGGTGCCCCGCGGAGTCGAAAGCCTAACGCGGCCTTTCCTTTTGTCGCTGGAAAGGCCATTTCTCCCGGTTCCTCCGTCCCCGTCGACCGAATCCGCCGCGCGAGCTCCAGCACCCATGCAGGTCCTGAGCATCGTCGAGCGGTTCTTCCTCGCCTCGCACGACGCCGGGCTTGGCCTCGGCGCCACGTTCGTGATCGGCGTGCCCGGCCGGCTCGATCGAGCGCGGGTGGTCGAGGCCTGGGACATCCTGAGCCAGCGCTATCCGATCCTGCGCTCGCTGCTCGCCAGGCGCAGCTGGCGGCGCGACGGCTGGTCCGGGTTCGCGTGGAAGGAACGGTTCGATCGCAAGATCGAGCCGCGTTTCGAGCCTTCGTCGCCGCGCTACGTGCGCAGCGCGCCGCTTCACGAAGTGCTCGATGCGGAGCTCGAGCGCTTGGGGAACGAGCCCCATGACCTCGATCGCGAGCCTCCCGTGCAGCTGGTGGTCGTGGAGCACGGCGACCTGGGAACCGGTCTCGTGATCCGGATCCATCACGCGGCGCTCGACGGGATCGCGCTCGCCGTGCTGAGCCAGGATCTGGCCGAGATCCTCGACGCGATGGCGCGCGGCGAGCGCCCGAGCCGCGAGCAGCTGCGCATCGCGCCGCGCGGCATGGCGCGCTGCTTCACCGCGGTCGGGCTTCGCGGGCTGGGGGCCGCGTGGCTGGCGCACGCGCGGGTCGCGCGCTGGAACCGGCCCCCGCGCCACGACGCGCTGCCGGTCGCCTGGTCGGAACGAGGAGTGACCACGTTCGGCGTCAAGCGCGTGCTTCCGGCCGCGACGCTCGATGCGATCCGCGCGGCGGGGCGGCGCCAGCGTATTTCCGTCAACGACGTGGTGCTGGCCGCGGTCGCGCGGGCGTGCGTCGACTTCGCCGCGCGTCGCGACGTCCGCCTTCGCAAGGTGACGCTCTCGGTCCCGATGAACCTGCGCGCCTACCTGCGCCTCGATCCGCGCGAGAGCATCGCCAACCAGGGGGTCGCGGTGGAGATCCACGTCCCGGCCTCGACGGTCGATTCCCGGGACGAGCTGCTGGGCGCGATTCGCGCGCAGACGGTGCCTCTCAAGGCCACGCCCCTTCCGCTGATCACGCTGGCGCGCACCATGATGATCTTCGCGCTGCCCTATTCGTGGGTGGTCGCCTCGCTGCGCCGGGTGCTCGCCATGCGACGGGCACCCGGCACGACGCCCACCCTGACGGTGAGCAACGTCGGTCCGATCTGGCAGCGTCCCGAGGGCGGCAGCGTCGACCGGATCGGCGCGCTGCCCATCGTCTACCTGCGGCATCTCTACCAGTGCGGATATCCGATGCCCGCGACATTGGCGCTCTACACCTACCGGAACGAGGTGCAGATGGAGATGAGCTTCGCGGCCGGCGGTCTCGCACGTTCCGAAGCCGAGGGCTTCCTGGGTCTGGTGAAGAGACAGCTCTTCGAGCTGCTCGCCATCGAGGATCCGGATGGCTGAACGGGATCCACGCGGCCGGCAGGCTCGCGCCGAATACCTGGCGATGCGGATGTTGTTCGCCGCGTTGCGGCGGGTGCCCTGGGCCTGGGCGCTTCCCGTGGGCCGTGTGCTGGCGCCACTGGTGATGGCCGTCGACGGACGCCACCGCCGCATCGCGCGGCTCAACCTCGAGATGGCCATGGGGCCCGAGCTGCCCGCGCTCGGTGGCGCCAAGGTCGTGCTGCGCGCCATGTACGCGCACGTGCTGGCGATCGTGATCGAAACCGCGCACATGTGCGAGCTCACGGCGGAGCAGGTGCGGGACCGCGTGCGTTACGAGAACGTCGAGTGGTTCGAGCGGCTCCGCGCCGCCGGGCGGCCGGTCGTGATCCTCACCGGGCATGTCGGAAACTTCGACCTGATGGCGCTGGCGCACAGCGCGCACGGGCATCCACTCGCGTTCCTGGCCCGCCCCATGGACAACCCGCTCGTCTACGAGCACCTGAACCGGATGCGCACCCGCTTCGGCAATCAGGTGCTGGACAAGAAGGGCAGCGGCAAGGACGCGTTCCGGGTGCTGCGCGCCGGCGGAGTGCTGGGGATCCTCGGCGATCAGAATGCGACGCGCGAGGAGGGCGAGTTCGTGCGGTTCTTCGGCATCGAGGCCTGCACCCACGTGAGCATCGCCAAGCTCGCGCTCAAGACGGGGGCGGTCATCGTCCCCGCGTTCATCTCGCGCGGCGCGGGCGGAAGGCACACCATTCACGTGGGCGAGCCGATCGAGGCGCGTCCCGCGGACGGGCTTCAACGGGACGCGATCGCAACCACCCAGGAGGTGGCCAGCGTCACCGAGGCGATCATCCGCCGCTTCCCCGACCAGTGGCTGTGGGGCCACCGCCGCTGGAAGACCCGTCCCAACGGCGAGCCGCGCTTCTACTGAGCGAGGCGCCGCGGAGCCGTCGCCTCAATTGACCGAATAGGGCTCGCTCAGCGAGAAGGCGGCGATCTCGGCGTCGAAGCGCTCGTTCTTGGAGGTGCCGCGCATGGTGCCGAACGGAGTGGTGAGCGGGCACGCCGAGGTGTACTCGAAGGTCTCGCCGTGGGGCTCGAGGATCGGCGTTTCCCCGACCACGCCCGGTCCCTTCACTTCCTCGACGTGACCGTTCGCGTCGGTGATGATCCAGTGTCGGCTCACCAGCTGCACCGTCTCGTCGCTCTCGTTGGCGATGCGCACCGTGTAGGTGAAGAACCATTCGCCTTGCGCCGGGTCCGAGCGCTCGGGGATGTACTCCGAGCGAACGCGGATTCGCACGCCGCGGGTGATCGCTTCCGAGGTTCCCATTGAGCTGCTCGTGTCTCGCGGAGTCGGCCGAGGAGAAAGGCGGCGAAGGCTAATCCGCGCCCGGACTCGGCGTCTAGCAACGAGTGTTCGCGAGGCTCGCGCTCGCCTCGACGTCCGCGAGGCGCGCATGGCAGACTCGCGCCGATCATGTCCGGCGAGCGATCGGTGCTGGTCACCGGGGCGAGCAGCGGGTTCGGGCGCGGGATGGCGCTGCGGCTCGCGCGCGACGGTTGGCGAGTGTTCGCGACGATGCGCGCGGCCGGTCGTGGCGACGAGCTGCGTTCCGCGGCCGCGGCGTACGCGGAGCGAATCGAGGTGCTCGAGCTCGACGTGGGCACCGACGCCCGGGCAACGAGCTGGCTGCAGCGCTTGACGCCCCCCTGGGCACCGGCTTGGGGAGCGGCCAAGCTGTTTGGCCTGCCGGCTCGCGCCTCGCGCGGCGCTCGACCCGAGCGGGCGGCGCAGGTTTGATCGCGGCTCGCGGCCGGCCGATCGAGACTCCGAACCGGGATCGTTCACGATGCGTCGTGCCGAGCACAAGAAGCCGCCCAAGCCGGTGCGCATGAACGCGTTCCAGGTCGACCGCATGCGAGAGGCCGGCCGCGTCGCCGCGTGGCTGCTGGACGAGATCGAAGGGATGATCCGTCCCGGCGTCACCACCGGTGCCATCGATCGCGCCGTCGACGAGCTCACCGAGTCGGCGGGTGCCCTCAGTGCTCCCTTCGGCTATCGCGGTTTCCCGAAGCACGTATGCACGTCGATCAACGAGGTCGTGTGTCACGGCATCCCGCGCGACGATCAGGAGCTCGCGGACGGCGACATCGTGAACGTGGACGTGACGCCGCTCCTCGAAGGGTTTCACGGCGACAGCTCGCGCACGTTCTACGTCGGCACTCCCAGTCCGGCCACGCGCCGGCTGGTCGAGACCACTCGCGAG
>CAZYWA010000230.1:0-11428 GCA_964650975.1 uncultured bacterium
TGGATCGCGTGGATGCGGTGGAAGTGGCCGATCCGGCGCTCGCGACCGCCGACGCGGTGGGCGCCGCTCTGGTTCGCGGGCTCACGGTCTCGGTGCACCGCGCCGTGGCCGATCCGGGCGAGCTGGATCGGCTGACGTGGAGTCACACCGCGGCGCTGGGACGCCTGCGTGTATTCGACCCGGTGCTTCATTACCCGCCGTTCACCGCGCTGATCGAGCTGATCGAACGAAACGTGCTGGGAGAGCTGACGACGATCCGCATCCGCGCGCGGGGCACCGCGACGCGCCCGTCGTGCGGTGTCGAGTGCGGCGCCGGCGATTGGTTCAGCCAGCCGGCGCTCGATCGATTCCTGCCGCTCGCGAGAGTCGCCGGGCCCATCACCAGCCTCACGGGTTACGCAAACATCGATTCGGCGAGCGGCGCCGGACAAGCCGTGCTTGCGCTCCGGCACATGGCTCCAGGTCGTTACTCGCACCTCGAGCTGGTGTGCGCGCCGGCTTCGGACGATGCGGGGGCCCGTGGGGCGAGCGATCTCTCGATCGAGGTCGCCGGCACCGACGGCATCGCCTGGCTTCATCGCGGGCTCGACCAGGGTGGAGAGCGAGCTCCTCTCGAGGTGCGCGTGGGCACGCTCCATTTCACCGTGGACGCCGCGGCGGGCCTCGACTGCGAGGCGAGCGCGGCCTACCGCTCGGCGGCGCTCGATCTCGCCGACCAGCGCGGCCTCGGCGCGCCGCCGCCCATCGCGAACGTCGACGCCTGGCTCTCGGCGCTACGAGCGAGAGCCGCCGCCCCCCTCGCGACGTCCCGCCGCCACGCGGTCTCGATCTAGCTGGATCTAGCAGACCTCTCACAGGGCACGCGCCAGAGGCGCGCGCTGAGCGAAGCGAGGCGGCTTGGGGGTGGGGCCACGCAAAAACCGCGTTTTTTGCGGGGCGGGGGTCTGGAACAGACCCCCGAGGAAACCCGCTAGGCGGCGGTGGCGGGAGCCGGGGTCTCGGCCTTGAGCGTGTTGGTCTTCACCGAGTCGGTGCGATCGGGACGCACGTACTTGCGCACGATCACCAGCGAGGCCGGGCACTCGGCGGCGAAGCGCTCGTGCTCGCCGGAGAACATCTTGGGCTCGAGGCCCCATTCCTCCGACACGCCGACGATCACCAGATCGTAGCCGCGCTGCGCCTCGCGCACCGCGACTTCGAGCGGCGCGTCGCTCTCGACGACCTTGAGCTCGATTCCCTCGGACTCGAAGACGCTTGCGGCGCTCGAGAGTCCGGCGCGCGGTTGGTCGTCGCCGCGTCCCGGCGGCACCACGTGCAGCACGGTGACGTGCGGATCGCCCCACTCGAACGCCGTCTGCCCGGGAGTCTTGACGCCGCGGCCGGCCATGCGGCGCGCCAGGTCGAGAGCGCCGCGATCGTGGACGCCGCCCATGTACGGCACCAGCACCCGGCGCCACGGATCGAAGCGGCGCGGCACGTACACCGCGACGTCGCAGCGCGCTTCGTTCATCACGATGTTGACGGTGCCGCCCAGGATGCTCTGGCTCAGCACCGGCTTGTGCCAGCCCATGAGGATGAGCTTGGCGCCCTTGGCATTCGCGACCGCGGTGATGTCCGAGCCCGGATCGCGGCTCACGAACGCCAGCGGCTGCACGTCCATCTGGTGCGCCGATGCCGCGCGCAGCAGCGGCTCGAGCGGGCCGATCTCGGTGGCGCCCGAGGGTGCCACGCCTGGATCGAGCAGCGATTGCTCGCTCACTCGCGCCAGGTGTAGCGCGTAGATCCGTACGTTGGCCGCGCCGTGGGCGATCGCGCGCGCCAGCCGCAAGAGCTCCGGTCCCGCGGAGGGAAGCGACACCGGAATCAACACACCGTAGCCGTCGCCACCTTCCTCGCCGTCGGCCTCCTCGCGGATCAGCCGCGACGGGTAGATCCACTCGAGCAGCGGCGTGGTCATGAAGGTGGTGACGATCGCCATCAGCACCATCATCACGAACAGAGCCGGCGAGATGATGCCCAGGTCGAGGCCGATGGTCAGGATCACCAGCTCCATCAGGCCGCGGGTGTTCATGAGGGTGCCGAGCGCTCCGGCCTCCCGCCACGAAAGGCCGGTGGCGCGCGCCGCGATCGTCGAGCCGCCCAGCTTGCCGGCCACCGCGACCAGCAGGATCAGGCCGCACTGCACCCACATCTCGGTGCCCTGGATGAGGCCGATGCGGGTGCGCAAGCCGGTGAACGCGAAGAACACCGGCAGCAGGAAGACCACGGTCAGGTCCTCGAGCTTGTCGGTCAAGTCGCGGACGAAGCTGCCCCCTTTCGGCAGGATCGCGCCCATCAGGAATGCGCCGAAGAGCGCGTGGATTCCCAGCCACTCGGTCACGCACGCGGACGCCACCATGAGCAGCAGCACCACCGCGATCATGTCCTGGGTGAGGACCCGTCCGCGGTTCCGGTAGTAGACATCGAGGTGCGCGACCAGCCGCTTCACGCCGAACAGCATCACCAGCACGAACGCCACCGACCCGCCCAGCGTGAGCGGCAGCTGGCGCGGCGCGGACTCGGCGCGCACCAGCGTCACGACGCCGGCGAGGATGCACCACGCGGTCACGTCATCGACCGCGGCGCAGGCGATCGTCACCGCGCCCACCTTGGTGCGGATCAGGTTCCGTTCGGTGAGGATCCGCGCCAGCACCGGGAAGGCCGTGATGCTCATCGCGGCGCCCATGAAGAGCGCGAACCCGGTGAAGTGGACGCTGTCGTCGGAGAGCCGCGGATAGAGGTAGAGCGCCAGCGCGGAGCCCAGGAAGAAGGGCGCGACGATGCTCGCGTGGCTGGTGATGACCGCCGCTTCGCCGCGTCCGCGCAAGAGCCTGGGGTCGAGCTCGGCGCCCACCAGGAACATGAAGAGCACCAGCCCCGTCTGGCTGAGCGCCTGCAGCGCGTTCAGGCTCGCCGCGGGAAAGACTGCCGCCGAGAGGTGCGGCGCGACCCATCCGAAGAACGACGGACCGAGCAGGATGCCCGCGATCATCTCGCCCATCACCTGCGGCTGGTTGATGCGGCGGAATGCGAGCCCCACCGCGCGCGACGCGGCGAGGATCACACCGACCTGGAGGAGCAGGGTCAGGACCGCGTGCATCGCCAGCCTTCTCGATCAGCCTTTGCTGCTCGTGAGCTCGGCGCTGAACGGGAGCGTGGCGCAGCTCGAGCATCCGGCCGCGCGCAGCTCTCCGGTCATCCGCACCGGATCGGTGCTGCGGTCGACCCAGCTCTCGATGCGAAGCCCGCGCGCGCCTGGGCATGCGTCCGCGGCGCCACCCGTGGCCTCCTCTTGGGGCACCAGCGCGCGCACGCGGGTGCCGTCGAGCTCGCCCCGCGTCGACGAGGGGCCCGAGTCGCCGAGCTTGATCGCGAGCTGCCGGCCGGATTGAGAGATGCTGAACGCGAGCCGCGCGTCGCTCGGTTCCAGTCCGAGACACGCCGTGCCCTGCCCCGCCGGAAGTGCCGCGGTGAGCACCCAGCGCCCGCCCACGGAGATCGGCGGGGTGATGCCTCGACCGATGCGCAGGATTCCCAGCAGAGCGATGAAGGGCCCGATCACGAGCACCACGTAGAGCACCAGCATGCGTTTGAGCGACCGATGCGCCAGCTCGGGTGCCTCGGGTGTCGCCGGCTGAATCCGATGTCGGTCGGTGGTCATGGCGTGCCTCGCGCGCCGGTAGTGCCGAAACGGCAGGGCAATTTAACCCCGGCCGCACTCGCGCGGCCCCGTGTCGGATCAGGTCTTGGGCGGCGCCACGCTGGCACCGGTGCCGGTGTTCCGCGCGCCCACCAGAATCGCCATGTTGCCGTGCGGGTGCTTGTTGTCGTGCATCAACTGGTGCGCGACCGGCAGCTCCTCCCACGTGAACGTGCGCGACAAGCACGGGTCGACCTGGCCGGCGAGCACCATGTCGTTCAGGCCCTTCGACTGGTCGTCGTTGGCGAAATGCGAGCCCTGCAGGCGCTTCTGGCGCATCCACAGGTAGCGCAGGTCGACGGTGGCGTTGTAGCCGGTGGTTCCGGCGCAGATCACCACCATGCCGCCGGTCTCGCACACGAAGATCGAGGTGGGGATCGTGTCCTCGCCGGGATGCTCGAACACCAGGCGCGGGCTGCGTTTCTCGCCGAGCACGTCCCAGAGCGCCTTGCCGAAGGCGCGGGCGCCCTTCGCCCACTCGTTGTACTTCGCGGTGTCCTTCCAGTGCGGCAGCATGCCCCAGTGGCTGAACTGCTTGCGGTTGATGCAGCCCTTGGCGCCGAGCTTCTTGCAGTACTCGACCTTGTCGTCGCCGGAGACCACCGCGACGGGGATGCCGCTCTTCGCCTTCACGATCTGGATCGCCATCGAGCCGAGCCCGCCCGCGCCGCCCCAGATGAGGACCGCGTCGTTGGGCCGCACGGTGTGCTCGGGCCACCCCTGGAGCATGCGGTACGCGGTGGCGCCGACCAGCATGTAGGCCGCCGACGCCTCCCACGAGAGATGCTTGGGACGCGGCAGACACTGATGCCCTTGCACCTTGGTGAACTGCGCGAAGCTGCCCCAGTTGGTCTCGTAGCCCCAGATCCGGAAGGTGGGCGAGTACATCGGGTCGGCGCCGGTCTTGAGCGTCGGGCAGCTGGCGCTCCAGCTGCCGCAGTGGATCACGACCTCGTCGCCGACCTTCACGTTGGTGACGCTCTTGCCGGTCTTGTAGACGATGCCGCTCGCGTCCGAGCCGCCGATGTGGAAAGGCTCGGGCTCACCCGCCTTGTTGCGTGCGCCGATGACGTCGATGGGTACGCCCAGCGCCGCCCACACGTTGTTGTAGTTGACGCCCGCGGCCATCACGTAGACGAGCACCTCGTCGTCCGCGATCGGCGGGATGTCGACGACTTCCTTCTGGAAGGCCTGGGTGGGCACGCCGAAGCGATCCTGGCGAATCAGCCATGCGTGCATCTTGGCCGGTACTTCGCCGACCGGCGGCTGCTCACCGAGCGCGTAAACGTCCTTGGCCATGGTGGTGCTCTCCTCGCTCTTTCGCGCGCGTGGTTCGAATGCGCGAAACCGCGAGAGTAGCAATGGCCCAAATGGTGGGCAAGGCGAAGCCGCCCGCCTCGCGGCGAGCGGCTGCTCGAATCCTCGGAAGCCGGCGCAATCAGCGCCGGCTCGTCACGCCAGGATCGAGATCGGCGTGAAGTGCGCGCTCGACGACCCGTCGTGCTCCTGACCGTCCGGGGTCGTGATCGCGTAGTCGCGGCTCAGGTCGCCGCCGTCGCGCGCGGTGTGGCTCGACACGTCGGTGACATGGCCGTCGGGGCCGGTGATCTGCGAGCTGCCGGTGCTGGCTCCGTCGGCCGCCGTGACGCTGCTGTCGAAATCGAACGTCGCACCGTTGGCGCCGGTGAGCGTGCCACGCGCCGTGTAGGTGCCGGCGCCGGTGCGCTGGATGGTGCCGTCGCGACTGACGCTCTGCCCGTCCGGCGTCACGATGTCCGAATGGAACGACAGGGTGCCATCGTCGCTCCGGGTCACGTCGGTGGTGCGAGACGCGAGCACGTTGCCCGAGTCGTCCACCGCGGAGCTGGTGCGCGTGAAAGCGTCCTTGGTGCCGGTGATCGTGTCGGTGAACGTTCCACTCCCACCGCGACTGGTCTCGAAGGTGCTGGTGCGGGTGAGATCGGGAGTGCCGTTGCGGATGCCGGAGATGCTCATGAGATCCTCTCGGGTGGGTCGAGAACCTTCCGTGGTCGGTCAGATGCTTAGCAACTGCGATGCCTCCCGCGTCTCTTCGGCAAGTCGCGGAAAACCTTCAGTCCTCGCAGGTGTCCCCGAGGGCGACCGTCGGTCGCCACCTTCCAGAGGCGGCGCAACCGCCCGTGGGCGGCAATTTTTGCCGGGGAGGGCCTGGTTGCTGACGCTCGGATCGCGCTGCTAACTCCTCTCCGACCCATGGCCCAGCGCGCGCTCTTTCATCCCGAGGTCCTGCGTCAGAAGACCTTGGCGCTCCATCCGACCTACCAGGATTCCAGGATCCGGCTCGACGACGACGACCGTGCGGTGCTGCGCCGCGTGAACGGCCAGGCCACGGTCGGCACCGTGGGCGGCCTGACCCAGCTCCCCGAAGAGGTGATGATGCGCATCGTGCTGCGGCTGGTAGCGCGCCAGAAGCTGGTGTTCGCCGACGATCTCCCGTACTTCGACGAGACCGCGCTCTTGGCCGTGGTGCTCACCCGCGTCGAGGGGAAGCCGGCCGCGAAGACCCTTCGGCTCGACGAGATCGACGAGACTTTGCTCGCCGCCGTGGACGGCAGCACCCGGGTTCGCGAGCTCGCCAAGCTGGTGCCGCTCGATCGGGAGCGGTTGCTCGCGAACGTGCTGCGGCTGCTCAACGCCGGGCTGGTGCGGGCGATGGATGCCGCGCAAGGAGCCCGCGCCGCGCGCCGTGCCGCCGATCCGGAGCTTGCGCTGCAGCGCTCGGAGCGTGTCGCGCCGCAGCCGGCGCCCGCCACCGAGAGCGACCAAGGCGAAACCGCCGCGCCACCGGCCCCGTCGTGGCTGAGTCGGTTGCGACGGCCGGTGGCGCCGCGCCACGCAGCGCTCGCGCTGATTGTGCTCGGCATCGCGGCCGCGCTGCGCGTCGCCACCGGCCTGGTGGGCGCTGTTGAGACTCGCGTGAGCGGTCAAGCGCTCACCGTGGACGGGCTCGCCGACGTGATCGCGCTCACCGAGATCCGGCTCACCGGCGGGCATCGGTGGACGGCGGTCGCGCGCTCGTCGTTTCGGTCGTTGCCCCGCGCAGACCGGGTGAAGGCGGCCCAGGAGCTGGTGAGCCGGGTTCGAGCCGGCGGCTATCGCGAGATCGTGGTCGACGACGAGACCGGCGCACCGCTCTTTCACTACGAGAGCTCGGTGCTCACCATCGCCGATCGCGCGGCGAGCGACTCGGCCAGTCCCTCGCCCTGAGGGAACCGCCACCCTCCTCGGCCGCCGCTGGGCACGCGCTTCTGCGCAGCGTCTGGCCTGGAGAAGCCGAGTGCTCGCGGCGGAACCACGACGTTCGGCTCGCGGGCTACGGTCCGACCAGACCGGTGGGGCGCCCGCGTCGCTCGGCCGAATACGGCGGGAGCGTGGAGAGGCGCGGGTCGTCGACGGGCCCGCCCATGGTGAAGTGATAGAGGGTCTGAAACTTCGTGTCACGCAGACCGAGCACGTCGTGGACGGCGTCGTCGAAGAAGCAGCCGATGCCGGTGCCGCGAATGCCGGCGGCTTCGGCCTCGAGGTAGAGGACCTGGCCGATCATTCCGGCTTCCCAGTGGAGCCGGCGATAGGTCCAGGCTCCTTGCTCGCGGAGGGTGTCCGAGAATTCGGCGATCATGCCGAGGCTGAAGACGCCGTCGCCGGCGATGTTCTGGCCGCAGCTCACCGACGTGGCGGTGGCGCGGCCGTCGGCCTCGTCGAGGAGCATGAGGGGAACATCGTCGGAGCCGCCTGGTGCGCGCTCCCAGCGGAAGGCAGGACGCATGGCGGCTCGAAGTGCTTCGGTGGCGGCTGGCTTGCGCGGCAGCACGTAGAGTCCGGGCGGCAGCTCGTCGACGCGATGAACGAAGAGGGCCAGGTGCACGCGCGCTTCCCAGGCGATCGTGTCCCACGGCGGCGCGATCCAGCCGGTGCCGTTCGCCGAAGGCATCACGCGAGAAAGGATTCGGTGGAAGGCGTCCCGAGAGATCCGGGTCTTCCCGTCGAGGTCCACGGCGCTGCGGCGTTGCATCGCGATCTGGCGAGACGTTGGACCGTCGTCCACTGGCGCGGTCGCCGCGTTCTGGGCAACCAAGCCCGGATTCGCGAGCGGCCTCGTCCGCGCCGCCGTCCGCGGCTTCACCGCGGCGCCGGCGGTGACGTCGATCACGCTCCACTCGACGTGGTCGGGACTCAGCACGTTGGCGCGGCCCGACCAGACCGCGGTCGCACTGACGCCGTCGATCGCCTCGCGAGGAAGGTCGAGCGCAATCGTCTCGCCATCCGCTACGGCCGGAACCACCACGGCGAGCCCTTCCGGCTCCTCGCGCTCGGCTTCGTGGAACTCGTCCAACCGGTCGACGCCGAGCAAGCGCGCCACGTCCCCGTCGGCCAGATCCTCGAGCAGCACCAGCCGCCATCCGAGCATCGCGGCGGCCAGGCGAAGCGACGCCCACGCGTGTCCGGTGTCGTGATGACAGTAGCGATAGGCGCGCTCGCCGTATTTCCAGGCCTCGCGCCAGTGGATCGACGTGAGCCCGACCAGGAACGAGCCGGATGGGAAGGTGCGCATGCACTGGTTCCAGGCGGCCGGATCCAGCCGCGCGCGGACCTCGATGGCGTGCTCGGCGGGAGCGTAGTGCCCCACGCACGCCGCGCCGGCGCCGAGGACGTCCGCGCCGGAGCCGCCATCCGGCGGACCCAGCACGACGTAGCCCTCGGTCGGGTGCAGGTTCCCGCTCGACGGGTTGCAGCGGAGCGACCAGCGCGAGGCCTGGAATTCCTTCCACGCCGTGAGGCCCAGCGAAAGCTCGAAGAGCGCCGCCACTCCGGCCAGGTCGAAGGGACGCGGCGAAACCGCGGCCGGCTCGAATAGCCGTGCGTAAGGCGGCGTCCAATCGTGCTCGATGAAGGGCAGGAGCACCGCATCGGCGCCCGGGAAACGGCGGAACGGATCGGGCTGGGTGTCCCAGTCGAGATACCCGGGACCGCGCGCGTAGCGATGCGCGTGATGCTTGGTGGTCTGGTGGTACGCCGCGACGATCTCCTCCGGCGCCGGCGCCGGGCGATCTTCGCCCGCGGGTCGAGCGGCGCGCTCGGGGCGCGGTGCACGGGTTTGCCAGAGCTTTCGGAAGTCGATCATTTACAGCGCCTCTCCAGCGGTTTCGCCGCACTCGAAGCGAGCCGTATACTCCAGGCGTGAGCTCGGCAGATGTCGGCAGATGAAGGAGGGCCCCGAATGACGAGCAGCTTCGCGCCCGGCTTGCTCATCGCAATGCCTCAGCTCCTGGACCCGAACTTCCATCGCGCGGTGGTGCTGGTGGTGGAGCACGGCAAGGAGGGCTCGTTCGGGTTGGTGATCAACCAGGTCTCGCCGCTCACCATGGGTGAGTTCACCAACGCGCAAAGCCTGAGCTATGGCGGCGATCCGTCGAAGCCGGTCATGATCGGCGGACCGGTGAGCCGAGAGGTTGGCTGGATCTTGCATGGCAGCGAGCTCGAGTATGGCGATACCCACAAGGTGACCGAGGGCATCAGCATGAGCCGCTCGATGGTGGCGCTCAAGGACGTGTGCTCCAAGGGCAGCTCGGGGTTCCGGTTGTTCATGGGATACGCGGGCTGGGGACCCGGGCAGCTCGAGTCGGAGATCACGCAGGGCGCCTGGGTCACGACCGACGTCGATCCGAGCTTGGTGTTCGCCGACAACGCGTCGGCGGTGTGGGAAACGTCGCTGCGCAACATGGGCATCAATCCGATGGCCCTGGTGCCCGGCGGCTCGGCGATCAACTGACCGCTTGAATTCGGCCGGAGCTCCCGAGGCTCGCGTCGGCGCGGCGCGGCTCTCGTGGCGGGCACGGGCGGCGGTGCTAGCCGCGGCGCTCGCGGTGAGCGCGCCGGTCTTCGGCGCGCCTCCGGTTTACGACGATCACGCGCTGGTCGAGCGCAATCCGCTCGCGCACGCACCCGTCCAGTGGCGTGCGATCTTCGCCACCGGGTACTGGTCAGGCTCGGGTATCCGCGAGGGAAACGAATACCGGCCCCTCACGATTCTCTCGTTCGCTGCGCTCGACCCGCTGGGAGTCGCGGGTCAGCGCGTTGCCAACGGCGTGCTTCACGCGCTGGCTGCCTGCCTGGCCGGAGAGGTGATCGCGCTGCTCTTCGTTTCGAGCTGGATCGGAGCGGCGGCCGGTCTCGCGTTCGCCGTGCATCCGGTGCACGCCGAGGTGCTGGGTTCGCTGGTCGGCCGCGGCGAGCTCTTGGCGGCCGGCCTCGGTTTCGGCGCGTGGTGGGCGCATCTCGCCCGCCGCCCGCGGCTCGCGGCGCTGGCCATGGGTGCGGCGTTTCTCGCGAAGGAAACGGCCATCGCGATCCCCGCACTGGTGTTGCTCGGCGATCTGGCCCGGGGCGCGTGGCGTGCGCGGTTTCCCGGGTGGCTGCGATTGCTCGTCGGCTTGGCGCTGGCGATGGCGGTCCGGACGGTGGCGGTCGGCGGCCTGACCGCGACCGAGGCGATCGACCCCAACGACAATCCGCTCGCAGCATTGCCGGTCGAATCCCGGATGCTCTCGGCGCTGGCGTCGTTCGGCTCGGCGGCGCGGCTGGTGCTGGTGCCGGTGGGGCTCATGCCCGACCGCGTCACCGAAGCGACGATCGTGCGCGGTCTTTCGGATCCGCGCTGGATTCCGGGCCTGGCGATCGTACTGCTCGCACCCTGCTTGCTCGCCGCGGTCGCGTGCGGAAAGCCGCGAGCCGCGTCGTTCGCGCTGGCCGCCGGCGTCTTCGTGGTCGCTTACTTGCCGGTCTCGAATCTGATCTTCCCGGTCGGAACTCCGCTCGCCGAGCGGTTGCTCTACGTGCCTTCTCTGGGTGCTTGCCTCGCGCTCGCGACGGTCCTCGAGCGTTCACCGATCGCCGCGCGAGGCGTCGCGTCGCTGGTCGTGATGGGAGTCCTCGCGGCCGGGTCGGTGGCGGCGATCTGGCCCTATCGAGACGAGCTGGTGCTGTGGCAGCGCGAGTACCGGCTGGCGCCGTCGAATCGCAAAGCACTGGTCAACCTGGCGAGCTCGCTCACCGAGCGGAAGCGCCTGGACGAGGCGGTGCTACTGCTGCGATCGGGCATCGCGCGCGATCCGACGCACGAGCCCTTTCATCACGCGCTCTCCGGCGCGCTCGCGGAGCAGGGCAAGACGGCGGAAGCGATCGCGGAGGCGCGCGAAGCCTTGCGCCTCGCTCCCACCGATCACCAGGCCATGCTCGAGCTTGCGGGGCTGCTCTACGACACGGGAGACGAAGCGGAAGCGGAGCCGCTTTACCGCACCGTCGCCGGCGCCTTCCCTGGCGACGGCGAGCCGTGGTGGTACCTGTCGCGGATCGCCGAGCACGCGGGCGACAGGGCGGGAGCCGCGGCCTCGATGCGCGAAGCCGCGATGCGCTACGGCGCTGGAAGCGAGTGGAGCCACCGCGCCGCGGCAGAGCTGGCTCGACTCGGATCCGCCGCGCGCTGATGGCCTCGTACCGGACCGAGGCGCGCGGTCGTCTCAGAACGTGTGGACAAAATCGGATACCTGTCCGGAGCGCTTCGAACCGATCTCGTGCTGTTTGGAGGGACGCGGTCGCTCGCGTCCGCAGCGTCTGAACCAGGATGGACGCCTGCGGCTGCGAGGGACCGCA
>CAZYWA010000231.1:0-11391 GCA_964650975.1 uncultured bacterium
GGACCGCGTCCCTCCAAACAGCACGAGATCGCTTCGCAGGAAGCGCTCCGGGCAAGGATCCGATTTTGTCCGCACGTTCTGAGCCCCCGCGCACTCGGAGTCGCGACCGAGCGCCGCGGACGCGAGGGATCGCGCGCGCTCCGAACGCGCAAACACGCTCCTTTCCGGCCCTGGAGGCCCACCGGTCCCTCGGTGGGCAGCCGCCGCGCGGCACCAATCGATCGCTCGCGCGCGAGGGACCGCGCACGCTCCAGACGGCATCCGAGCGATCCCGGCTGCGGTCCGTCGCAACCGCAGGGTCCGATCAGGTTCGCGCGCCGCGGACGCGACGGGGCGCGTGCCTCCGAGCGCCGATCGCACGCGCTCGACGGGATGGCGGCGGTCCCTCGCCGCCGCGGCGTTGGATCGCGAAGGAGGCGCGCGCTCTTCGGCATCGCGGTTGCGATGGAGAAGGGTCTCGCGAGTAATCGCACCCGATTTCCCGAGGTTTTCCGGCACTCATGCAACTGCAACCGGCAACAACGGCCGGGCGGCCCGGCACGGATGGGGAGGTGCGCGTGGTCGCCACGCGCTCCGGCTCGGCCACCGTCGAGCTGCGCGGGCTGGCCCTCGCGAGCCGGATCGATCCCGACGCCGAGGCTCGCAGCCTCGCCACCGGCCTCGCGCCCACGACCGAGTGGATCTGGCTGGGCGGCTGGGGCAGCGGCCATCTGGCGCGCGCGGTGCTGGATCGCTGCCCGAGAGCGGAGCTGCTGGTCTTCGAGCCGTCGCCGGAAGTCCTGGCCACAGCGCGGTCGCACCCGCTGCTCGGCCGCGGCCTGGGCGACCCCCGCGTCACCGTCAGCACCGATCCCTTCGAGCTGCGCTTCGCGTTCGAGGCGCGGTTCCTGCCCGGCGCCTCGCTCGCGACGCTGATCGTGCCGCCCTACGGGAAGCTTTTCGCACGCGAGCTTCGCGACCTGGGCGCCACGCTCAACCAGAGCCGCGCGCGCGTCGAGGCGAACGTCCTGAGCCGCCTCGCGCTGAGCGGCGTGTGGCTCGATCACCTGCTCTCCAACCTGCCGCAGGTCGCGACCCAGCCGAGCCTCTCCGACCTCGCCGATCGATTTAGGGGAAAACCCGCGATCTGCGTCGCGGCCGGGCCATCCCTCGACCGCAACATCGACGTGCTGCGCGAGGCCGGCGACCGCGCGCTCGTCATCGCCGCCGGCTCGGCGCTGAAACCGCTGCGGGCGCGCGGGATCCGGCCCCACATGACGGTGGCGATCGAATGGCGCGACTCGGTGCTCCAGCAATTCGGCGACGTGAGCCTCGACGGCATCCACCTCTTGCTCTCGGCGGTGAGCCATCCGCGGCTCTTCGGGCTGGGGTCCGCGCGCACCTGGATCGAGCTGCCCGGGAGCAGCCCGGCCAGCACCTGGGTCGGTGAAACCTTGAATATACCCCACGAGTTTTCCGAGGGTGGCTCGGTGGCGCACACCGTCTACTCCACCGCCTGGCTCTTGGGCTGCGACCCGATCGTGCTGGTGGGGCAGGATCTGGCGCTGGGCCCGGCCGGCCGCACCCACTCGGCGCTTTCGGTGCACGGCCACATCCACGCCCCTCCCGCCGACGCCAACCGCGACCCGGCGAGCGAGCGGCCGCGCTACGTCCTGCCCGGCTATCACGGCGGAGAGGTCGAAACGCTGCGCGAGTTCTACTGCTACCACGCGTGGTTCGAGGACCGGTTTCGCACCGACGCCGCGCAGCGCACGATCGTCAATGCCACCGAGGGCGGAGCCCGGATCCGCGGCACGGTGCAGCGGCCGCTCGCGGAGGTGGTCGCGGAGATGGCCAGCGGTCTCGACGCCGACGCGATCCTCGCGGCGGTGCCCGCACCCGACGCGTCGACACGCGCGCGCACGCTCGCCGCTGGTCTGCGCGGCTCTCGCTCGTCGATCCGCGAAGCCGGCACCCTCGCGAGCGACGCCCTCGCGGTGATCGACAGCACGGAAAAGGTGCTGCGCCGCGATCCCACGCAGGTCGGCCGGCTGCTCGAGCGCCTCGACCGGCTGGAGCGCGACCTCGCGCCGCTCCTCGACTCCGATCCGTTCATCCGCAGCCTCACCGCGCCGGCCGTGTACCGGACGTCGCGGGCGCGGGCCGAAGGTCCGCCGCCCGGGTCCGAGGAGGCGCTCGGCTGGAGCCTCGAGCAATCGCGGCTCTTGCACCGCGCGGTGCGCGACGCGGCCCGCACCCTCTTGCCGCGCCTCGAGCAGGTCATCTCCGCTCTCGAGCCGGAAGCTTCTGCCCAGTAGGCAGAGCGGCCGCCTCGCCGAATCAACCGCGCTCGACCGTCGCGGCTGCGAGGGACCGTTCGTGTGGACCGCCTCCTTGGCGGGTGGGAAATCGGCCCGCGCCGCAGGCGCGCGGCGAGCAACGCGAGCCGGCTCGGGGGTGGGGCCCCGAAAAAATCGCACTTTTTTCGGGGCGGGGGGCTTGAAAAGCCCCCCGAGGAAGCGGTTCAGATCGCGCCGGGGCGGTCCACTCTGGCGGGCCGGCCCTCCGTAGGTCCGTTCGCGCCCCGGCAAAAAAGGCTGAATTCCCGCCCTTTTCCGCACCGGCACGACCCTTGCTCTCCGACCGTTTCGCCACCGAATGGTGAGTGGCGGAGCCCGCATGGATACGACCAGCTTCAACCTCGACGCACCAAGCTTCCCCGCCCCGTTCCTGGAGCGCGCCGAATTCCTGGCCCCGGCTCGCAAGCTTCGCGAGCTCTGGATCCTGATGGCGCTCGGCCACGACGAGCGCGCCAGCCAGCACCGCCTGGCGAAGCGCGTGGGGCTGAGCCCGGCGCGCGTCAACGAGTACCTGCGCGATCTCGAGGAGCGCGGCTGGATCGCCCGCGAGGGCGAGACCAACCGCACCATCCGCTATCGCTTGACCGACGTCGGCCGCGCCGAGCGCAGCCAGGCTTACCTCGCGTTCTGCGGCGAGATGGTGCGGCTCTACGGTCAGACCAAGCTGCCGTTTCGCGCCGCGCTCGAGGCGCTGGCCGAGAACGGCTTGAAGCGGCTGGTGCTGTTCGGCGCCGCCGAGACCTGCGAGATGGTGAGCGCGGCGGCGCGCGGGCTCGACGTCCTGGTCGCGGGCGTCGTCGACGGCGATCCCAGCCGCGTCGGCACCTGGGTCGGCGGACACCTCGTCGAGGACCCGGCCGCCATCGTCGGGCTCGAGCCCGACGCGGTGCTCATCACGTCGTTCGGCGCGCCGAACGCCATCTACGAATCGATCCGCGGCCTGGAAGGCCACGGCATCGCAGTGCGCCGCCTGTGAGGCGGCGACCCATGGGAGTGGAGGCTGACATGAGACGCATCCCCATCGACGGACGAGAGGTGGGTCCCGGTTCTCCGACGTTCATCGTCGCGGAGGGCGGCATCAACCACCAGGGCGACCTCGGCGTGGCGCTCGAGCTGGTGCGCGCCGCCGACGAAGCCGGCGCCGATGCGATCAAGTTCCAGAAGCGCAGCCTCGACCGGATCCTGACGGCCAGCGGTCTGGCGATGCCCTACGAGCACGCCAACAGCTTCGGCCGCACCTACGGCGAGCACAAAGCCGCCCTTGAGCTCAGCGAGGACGACTGGAAGGTGCTCAAGGAAGAAGCCGAGGAGCGCGGGCTCTTCTTCTTCGGCTCGGTGTGGGACGAGGAAAGCGCCGATTTCTGCGAGCGTCTTGGAGCGCCGGTCTTCAAGATCGCATCCGCCGACGTCACCAACTTGCCCTTGATCCTGCACATCGCCCGCAAGGGTCTGCCGGTCATCCTCTCGACGGGCATGGCCGACCTCGACGAGGTCGACAACGCGGTGCGGGTGCTGCGCGCCACCGGCACGCCGCACGTGCTGTTGCAGTGCACCTCGACCTACCCGACCCGCGACGGAGACGTGCACCTGCGCGCGATGGAGCTCTTGCGCAGCCGTTACCAGTGCCCGGTCGGTTACTCGGGCCACGAGATCGGGATCGAGATCTCGCTCGCCGCGGTCGCGATGGGCGCCTGCATGATCGAGCGCCACCTGACCCTCGACAAGACCATGAAGGGCGGCGACCACGCCGCGAGCCTCGAGCCGCACGAGCTGGCGCAGCTGGTGCGCGGCACGCGACGCATCGAGGCGGCGATGGGCCGTTCCGCGAAGGTGTGCCTCCCCGCCGAGCGCCCCGCGCGCCGCAAGCTCGCCAAGAGCCTGGTCACGACGGTGGCGATCACCCCCGGCCAGCGCATCGAGGACTGGATGCTCACCACCAAGGGTCCCGGCACGGGCTTCTCGCCGGACCGCCTCGGTGAAGTGCTGGGCCGCATCGCGGCGCGGCCGATCCCCGAGGACGTGGTGCTCACCGAAGACGATCTGATCCCGACCCTGGGCGACGGCTACGTGTCCGGCAATCCGGGACGCCGCGTGGTCGTGGGCCTCCACTGAGCCGCGGCTCGCGCGCGACGGAGACAGCGATCATGAACCTGCTGCTCGTGAACCCGCCGATCGGCGTCGCGGAGCGACGGCCGCCCAACAACATCCCCACCGGGCTCGCGATCCTCGCGGCGCTGGCGCGCGAGCGCGGCCACGAGGTGCGGGTCCTCGATCTCAACGCGCTGCGCCCGAGCGACGCCGAAGTCGAAGCGCTCGTAGCCGACGATCCCGCGAGCTACGACGTGATCGGCCTCTCGGGCCTCATCACCACGCTCGCCTGGCAGGACCGCCTGGCGCGAATGCTGCGCGCGCGGCATCCGAAAGCGCTGCTGGTGAGCGGCGGAGGTCTCGCCACCGACATCGGTCCCGACCTGCTCGAGTGGATCCCGGTCCTCGACGGCATCGTGCGCGGCGAAGGCGAGAACGCCCTCGATCCGCTCTTCGAGCTCGCCTGGTGCCACGAGCGCGGCCACGCGATTCCGGGCCTCACCTGGCGGGGCGCCAAGTTCGTGTTCCAGGCGGACGCGCCGCAGGACCTCGACGTGCTGCCCTTCCCCGCGTGGGAGGAGCTGCCGATCGAGATCTACCTCGCGAACCCGATCTGGGGCGGGAACAGCAACAACTCGTCGTCGCTGGCGGTCAACGCGCGGCGCAGCATGAACGTGCTCTCGTCGCGCGGCTGTCCGTGGACCTGCAAGTTCTGCGTGTCGGCGATGGGCTTCGGCCGCTATCGCTTCCGCAGCGCTGCGAGCGTCGTCGCCGAGATCGAGACGCTGCGCGCCCGCTACGACGTCGATTTCATCGGTTTCGTCGACGACAACTTCATGGTGCACCGGCCGCGGCTGCGCGAGGTGTGCGCGGAGCTCAGGCGCATCGGTCTGCCGTGGGGCTGCCACGGCCGTCTCGACCAGGCGCGCGCCGAGGTGCTGGCGCTCATGGCCGACTCGGGCTGCGTCTACATCGGCTACGGCGGCGAGAGCGCCAGCCAGTCGATCCTCGACGCGATGGAGAAGCGCATCACCGTCGAGGAGATGCGCGACGCGGTGCGCGCCACCAAGGCGGTCGGCATCACGCCCAACCTGACCTGGATCTCGGGCTACCCGGGCGAGACCCGCGAGGACCTGCGCGCCACCGCGCGCTTCATCCTCGACGAGGAGCTCGGCAACAAGCGGATGTTCGTCGCCACGCCCTACCCCGGGACGCCGCTCTTCAGCGAGGCGCTGCCGCGGATCCGCCATCACTTCCCGAGTGTTCGCGACTACGTCGCCGGGCTCGGCGACGCCGACCGGCTGCTGGTGAACCTGAGCGCCATGAACGACCGCGAGTTCCGCGAGTGCCGCGAGCTCATCGAGGCCGGCGAGCTGGCCCGGATCTGAAGGATCGAGAGAGACGTTTCGGAGACCACGATGCGCGTTCTGATGATCGCCCCCAACGATCCCGCAGGAGCGGCGATCAACCTGCTCAAGGCGCTGCGCGCCCACGGCGGCGTCGACGCGCGCCTGGTCACGGTCACGCGTCGCTACGATTTCCGCTTCGAGCGCGACATCTACGTGCCGGACCTCTGCCGGCGACCCGATTGCGACGCGGCGGTGCTGGGCCCGCCCACGCGAGGCTGCGTCGGCTGCCCGCGCCCGGCCGAGCTGGGCGCGGGGCCTTACGAGGAAATCCGCCAGCTGATTCGCGATGCCGACGTGGTCCACTTCCACGTCCTCGCCAACGAGCAGCTCCAGATCGGTCCCCTGCTGGTCCAGGATCACCTGCGGCCGGGCACCGAGATCGTTCATCACCACCACGGTCATCCCGACTTCCGCGCCAACCCGGTTCGCTATCGCACGCGCTACGCGGTGCTCGGCCGCCGCACGCTGGTCAGCACTCCCGACCTGCTTCGCCTGCTGCCCGAGGCGACCTGGATCCCCAACTGCGTCCCCACGAGCGAGCCGCTCTACCGCCCGTTCGAAGGAGAGCGCGACCCGAGCCGCGTGGTGCTCAGCCACTCGCCGACGGTCCGCGCCCTCAAGAACACCCACGAGCTGGTGACCGCGGTCGAGCGCGTGCGCGCCACCGACCCGCGCCTCGAGCTCGAGCTGCTCGAGGGCATGCGGCACCGCGAGTGTCTGGAGAGAAAGCGCCGCTCGGATCTGTGCTTCGACCACATGCAGGGCTACTTCGGCATGTCGTCGCTCGAGGCGCTGTCGCAGGGCGTGCCGACGATCGCCGGCCTCGACCAGTGGAACAAGAGCGAGATCAGCGACTTCTTCGGTTGCGAGTCGGTGCCCTGGCTCCGGGCCCGTCACGGGGGAGAGCTGACCGATCTCTTGCGGCGGCTCGCCGCCGATCCGGCGCAGCGCGAGGCGATCGGCCGGAACTCGCGGGCGTTCATGGAAAACGTCTGGACCGAGCAGCGCGTCGCGCAGGGGTTGATCGAGTTCTACGAGGCCGGACGAGCGGTCTCGCCGAGGCTGGCTCATGGATGAGCGTCGCTTCATCGCATCTCTGGAAGGGCTGCCCGAGAGCCACGGACGGCTCGCGGGCTGGATCCGGGTAGTGGGCTGGCGCAGCGCCGGCGCGCAGGCCGCGGTGATCCCGCCGCCGTCGCTCGACGACGACGCGGGCGCGGACTCGCTCGCCGGTGTCTGGGCCTGGCTCGGAAATCTCCCGGGAACCTGGCCTCTCGATCGCACCGTCGAGCGGCTGGTGAGGCTGGTCCGTCCCGGCGGCTGGGTGGCGCTCTCGTGGAGCGACGACAGCCGCTGGCATCCCGGACTGCTCTGCGAGCGCGAGGCCACCAACCTGCGCGGCTCCGCCACCGACGCGCTGATGCTCACCGGCATCCGCGACATCACCGGCAGCCCCGCCGTCGACGGCGTCGGCCGCTCGACGCTCATGGGCCGCAAGATGGCCGGCGAGCGCGGCCGGATCTCCGTCGCGGTGCTCGCCTACCAGTGTCGCGCCACGATCGCCGCGACGATCGATTCGCTGCTGGCGCAGACCCATCCGGACGTCGAGATCCTGGTCATCGACGACGGCTCGACCGACGGCTCGGCCCGGCTCATCGATCGCTATCGCGACCGGGTGCGGGCGCTCAGCCACTCGAACTGGGGAGTCGCGCGGTCGCTCAATCACGCGCTGGCACAGTCGACCGGCCGCTACTTCAGCTGGATCGGCGGCGACAACCTGCTCTATCCGACGGCGCTCGAGGTGATGGGCAGCGAGCTCGACACCGATCCCACTCTCGGCGGCGTCTACGCGGACCACGACGTGGTCGGCGACGACGGCCGCTACATGCGCACCGAGCGCAAGCCCGCGTTCGACTTGGCACTCGCTCGCGAGCGCTACCTGATGGGCGTGGTGTTCCTGGCGCGCGGCGATTCGGCGCGCGCCGTCGGCTTCGATCCGACCCTCGCGGTGGCCGAGGACGATCAGTTCTGGCTGGGTCTCGCCGAGCGCCAGCCGCTCGTGCACGTGCCGCAGGTGCTAGGCGCGTACCGCTTCCACGGACCGATGCGCGACCCGAAGCGTGCCCGCGCGCGAGCCGAGAAGCTCGCCGAGTGCAGGCGTGTGTCCGTCCAGCTGCGCTCGGGCGAGCGCGACATCGTGGCCGCGCCGACGAGGATCGCATGATTCGCGAAAAGCCCTCCCGCCGCGCGAGCTCCCGTCCGCTGGTGAGCGTCGTGATCCCGGTGTTCAACGCGCGCCGCTTCCTGCCCGAGGCGATCGCCTCCGTGCAGGCGCAGACCTTCGACGACTGGGAGCTGGTGATCGTCGACGACGGCTCGTACGACGGCAGCGCGCAGCTCGCGCAGCAGCTCGAGCCGAGCGCGCGCATCGTGCATCACGGCAGCAATCGCGGTCTGGGTGCGGCGCGGAACAGCGGCGCCCGCGCTGCCGCCGGCTGTTTCGTGAGCTTTCTCTCCGCGGACGATCTCTGGGATCCCGGGTTCCTGGAGCGAGCCGTGGCAAGTGCGCTCGCCCAGCCGCGCGCCGTTTACTTCAGCCGCTATCGCTTCATCGACGAGGCCGGAAACGGCCGCTTCGCGCTGGTGATCCCGCGCTTCCACGACGCGGAGTCGTTCCGCGCCCGCACCTGGGAATGGGCCGAGGCCCGGAACTGCTTCGTGAGCTTCTCGGCGGCGCTCTTCCCGCGCTGGCTCTTCGACACCGTTCCCTTCGACGAGGAGCTGCGCTTCAACGAGGATCTGCTGTTCCTGCTCCAGTCGATGTACCAGCTGCCGTACGTCCTGGTGAACGCGGAGCTGGGCGCCTACCGGCTGCACAAGGGCCAGACCACGCACCGCGTGCTGGCGGAGATCCCGGTGCAGGTCGACCGGATCCTGGCGCGCGCCAAGCGCGAGCTGCTCGGAGAAGCGGCATGATCCCGCTCAGCGTACTCGGCTCTCTCGAGCTCCTCGCCCCGCCCGCGCCCGAAGTGGTGGCGGTGATACCGGCGGTCGGCGGCCTGCGGCGCGGCGCCACCAACTGGCTGGCACCGGTCGCGGGCGTGCCGCTGATCGTGCACACGCTGCGCGCGGCGCTCGCCGCGCATCGCGTCCAGCACGTGGTGGTCCGCACCGACGATCCGGAGATCGCGGGCGTCGCGCGAGCGCTGGGTGCGATCGCGCTGACCGAGGAGCCGCGCGGCTCCCATCACGGTCACGCGACTCACACGAATCACGCGACCCACTGGAATCCCGCGGATCGAGCGGCCGAGCGCGCCGAGAGCTGGACGCTCGAGCGGCTCGCTCGCGACCGCGGCATCCGGGCCGGTCTGGTGGTGACCCTTTCCCCGAATCATCCGATCCGCTCGAGCGATCTCATCGATCGCGTGGTGGCCAAGGCGCTGGTGCCGGGCCGCGCGCTGGCCACCACCTGGGCGCCGCTCGGCGGCCGTGCCAACGAGTGGTGGATCGCCGACGGCGAAGGCTATCGCCCGCTCCTCGATACGCGCATCCGCGAACGAGTCCGGGGCGGCGAGGTCGAGGTGTATCGCCTGGTCGGCTCGGTGATCGCCGAGCGGCGCTCCGCGGGCGCGCTCGACGCCGTTTCGCTTCCGTTCCTGGCGGCGCACGCCGAGGGCGCCTGGGTGGGCGAGTTGGTGAGCCCCGAGGAAGCGGTCGACGTCACCGAGACCAAGGATCCGCGGAGCTCGCGCCGATTAGCGGGCACCTCCGAGCGCACCACCGACGCGATCGACGAGCGTCCTTCGCGAACCGGCGTGCGCGTGGTGCTGGCGCCGCCCATCAGCAGCTCCGCGGCCCCTTCCTCGCGCGAGCCGTGGCTGGCGCGCGGCCAGCGGATGGCCGCGCGGCTGAGCAGCGCCACCGCGTTCGTGGTGGGCCGGGACAGCGTGCGACCTGGGCTGGTCGAGCTGGCGGCGCGGGTCGAGGAGCGGCACCTGCTGCGACGCGGCGATACCGCCGTGCTCATCGACACCCGGTTTCCGTCGTTCGCGCTGGACGAGCTCGACCGTGCGGTCGAGGCCGTCGCCGCGCGGCGCGCCGAGGCCCAGGTGGGTGCCCTGCGCTCCGCCGATCGCGCGGCGCTGGCGGTCGCGGTGGAGGACGGCATCGCCCAGCCGCTGCGCGCTCACCTCCACGCGGCGGACCCGCGCGCGAATGCCGCATCCGAGCTCATCGAGCCGGCCGGCTTCGTGGTGTGGAGCGCCGGCTCCTTTCCCTTCGAATTGCTCCATCACCGGATCGCCGAGCGGCTGGTCCGGCGCCTCGACGAACCCACGGCGTCCCGGCCCGAGGCCGGCGCGCGCCCCACTCCCACGCGCTCCCGGGGAGCGCATTTCGCTCATCGCAGCGCGGAAGAGGTTCAACCATGAATGCGTCGAACGACGACGACGTCTACTCGGCCTGGAAGTTCGTGCACCACCCGGAACGGATCGCGGCGGTTCGCGACCGGCGGCCGGTGATCCCGGCCAACCTGCAGATCGACCTCGAGGGCCGCTGCAACCACAACTGCCACTTCTGCGCGTACCGGAACGCCGGTTTCGAGGAGAAGGGCATGCGCTTCACCGAGCCGGTGCGGATCTCGCGCGAGCGCGGGTTCAAGCTCATCGACGAGATCCACGAGCTCGAGATACCGAGCGTCGAGATCACCGGCGGCGGCGAGAGCATGCTGTGGCCGTGGATCGAGGACTTCGTGGGCGCGCTGGGATCGACCGAGCTGGCGATCGTCACCCACGGTCACTCGCTGCGCCACGCGATCGTGGACCGCATCAACCACGAGTCGCTGCGCTGGATCCGGTTCTCGCTCGACTCCTGCACGCCCGCCACGCACTCGGCGGTGCACCGGGTGAAGGACACCCAGTTCCCGCGCATCCTCGACCACATGAGCTACGTGTTGGGCAAGGGCTTCCCCAACGCCAAGATCGGCGTGAGCTTCGTGGTGCTGCCACAGAACGTCCACGAGATCGTCGCGGCGGCGCGCTTCTGGAAAGCCTTCGGCGTGAGCAACATCCGCTACAGCTTCACCTACGACTCGGACTACCAGGGACGGCTCTCGGCGGAGGAGCGCGAGCGGGTGTTCGGGTTCATCGAGGAAGCGCGCGCCGAGCAGACCGACCGCTTCCGGGTCTTCGGCTGGCGCGACCGGATCGACAACTACGCGCCCGGCAACACCGACTTCTCGAGCTGCGGCTACCAGTACGGCACCATCGCGATCGGCAACGACGGCGGGGTGTGGCCATGTTGCATCACCAAGTACTACCCGGAGTACGCGATCGGGAACATCAACCAGCAGAGCCTGGGCACGATCCTCCTCGGCCCGGGGCGCGAGACTTATCTCAAGACCTTCGATCCCAAGAGCTGCCCGCCGTGCTGGCTGCGCGACAAGAACAAGCGCATCGAGGCGCTGGCCGAGGACCGCACCGTGGCGCACCTGGGAGACCGGTACGGCGAGTTCCAGCGCTACGCGCGCCGCGCCGACGCACCGCACCTGAATTTCC
>CAZYWA010000232.1:0-11318 GCA_964650975.1 uncultured bacterium
TCTGCGGGATCGAGGACGTGCTCGCGAACGTGCGCGTCGACGAGTTCGACGCGCGCCCCGACTGGCTGCTCGCCGAGCTGGGCGTGGACCGGCTCGCCGTTGCTGGTGCGCTCTGAATTCAGGTGCCGATCGGCGTCACGAGGCTCGGCTGGTGCCGAAGCAGCGGGGAATCGTCGCGAACGACGAGCGTCTCAACGGGCATCGCCCGGCCTCCCCATGCACGCCTTTCGCACCGTGACGCGTTGTTCGTCGGTGAGCGCGTTCCAGCGCGCCTCGTACTCCGCCCTCAGGGAGAACTGGACATCCGGGACGAGTAGCCTGTCGTGGTTGCGCGCATAGGTCCACTGGCTCTTCGGGGGTGCTCCGTCGAGCACCGTCACGTCTCCCTGCTCGGCAACGTTCCAGACCAACTCTTTGGCGAGGCCATCCCACGGGCCACCGCAGAACTGCACACGAATCACTTTGGTCATTGGGTTCTTCATGGTGCCAACCCCGCGGGCATCATGGAGTGCAACACGGGTGCCGGTGACGAGCTGGGATGGAGAATCAGTCTTGGCCGTCGTACTCGTGCAGCCGGTTGTACAGGGTCTTGAGGCTGATCCCGAGAATGCGAGCGGCTTGCGGCTTGTGGCCCTGGACAGCGCTCATGGTCGCGACGATCAAGCGCCGCTCGACCTCGGCGATGGTGCTGCCCACGATGATCGTCCCCGGCCATCTGGAGACCGGCGAGACCGAGAGCGGCACCACACTGGAATCGATGTCCTCCGAGCCGATCACCATGGCGCGCTCGATCAGGTTTCTCAGCTCGCGCACGTTCCCAGGCCAATTGTAGGCGCGCAGCTGCGCGATCGCCTCGTGCGTGAGCCGCTTGGACCTGGCATAACGCGCGCCGAGCTCGGCGGTGAAATGCTCGGCGAGCTGCCGGACATCGTCGCCTCGGTCGCGCAGCGGCGGCAGGCCGATGTCGATGACCATCAGGCGGTAAAGGAGGTCCTCGCGAAGCCGTCCCTCTCGAACCACGTCCCTCGGGTTGCGGTTGGTGGCGGCGATCACGCGTATGTCGAACGGGATGGTCTGGTTGCCGCCCACTCGATTGAGTGTCCGGGACTCGAGCACCCGCAACAGCTTCACCTGCATCTCGAGCGGCATCTCGGCGACCTCGTCCAGGAACAGCGTGCCGCCGTCGGCGCGCTCGAAGGCGCCCAGGCGCCGCCGGTCCGCGCCGGTGAAGCTACCCTTCTCGTGGCCGAAGAACTCGGACTCGATCAGGTTCGGCGCCAGGGCGCCGCAGTTGACGGAGACGAGCGGCTTGTCCGCGCGTGCGCTCAAACCGTGCAACGCTTGAGCCACCAGCTCCTTTCCAGTACCAGTCTCCCCGGTGACGAACACCGTGGCATCGCTCGGTGCGGCACACTCGATCAGCCGGCGGACATCCCGCATCGCGGGGGCATTTCCGAGGATCAGCTTCGACAGCGGGACGCGCGCGGCGGCCACCGACAGTGGGGAGGACGGACTTCGCGACTCGGCCAGGTGGCGAGCCCGAGCGAGAAACGCCGCCAGCCGCTCCACATCCACGGGTTTCGTCAAGAAGTCGAAGGCACCGAGACGAAACGAGAGCACCGCCGATTCCACCGTCGACTTCGCGGCGACGACCGCCACGACCGTGGCGGGCGGGTACTGCAACGGGGGCACGAGGTCGAGGCCCGAGCCGTCGGGAAGGTCGATGTCGATCAGCGCGGCCGCGACGGTCGTGCGCCGCATCAACGCTCGTGCCGCCTCTATGGAAGCTACGGCGACGGGCTCGAACCCGAGGGCCGAGACCTGGCCCAGCATCGCGCCCATGAAGAACGGATCGCTACCGACGATGAGGGCAGTCAGCATGAAGTGCGCACGCGAAGCGGTCCTTCCAACGGTCGGTATGGTTTCAGGTGGAATAACATCGGGCACTGCCGAACTGAAGGGAGGCGAGGTAGCCCGCCGCTTCGCACGAGCCAGGTGAGCACACGCTCGATACGACAAAACAGGAATGCATCTATAGCAGCCGTGGAATAGGATAGGCGTACGCGTGCGACGACTCAGCCGCGCCTCGGGAGGACTCCCCCGCGAGAGCCGCCCGACGTCGAGCTTGTAAGCCGGACGAAGATTGAAGATCGCTTGCAAGACGGCTGGGATCCGGACGCCATTCATGCCAGCCCGAGACCATCCCACCCGGCACTCGCCACCCGGCACGGCAGACGCACGGCCCCGCTCTCAATGGCGATGCACAGCCCACGACGAAGCTCGAAGATCCAGCCACGGCGCCGGGTAGTAGCAAGATCCGCGCCTTGAGCCGTCCGATCCCAATCGACCGAGCAAAGCCTCGACCGGGCAAGGCAGGTCAACCCGGCCCGGTCGAGGGTGCGTCCAACTCCAGAGACCACTCGGTCTCGCAGTAGCTCGGCGGTGTGCGGCATCTTTCTGGGGCGGCGAGCGCATCCGCTCGTGACGCCCATGCGAAACCGCGAGCCGACCGGATCCGCCGACCGCTCGCGTGGAAGTCGGTGACCCGAGCCCGGCGCTCGGTCGGCCCGGCCCGCCCGGTTAGTCAGTCCCAACTTGTTAGTAGGTTATGCCAAGGCAGTGCGCGTTTATTCAAGAGCGATCGGCGTGCCCGACCCGTGAACGCGACGTGACCACGCGTCGCAGCCGCTCGGAGCTATTCACGGATGCGCTTCGAGACCGCGTCAGGCTCCGCTCCAGGGGGGCCCACGAACGGCCGGGCCACCCCGCTCGTTTGAGCGAGTCGCCTGCGTCTTGGCGGGCCGGAGACTGGCCGCCGGCAACGAGCTCGACGGCAGCAGTCCGCCGGCGCGCATCGAGGCCGTGTTTCTTCCGCATGCGCTTGCAGCTCGGCCAGATCGGCGGCTGAGGCAACGCGCAGACGGTGGCGGGGCTCTATCGATTCCGATGCCAGGTCGATAGCGTTCTCGACGCAAGCACTCTCCTGGCCCGTCTGGATCTCGAGCAGGAGCGCCGCTATCGCGCCCGACCCGATCCTCGCTTCCCTTCACGTGCTCCGGTGTCGGAGCGGAGCCGGTACTTTCCCGAGGGGCCCGCCCCACGACTACGCCGTTCGAAGAGCGGCGTGCACCTTGCACCGCCACAGAGCTGGCAGGCGCACTCTCGAACCGCATATTCGGGCGCGCTGCCCGAGCGCATGCAGCGAACCGCGGCATCCAAACGCCCACGTCGCACTGCCGCGATCGCTCTCGAGCAGAGCGACCGTGAATCCTTGCGGACGCCGAGGGCTCGCTCCGGATTCCTCCGCGCACGCCCGCAGAGTCCACGCGGGGGCGATCGATCCTCTCGCGAGCGTGCGCAGCGGTCATGTCGCGATCTCGTCCTGTCGCGAACGTACGACGGCAAGCGATCGTCCCAGAGCCCTTCGCTTTCCTCCGTTACTCGCAGTACGCACGAGCAGCCGGGCCCCGAGCACCTAGGTCGAAGGCGATCCTGGCGGCCTCGGTTTTCAACCCCACGATGAAATTGAGATGTCTTGGTAAACCGACACGGGAGCCCTTCGATGCTGAGCGAATTCGTCGAGACCCACCGCGCAGAGATCCTTCGCCGTGGACGAGCAAGGGCCATCCATCGGTTCGACCCCGCCGCCACCGCTCCGGAGTTGGAAGCGGGTGTCAAACATTTCCTTACGCAGCTCCAGGCTCTCTTGAGCCTCGGAGATCCCCCGCTCCACCCTGACCAAGCTCCCATCGAAGAGAGCGCGGCCGCGCACGGTGCGGACCTCTACCGCTCCGGCTGCACGATCGCCCAGGTCGTCAACGTGTACGGCGACCTGTGCCAATCGCTGACCGAGCTCGCGGAAGAGCTGGGAGAGCCGATCTCGGTGTCCGAATTCCATGCCTTCAACTGGTGCGTGGACTACGCGACGGCCGTGGCCGTCACCGGATTTCAGCGCGTGCGCGACCTTGGGACGGCCCATGACGAGGTCGAACGACTGGAAGCCCTGGCGCTCGACCTGCGAAGCGCCCTGAGCGTGGCCCAGGCTTCGTTCACGCTGATCCGGCGCGGAACCGTCGGTGTCGGCGGCAGCACCAGCAACGCGCTGGAACGCAGCTTGGCGCGACTCGGAGATCTCATCGGCCGGTCGCTCACCGAGATTCGCTTGTCATCGGGTGTCCGGCCGCCCGCGGCGATGCGCCTCGCCGATCTGATTCACGACATCGAGGTCGATGCGACCGCGGCGGCGGACAGCCGGAGCATGACGATTTCGGTCGCCCGGGTGGACGCCAACCTCATGGTTCAGGCCGACCATCAACTCCTTTTCACGGCCGTGTCGAACCTCGTCCAAAATGCCTTCCAGTTCACACCCGCGCACGGCCATGTCGGGATCACCACGGACTCGACGGGCGATCGGGTTCGAATCCGCATCGCGGACGAATGCGGCGGGTTACCGGCGGGCAAGATCGAGGAGCTCTTCGCGCCGCTCGCGCAGCACGGCTCGGGTCTCGGGCTGGACATCAGTCGTCGCGCGGCGGAGGCGATGGGAGCGTCGGTGTCCGCCGAGAACCTTCCCTCGGGCTGCGTGTTCTCCGTCGAAGTGCCGCGGGCGCCCCTCGCCAGCGCCCCGAACGCGCCGAGTCGCTCATGAGCCCCGGCGCTCGGCCGTGCATCGGTCGGCGGTCCGGGAGTGGTCCATCTTCGCGGTGCTCGATCCCGCGGGCAGCGATCGGACGTTTCGAGTGCTGAACCCCATGTCCTCTCGGAGGGTCATCGGCCGTACGCCCCGATTTCTCGTCGTGGACGACGAGCCTCAGATCCGCGCGCTCTGCAAACGTGTTCTCCAGCGAGACGGCTACGAGGTCGAGGAAGCAGCCAATGGGAGAGCCGCCCTCGAGCTGCTCGAGCTCGGCGAGTTCGACGTCGTGATCACGGACTTGCGCATGCCCGAGATGGAGGGTCTCGATCTGCTGCAGGCCGTGAAGAGCCGTCAATCCGATGTCGAGGTGATCGTCGTCACGGCGCACGGCACGATCCAGGACGCGATCGAAGCCATGAAGCACGGCGCGCTCGATTTCCTGGAGAAACCTTTCGACTTGCAGGAATTCTCCGCCGCGGCGGCCAAGGCCCTCGAGCGGCGTTCGATGGTGCGAGAAATCAATACGCTCCGGAGTGAGCTGCGTAGCCGCTACCACATGGGCAAGATGTACGGAAAATCGCCCGCGATGCAGGAGCTCTACGGGCTGGTCGAGCGCTTCGCGCCCACCGACTCGACGATCTTGATCAGCGGCGAAAGCGGTACCGGCAAGGAAGTCCTGGCGCGCACGATCCACTACGAGTCGAGCCGGCCGAACGGTCCGTTCGTGGCGGTCAACTGCGGCGCGATCGTGCGCGACATCTTCGAAAGCGAGCTGTTCGGTCACGTGCGGGGCAGCTACACCGGAGCGCTTTCCGACAAGGCTGGATATTTCCGCGATGCCAGCGGCGGCACGGTCTTCCTCGACGAGATCACGGAGATGCCGTCCTCGGCCCAGGTAAAATTGCTGCGAGTCCTGCAAGAACGTGAAGTGGTGCCGGTCGGTAGCACGCAGCCGATTCCCATCGACGTCCGGGTGATCGCGGCGTCGAACTACGACCTGGAGATGGCGCTCCGCGACGGCACGCTGCGCCAGGATCTCTACTTCCGACTCAACGTGATTCGCCTGGCGCTGCCGCCGCTGCGAGAGCGCCTCGAAGACATCCCGCTGCTCGCGGGCCATTTCCTGGCGCAATCGGCCGCGCGCTGCAATCGGCCGCAGCTGGTCTCCTTCGCGCCAGACGCGATCGAGCTGCTCTCCGCTTACCCGTGGCCTGGCAATATCCGCGAGCTCCAGAACGCGATCGAGTATGCCGCTGCGCTGTGCCCCGGTTCGGAGATCCTCGTCGAGCACCTCCCGATGACCATTCGCCGTCGCGCCGGCGAACCGGTACACGGCCTCGCGAAGACGGCTCCCCGCCCGCTGGTGGCGGAAGCGCGCGCCGATTCGGTCGAGCCTGGTTCATTTCCCACGCTGGACGAGCTCGAACGCGAGCACATCGCGCTTGCGATGGCTCGCTGCGCGGGCCACCGGAAGCGCGCCGCCGATCTACTCGGGATCGACCCGAAGACGCTCTATCGCAAGCTGTTGCGCAAATCGCCGCACACCGATCCCGATGAGCCAGGCGGGGAAGCTGAGAGCGAGGTCGCGCCGACCCCGTCGCCGGTCATCGACCCGAGCGCCGCAGCCAGCGCGAACCCGTAGCTCGGGAGCTAGCGGAAATGCCGCCCGAAACCAGTCAGGCGCCCCACACGCCGCTCCGACACACCGGGAAAAGTCGCACTAGCGACGCCAGACCGGCCGCGTCGGTTCGGGAGGTCGACCACAGGCTCGCCGTTCTCGAAACATGGTTCCAGAACGTGCCGCTCGGCCTCGCGTTCGTGGATCGCGAATGCCGATTCGTGCGCATCAACGGCCGGTTGGCGACCTCGCTCTACGCGAGCCCTGCTGACCACCTGGGCAAGACCGTGCGGGAGGTGGTCCCGCTTCTCTGGCCAGTCCTGGAGCCGCTCTACGGGCGAGCCCTTGCAGGCGAGACCGTCACGAACCAGACGATCCACGACCTGACGCTCCAGGGCGAGCCCCGCTCCTGGCTCGCGAGCTACCACCCCGTCAGCCTCGAAGGCCGGATCGTCGGAGTCGACGTGGTCGTCAGCGACGGCACGGCGCACCGCCAGCCGCAGGAAATCCTCCCGGCCGCTGGCGACGCGATCCAAGCCGTCCCCAGCGCCACCCAGGAGAGGGTCTGGGATGGGGCGAACGCGGCGGCCGATCTGGGCGCGATCATCCAATCGTCGGATGACGCCATCATCGGACTGACCCTGAACGGCACCGTGACCAGCTGGAACCGGGGCGCGGAGGCACTCTACGGCTTCAGTGCGGACGAAATGGTGGGAACGTCGATCGAGCGGCTCAGCCCTGCCGGCTGGCCAGCGGACGAAGGCGACGCCTTGACCAGGATCCAGCGTGGCGAGGTCGTCCAGCAGTTCGAGACGGTCCAACAGACCAAGGACGGCCGGTCGCTCGACGTGTCCGTGACGGCGTCGCCCATCAAGGACGGCCTCGGCCGGCTCGTCGGCGTCTCCAAGATCGCCCGTGACATCACGGCGATCAAGACCAAGGAGCGCGAAATCATCCGACTCTCGCGCCTCTACGCCGCCCTCAGTCAAATCAACCAGACGATCGTGCGGGCCTCCACGCGCGACGAGCTGCTCCGAGGAGTCTGCAAGGCCCTCGTGGAGGACGGGGGCGTGTCCATGGCCTGGATCGGTTGGAGAGATCCGGAAACCAGCCGGATCGAGCCCGTCGCGAAGTGGGGGGACACGAGAGGCGCTCTCGAAAGCCCGACCGGATCCGCCATCGCCGGCGACCCCCTGGATCCGCCAGCGATCTCGACATCGACGAAGCAAATCGATCCCCGCGGTTTCCGAGCGGTCGCAGTCCTGGCCATCCGAATCCGAGGCGCCGTCTGCGGAACGCTCAACGTTTATGCATCCGACGCGGGTCCTTTCCAGGAAAAGGAAGAAATAGCGCTGCTCGAGCAGGCCGCCGTCGACATATCGTCCGCGGTCGACAACCTGACGCAGGAAGAGGCACGCGGGCGGGCGCAACACAACATCCAGAGAGAGCGTGATTTTTCGGATGCCGTGCTCACGAGCTTGCCTGGCATTGTCTATCTGTACGATCCCGACGGGAAATTCTTGCGCTGGAACTACAACTTCGAAAAGGTCACCGGCTATCCCGCCGCGGAGCTCGCGACCATGCATCCGGCGGATTTCTTCGCCATCGCGGAGACGGAGCGGATCGCGTCCTGGATCACCGACGTCTTCCAGAAGGGCAAGGCGGAAGTGGAGGCCGATCTGCTGAGTAAGGACGGACGGCTGACGCCCTACTATCTCACCGGCGTGATGATCGAGATCGACGGACTGACCTGCCTGGTCGGCGTCGGCATCGACATCGCCACGCCCAAGCGCGCCGAGGAGGCGCAGCGGGCCAGCGAAGCGCGCTACCGCTCGCTCTTCGAGCAGGCGCCGGATGGAATCGTGATCACCGATCCGCAGAGTCGTTACGTCGACGCCAACGGGGGAATGTGCAGGCTGCTCGGCTATGCCCGCCACGAGCTGCTCGGGCTGCGCGGTTCGGACATCGTGCCTCAGACCGACGTACGGGAGGTACCCACGGTGCTCGGCACGATCGACGAGCGCGCCGAGCAACGCCAGGAGTGTCGGTTGAGACGAAAGGATGGCTCGCTCTTCGTGGCGGACGTCATCGCGACGCGCCTGCCGGACGGCAACACCCTCGCGTTGATCCGTGACGTCACGGATCGCAAGGCGGCGGAAACGGGGCTGCGCGAGCTCAACGAGACGCTCGAGCTCAAAGTGGCGATGCGCACCGCGGAAGTGGAGACCGCGCTCGCCCGCGCCGAGGCCGCCGACCAGATCAAGTCGGCGTTCCTCGCAACGATGTCGCACGAATTGCGCACGCCACTCAACTCGATCATCGGATTCACCGGGATCGTGCTCAACGGCATGGCGGGTCCGCTGAATCCGGAGCAGGCCAAGCAGCTCGCCATGGTGCGAAGCAGCGCGCAGCACTTGCTCGAGCTGATCAACGACATCCTCGATCTCTCGAAGATCGAGGCCGGTCAGCTCGAAGTGCGCAACGAGTCCTTCGATCTGCGGGATTCGCTCGAACGCGTGGCGGCTCTGGTGAGACCGCTCGCCGCCCGCAAGGGCTTGACGCTCTCCACCGTCGCGATGCCCGAGAGGCTGGGCATGACGAGCGACCGCCGTCGTGTGGAGCAGATTCTCATCAACCTGCTGGGCAACGCCATCAAGTTCACCGTCGAGGGGGGAGTGACGCTGTCCGCCGATCTGGTCGCAGCCACCGCGCAATCGGCCGGCACGCCTCCGGGTCCCGCCGTGCGTATCCGGGTCGCGGATACGGGCCTGGGTATCGGGCCGTCCGATCTCACGACACTCTTCCAGCCGTTCCGCCAGCTGGACATGGGTCTAGCGAGACAGCACGAAGGCACCGGCCTCGGCCTGGCCATTTGCCGGAAGCTCGCGACATTGCTCGGCGGCGAGATCAGCGCCACCAGCGATCCGGCGAAGGGCAGCGAGTTCACGGTCATGATCCCTCTCAACAGGACGACCCCGACCCCATGAGCCGCTCCGTCCTCTTGATCGAGGACAACCACCAAAACCGTTACCTCGCGACGTTTCTCCTCGAGAAACGTGGCTACAAGGTATGGACCGCGGCCGATGGCCGGCACGGCATCCAGCTAGCGCAAGCCATCCTGCCGGACATCATTCTTCTCGACATCCAGCTGCCCGTCATGGACGGCCACGCCGTGGCCCGAGCGCTACGCGCGATCGATTCGCTGCGCGCCTCGCCGATCATCGCGGTCACCTCGCACGCGATGGTCCATGACCGCGAGAGAGCGCTCGCCGCCGGGTGCGACGGTTACATCGAGAAACCCATCGATCCGGAAACCTTCGTGGACGAGATCGAGCGCTTCGCCGGATTCGCGCCGATCGACCGGGCCGCTTCGTGACGCACATCCTCGTCGTCGACGACAAGGAGGACAATCTCTATTACCTGCGCGCGTTGCTCACGGGAAACGGCTACACGGTCGAAACGGCCTCCCAAGGCGCCGAGGCACTGGCCAAGGCGCACCAGAGGCCACCGGAGCTCATCGTCTCCGACCTGCTCATGCCCGTCATGGACGGTTACACGCTGCTGCGCACCTGGAAGACCGACCCATCGCTGATGGCGGTTCCGTTCGTCGTGTACACCGCGACCTACACGGACGGTGAAGACCGGATCCTGGCGTTGAACCTCGGCGCGGACGCGTTCATCCTCAAACCGACCGAGCCGGAGCGATTCGTCGCTCAGATCCGCGAAGTGCTCGCGAGAGCGGTGGTCACCGGCTCGAGCTTGCCGAGCACTGCCATGCGCAGCGAGACGGTGGTGCTCAAGACCTACAGCGAGACGCTGGTACGCAAGCTCGAAGCGAAGACCCTCGAGCTCGAGAAGAGCAACGCCTCGTTGCGCCGGGAGCAGACCGACCTTCGGATGCGCGACCGGGCCATCCAGGCCGTCTCACAAGGCATCGTCATCACCGACCCGAACGTGGCGGAGACTCCCATCATCTACGCGAGCCCTGGCTTCGAACGACTGACGGGATACTCGAGCACCGAAGTCGAGGGTCGCAACTGCCGCTTCCTTCAGGGGCCGAACACCGACCCTGCGGCGGTCGCCCAGGTGCGTGGGGCTTTGGCAGAGGGTCGGGGCTGCAGCGTCGAGCTGGTGAATTACCGGAAAGACGGCAGCGCTTTCTGGAACAGTCTGACGATCTCGCCGGTCGTCGATGCCGGCGGGCGGCTGATTCACTTCGTGGGAGTCCAGACCGACGTGACGGCGCGGCGCGAGCTGGAGTCGCAACTTCGTCAGTCGCAGAAGATGGAGGCGATCGGGCAGTTGGCTGGAGGAGTCGCCCACGATTTCAACAATCTGCTGACCATCATCACCGGCTACAGCCAGCTCTTGCTGCGGCCAATGACCCCGGACGATCCGCAGCGAGTACTGTTGGAGGAGATTCTGAATGCTGGAAACCGTTCGGCCTCGCTGACACGGCAGCTTCTGGCATTCAGCAGGAAGCAGGTGCTCTGCCCTCGGATGGTGGATCTCAACGACATCGTGCGAGACGTCGAGAGGATGCTCCAGCGCATCATCGGGGAGGATGTGAAGCTCCTGACGGTCCTGGAACCAACGGCGAGCACCGTGAATGCCGATCCCGGACAGCTGGAGCAAGCGCTCCTCAACTTCGCGGTCAACGCCCGCGACGCCATGCCTCAGGGTGGCCAGCTCACCATCGCGACCGAGCACGTCGAGCTGGACGCGGCCCAGGCCGGTGCACACGGGCGACTCGGCGCCGGTCCCTACGTCCGGCTGGTGGTGACCGATACGGGGACCGGCATGACAGCCGAGGTCCAGCGACACATCTTCGAGCCGTTCTTCACGACCAAAGGACCGGCGGAGGGTACCGGTCTCGGCTTGGCCGCGGTACACGGCATCGTGGAACAGAGCGGCGGTGCGGTCGAGGTCTCGAGCGCCGTCGGTGTGGGCACGTCGTTCAAGATCTACCTGCCGCGGGAGACGGAGGGATCGCCCGAGCGCGATGTACCACCGAAAACCGCGCCGATCGTCGCCGGGTGCGAGACCGTGTTGTTCGTCGAGGAT
>CAZYWA010000233.1:0-11283 GCA_964650975.1 uncultured bacterium
GATGAGCCGCCAGATCGAGCGGGCGGAGAACGTCGCCCGCCTGGTGGGCGTCAATCTCCACATGCGGCTCGATCTCCCGCCGGGGGTCACCGAGCAGTGGATGCCGCTCGTCACCACCACCGGCGACGACGAGGGCTTCGCCGAGCGCTACGGCGAAGGCACCCGCGAGAGCGTGATCCAGTTCCTCACCTTCGATCTCGAGAACTCCAACTCGATCCTCTCGTGCCTGCGCGCAGCGCGCGAGAACGCCCGGGGCGTGCGCGAGGTGATCTCGTCGGAGATGTGGGAGCAGCTCAACAAGTTCTATTTGATGGTGCGCGACACCGCGGCCTCGGCGCGAGCGCGCGCGCTGCCGGAGGCGTTCTTCGCCGACGTCCGCCTGGCGAGCCATCTCTTCGTGGGCGTGTCGGACGCCACCATGTCGCACGGCGAGGGATGGAACTTCGCGCGGCTCGGGCGGATGGTCGAGCGCGCCGACAAGACCACCCGCATCATCGACATGAAGTACTTCATCCTGCTGCCGACGCTCTCGGACGTGGGGACGCCTTACGACGACCTGCAGTGGTCGGCGGTGCTGCGTGCCGCGAGCGCGCTCGAGATGTACCGCAAGCGCTACGGGCGGCTCACCTGGGAGCACGTCATCGAGTTCCTGCTGCTCGACCGGAGCTTTCCGCGCGCGGTGTTGCACAGCGTGATCAAAGCGCAGGAGTCGCTCTACGCGATCGCCGGCACGGCGTCCGGAACCTTCCGCAGTCCGGTCGAGCGGCGCCTCGGTCAGCTACGATCCGATCTCGACTTCGCGGTGGTCGAGGACGTGATCCGCGTGGGGCTGCACGAGTACCTCGACTCGATCCAGGTACGCCTCAACGGCATCGGCGAGGCGATCTTCGACACCTTCTTCGCGATGCGCCCGGCCCCGCCTTCGTTTTCGCAGGCGCAGTAGCTTCCGCGCGAGCCTTGCGGCCGCGATCCGATCCGGTGCAGCTAGCCTCCCGATCGATCGCGCGCGCCGGAGACCGTCGCGCTCCACTCGCGTTGGAGCCCGCCGGTCCCCGGCGGGCGGCGCCGACTCCTACGCGCGTGAAACGTCGACCGACACGGCGAGGGTTTGCGCGCCGCCGCCGAGGACGATGCCGCGCAGCGGGCTCACGTCGGCATAGTCGCGGCCCCACGCCAGCGTGATGTGCTCGGCGCTGGGGAGCACCGCGTTGGTGGGATCGGCGTCGATCCAGCCGAAGCCCGGACACCACACCGCGACCCAGGCGTGAGTCGCGTCGCCTCCCACCAGCCGCTCCTTCCCGGGCGGCGGGCGGGTCAGCACGTAACCGCTCACGTAGCGCGCCGCGAGACCCAGGCTGCGCAGGCAGCCGATCATCAGGTGCGCGAAGTCCTGGCACACGCCGCGCCGCTGCGCGAGCACCTCGGCCACGGGAGTGGAGATGGTCGTTGCCTGCGGGTCGTAGACGAACTCGGCGCGGATGCGCTCGGTGAGGTCGATGATCGCTTCCAGGATCGGACGCTCCGGGGGAAACGAGCGCGACGCGTACTCGGCGAGCGCCGGATGGACCGGCACCAGCTCGGATTCGAACACGAACTGACGCGCAGCCACCGAGCCAGGACTCGCCTCCAGCACCAAGAGGCGCCGCACCCGCTCCCACGGCGTGGTGTTGGGAGGCGGGGGGAAGGGCCGGCGCGACACCTCGACCACGCTCGAGACCGAGATCGACAGCGACTCGTGCGGCTCCTCGATGGTGAAGAAGGTCACCGTGTTGTCGTAGTAGTCGGGGCGGATCGTCGACACGGTGGGAACCGGCTCGATCTCGAGCCGGCTCTTGAGGCACACCTGGTAGGGACCGTTCCGCGGCGTGAGATGCGCCTGATTGAGGCTCACCGTGACCGGCACCGCGTAGCCGTAGCGGGTGAGGTGGTGGATTCGATAGGTGCCCATGAAGTGGCTACGGCTGGCCGCGCGGCTCGCTGACCGCGGGGCCGAGCTGACGGGAGGGAGCGGCGGGGCTGAAGTAGCGGCGCTCGAGCTGATCCGAGACCTGCGGCAGCTGGTCCACGAGGTCGGCGAGCAGCTCCGCCAGCGGAACGCGCGCGCCGTCCTCGTCAGCGAGTGCCAGGGCTTCCACGTCCGCGAGCCGGAGCCGAGCCGCGGCCTCGCGGGCGATCCGCTGCTCGGGCGAGAGCGCAGGCGAGCGCTGCTCGCGCGGCAGCTGATCGACGATCGCGTTGAGCGCCGCGATCTGGAAGCCCACCGATCGCGGGTTGGTCTCGTCCACCAGCAGCAGGTCGAGGACGGGTGCCACCTGCACCGCCGCGCGGTAGCGCGATCGGTAGGTGAGGGACGAGTCGGCCACCTCGAGCAGTGCACGCAGCACGGCGCCCTCGTCGTCGCGCACTTTCCCCAACCCGGCGGCGAGCTGTGCGCTCAGTCCCAGCGCACGCTCCAGCCGGCGCCCCATGTCGAGGAAGCGCCACGCGTGGCCGCGGGTCATGCTCTCCGCCTCGAGCCCGCTCACCGCCGCCAGGTCGGCGAGGATCGCGTTGCAGGTCTCGAGGGCCCGGGCGATCGGGAGCTCGCCGCCGGTTTCGGCCGCGACCAGGCGATCGTGAAGCTGGTTCAGGATTCGCCACGCGTCGTTCGAGAGCCGCTCGCGGACTCGCCACGCCGCCTGGTGGAGGCGCTCGAGGTTGGTGCGCAGCCGCGTCGGGCCCGAATCGTCGAGCACCAGGGCCAGGATCGCGGCGGCGCGCTCGGAGGCCGACGCCTCGTGGCCGCCCACGCAGCGGGCGAGCGCCGCGTCGTCGGCGCCCAGGAGCTCGAGCAGCGCCACCAGGTCGAAGGTCGCGGTGAGGCCCGACTCGTCGCTCATGCGGGTGAGGATCGCGCGCAAGAGCCGCGTCGCCATCTCGCAGCGTTCGGCGTAACGGCCCAGCCAGAAGAGGTCGCTGGCGATGCGGCTCGGCAGGCGCACGCCGCCGCGGCGCAGCTCGACCGCCGCCGCCGGCGCCTCGAGCATCGGCGCGTGCGCCAGCGGCTCGCTCGACATCACCCACACGTCCTTGCTGCCGCCGCCACGCTGGATCGAAACCACCAGCGCGTCGGTGGAGCTCGAGATGCGCGCCAGACCGCCCGGCATCACGGTGCACACGCCGTCGTTCACCAGCACGTACGCACGCAGCAGGAAGCGCCGCGGCTCGATCCGCTGGCCGGTCCACGAGGGCGCGGTGGCGAGGTCGATGCGATGCTGGCCGACCCACTGGTGGGGACGCTCGCGGATCCGCGCCACCACGTGATCGGTCTCCGATTCGCTCAGGTCCTCGGCGAAGATCGGCTCGTCGGCCGGTCCTCCGCGATGAGAGCGAAACGCCGGCTTGAGCACCAGGTCGCGGAGATTCGACAGCACGAAGTTCCGGCTTTGCTCGAAGCCGCACCACCACGTGGGCGTCGAGGGCAAGAGCAGCTCCTCGCTGCGCAGCTCGCGGCAGATGGTCGGCAAGAGCTCGAGCCAGGCCGGGCTCTCGAGCACGCCGCTGCCGAGGGCGTTGGCGACGCGCACCCGCCCGGCGCGCACCGCCTGCGCGAGCCCCGCGACGCCCAGCTCGGAATCGGGCTTGAGCTCGAGCGGATCGCACCAGTCGTCGTCGACGCGCCGCAGGATCACGTCGACCGGCACCAGGCCGCCCAGGGTCTTCCAGTAGATCGCGTTGTCGCGGGTGGTGAGATCGGCGCCTTCCACGAGATCGTGGCCCAGGTAGCGGGCCAGATACGCATGCTCGAAATAGGTCTCGTTGTAGGGACCGGGGCTCAGGAGCACCACGCGGGGCTCGCGGCCGTCGGCCGAGGCGGGTCCGGCGGCGGCATCGCGGAGGCGCTGGAAGAAAGGCGCCAGCCGCGCCACGTCGGATGCGAGGAACGCGTCGCGGAAGAGCTGCGACACCAGCACCCGATTCTCGATCGCGTAGCCGGCGCCCGAGGGCGTCTGCGCGCGATCGGCGACCACCGACCACTGGCCGTCGGCCGAGCGCGCCAGGTCGGCCGCATAGAGAAAGAGGTGCGAGCGGCCGCGCGGCAGGGACCCGTGGCAGGGCCGCAGGAAGCCGGGATTCGCGAACACCACCTCGGGCGGGATCACGCCCTGTGAGAGCAACGACTGCGAGCCGTAGATGTCGCCCAGCGCTGCGTCGACCACCGCCGCTCGCTGGATCAGTCCAGCCTCGAGCTGCTTCCACTCGTCGGCCGCCACGATCAGCGGGATCGGATCGAGGACCCAGGGGCGGTCGAGGCCCTCCGGGTCGCCGTAGACGTTGTAGGTGACCCCGTTCTCGCGGATGGTGCGCCGCGCGTCCTCCCAGCGGCGCGTGAGCTCGCTGGTGCCGAGTGTCTGAAGGGTCCGGGCCAGCTCCAGCCAGTGGGGTCTGAGCGCGCCGTTCTCGTCGGCTGACTCGTCGAAGACGCCGGGAATGCGGGCGCTGCCGTCGAGCAGCGCCTGCGAGCGATCGGCATCCAGACTGGGCAAGCGTCGACCTGGGCCGAGAGCGGTGCGGGCGAGCGAGGCGAGACCGGCGACGCGAGCGCGCGCTCAGCAGCGCAAATCGAGCGTCAGCGGGTGCTCGGCGCTCGGCGTCGCCGGTCGTGGGTTGGATGCGCCGGGGCTGTGATCCATGGGAACGAAGCGGGTCGCGCGGCGGGCCTCGCTCTCGCGGGCGTTGACCGGGAATACGTCATAACTCCGTCCGCCCGGATGCGATACGTGGTACGTGCACCCGCCCAGCGAGCGCCCGACCCAGGTGTCGACCAGATCGAACGTGAGCGGCGAATCGACCCCGACGGTGGGATGCAGGCACGCGGCCGGCTGCCACGCGCGGTAACGCACTCCGGCGACGAACTCGCCCACCGTCCCGGTGGGATGAAGCGGCAACGTGCGGCCGTTGCAGGTGATCACGTGGCGGGGATCGGTCATGCCTCGGACCCGTACCTCGAGACGCTCGACCGAGGAGTCGACGTACCGCACCGTGCCGCCGCCGCCCGATTCCTCGCCCAGCACGTGCCAGGGCTCGATCGCCTGGCGCAGCTCGATCTCGACTCCCCGGTAGCACACGGATCCCAGGATCGGGAACCGGAACTCGAAGTGGGCGTCGTACCAGGCCCGCTCGAACCGGTAGCCCACGAGCGCGAGCTCGGCCAGCACGTCGCGAAAATCGGCGTCCACGAAGTAGGGCAGGGCGAAGCGATCGTGCAGACCCGTGCCCCACCGCACCAGCTTCGCGCGGTAGGGCTCGCGCCAGAAGCGCGCCACCAGCGCCCGCAGCAGCAGCTGCTGCGCCAGGCTCATGCGCGGGTGTGGCGGCATCTCGAAGGCGCGGAACTCGACCAGCCCGCGGCGACCCTCGACGGTGTCCGGCGAGTAGAGCTTGTCGATGCAGAACTCCGCGCGGTGGGTGTTGCCGGTCACGTCGATCAGCAGGTTGCGGAAGATCCGGTCCACGAGCCACGGCGGAGCGGGACCGCGCTCGGGCTCGGGGATTTCCGCGAATGCGATCTCGAGCTCGTAGATCGCGTCGTTCCGCGCCTCGTCGACGCGCGGCGCCTGGCTGGTCGGTCCCACGAACATCCCCGAGAAGAGATACGAGAGCGACGGATGATTGAGCCAGTAGCCGACCAGGCTGCGCAGCAGGTCGGGGCGTCTCAGGAACGGGCTCTCGGCCGCGGTCGAACCGCCGAGCACCACGTGGTTGCCACCGCCGGTGCCGGTGTGGCGCCCGTCGAGCATGAACTTCTCGGTGCCGAGCCGGGTGAGCCGCGCTTGCTCGTAGAGCCCGCCCACGATCTCGCGCAGCTCGTTCCAGCTCCGCGCCGGGTGGACGTTGACCTCGATCACGCCCGGGTCGGGAGTGACCTCGACGTGCTGGAGACGCGGATCGCCGGGAGGTTTGTAGCCCTCGATCACCACCGGCATCGCCAGCGACTGCGCCGTGTCCTCGATGGTCGCGAGGAGCGCGAGGTAATCCTCGGTGATCCGGAAGGGCGGCATGAACACGTGCAGGCGCCCGCCGCGTGGCTCGACGCACACGGCGCTGCGGATCACCCAGGTGCCGCCGTCGGGATGCTCGGGACGCCAGGGCTGCTCGCTCTCCTCGCGCGGTGACCCGCCGAACGATGGCGATCGTCCGCTCTGCTGTGCGATTGGCACCGGCGCCGCATTGAGTCCCACGTGCGGCCACGGCTGATGGCCAGGTGGGACCGGCAGCGGGGGCAGAGCCGCGAACGGATCGAGCGGCAGCCAGCCGTCGCGGATCTCCGGCGACACCCAGGGCAGCGAATCGAGCGGCAGCCGGAAGCCCATCGGCGAGTCGCCGGGGAGCAGATACATGCGCTCGGCGCGCAGGAACCACGGGCCGCTGGCCCAGCGAATGCCTTGCGGGCCCGCGAGCCTCGTGAGCGGCAACGCGTATCCGACGACGTTCGCGAGGCCTTGCTCGAAGACCCGCGCCATGCGCGCGCGCTCCTCGGCGTCGTCGAGCCGGGCGTCGTGCGGATCGACGTTGACCGGCAGGCGGCGCTCGCGCCACATCCAGTAGAAGGCATCCTCGTAGCCGGGAACGGCGAAGCGCGGCTCGACGCCGCGCCGCCGCGCCAGCTCGTTCACGAAACGGCGCGCTTCCTCGTCGCCGTGATGGAGTGGCGCCTCTTCGGTGGCGAGCAGCTCGCGATCGCGCCACATCGGCACGCCGTCGTTGCGCCACCAGATGCCGATCGCCCAGCGCGGCAACGACTCGCCCGGATACCACTTGCCCTGGCCCGAGTGGATCAGGCCGCCGGGAGCCCAGAGCGACGCCAGCCGCCGCGCCAGATCGCCCGCCAGGCGACGCTTCGCGGTGCCGAGCGCCTCGGTGTTCCACTCGGCGCCTTCCATGTCGTCGATCGATACGAAGGTCGGCTCGCCGCCCTGGGTGAGCCGCACGTCCTGCGCCTCGAGATCGGCGTCGATGCGCCGGCCGAGGGAGTCGATCTCGGCCCAAGCTTCGTCGGTGTAGGGCTTGGTGACGCGCGGATCCTCCCGGATGCGCGTCACCCGCATGTGGTGCGCGAACCGGACCTCGCACTCTTCGAGCGCTCCGGTGATGGGCGCCGCGCTCCCTGGATCGGGAGTGCACGCGAGCGGGATGTGACCCTCGCCGGCGAAGAGCCCCGACGTGGGATCGAGCCCCACCCAGCCGGCGCCCGGCAGGTAGACCTCGGCCCACGCGTGCAGATCGGTGAAGTCGGCCGTGGGTCCGGCGGGGCCCTCGAGCGGTTTCACGTCCGCCGCGAGCTGGATCAGGTAACCCGACGCGAAGCGCGCCGCGAGCCCTAGGTTCCGCAGGATCTGCACCAGCAGCCAGGCGCTGTCGCGGCACGAGCCGCTGCCCTTGGCGAGCGTTTCCTCGCACGACTGGACGCCCGGCTCCATGCGGATCAGGTAGCGGACGTCGCGGCTCAGGCGGCGGTTGAGCTCGACCAGCATGTCGACCGTGCGCTGCGTGCCGCGCCCGACGCCCTCGAGCCAGCGTGCGAGCTCCGGTCCCACCGGCTGCGTCTCGAGGAACGGAGCAAGCTCGCGCTCGAGCCACGGCTGGTACGCGAACGGAACCTGCTCCGCCTCCGGCTCGAGGAAGAAATCGAACGGATTGATGGTCAGGATCTCGGCGGTGAGATCGACCTCGATCACCAGCTCGTCGGTGGGCTCCGGCACCACCACGCGCGCCAGGAAGTTGCCCTGCGGATCTTGCTGCCAGTTGAGGAAGTGCTGCTCGGGGCGGATCGTGAGCGAGTAGCTCGGCACGGCGACCGGGCTGTGGGGCGCGGGCCTGAGCCGCACGATCTGCGGCCCGAGCAGCACGCGCCGGTCGTAGCGGTAGGTCGTGCGGTGCTCGAGTGCGACGCGTATGGCCATGACGACTCCCGAGCCGTCCGCAAAGAGCAAGAATCGCACCTCAATCGCGGTGCGCCGGCGGCCGATGGAAGGATTTCGCGAATTTGCCGCTCAAGTGTGTCGGAAGAATGGGTCCGCCTGCGAGCGGATGGTCGCGGAGCAACCGGTCCGCACGCCGTCGACGACGGGCGCTGGCGCGTGAGGACCAAGCGCCGGTCCCAGAGCGCAGGCGCGCGCCGGGCGCACGATCCCGGGCCAAGCAGACCCCGGTGGCGTCCAGGGTGGGGCGCTCGAAGCCGAGCTGACCCCGCGCCGCGGCCGCGCTGGCTGAGCAAGTCGGAGGGACTCGGTTCCTCGAAGCGCCGCCCGCCGGGGACCGGCGGGCTCCAACCTGGGTCGCGCCAATCCACGGATCGAATCTGAAACGCGGGACGTGGCGATCTGGAGCGCGACGGTCCCCGGCGCGCCGCCTCCCGCGATCGTCTCGATTCGTCAGTCCGGCGGCCCCGGGGCGGCTTCGAGGTCGAGCGCCGGCGCGCGAGCTCGTCGCGGGCCCAGTCAAGGAAATGGCGGAGCGGACGGCGCAAATTGTTTCGGTCCCGATTGGCTGTCCACGAGGTGCTTGGCCGTCAGCGCGGAAAACGCACTCATTTCCGTGTGACCGGCCCGATTCCAGCGCGCCTGGCACCTGGCCGCTACGCGGCGCGGCGCTTCGTCGGGCCTCACCGCCTCGGCGCAAAATCTGCACTGAGGCGGATGCGGGATTTTCGAGGAGGAAACCAGTGCCGGACCAGAACCTCGTCGAATGTCAGACTTGTAACCTCGTCTACGACTCGGCGCGCATTCCCGAATGCCCGCGGCGATCCGATCGTCGCCGTGGCTCCGGCTTCGAGGTGCTGTCGAAGTCGAAGCACGTGCGGCGGAAGCCGGTGGCCGGGCCGCCCGCCGAGGAAGTCGTCCATTCGGCCGAGGGCACGCTCACCATCACTCCGTCGCAGGGATTCGGTGTGGCGACGTCGAGGCACCGCGAGCTCTCCTCGGTGATCGCTGGCTCGAGCGGGATGACGGCGATCTATTTCCTGGTGTCCTTCCTGGCCGGTGCGGTGAGCTTCTCGGTCGCGGTCAATCGCGCGATCGGGTTGCCCTGGAATGAGGCCCCGGTGGCGGTGATCGAGGTGGCGCGGCCGTACCGGGTCGCGAGCCACACCGCTTCTCGCGTGGCTTCGGCTCGCACGGAGCGGCCGGCTCCGGCTGCGACGGCAGCCACGCGAACCGACTCCGCTCTGCGGGTGACTCCGGTGCGCTTCGATCGCGACCGGCACGACGGCTCGCTCACCTGGACCGGGCGGCTCGGGAACGCGTCCGCCGACGAGATGACCGACGTGCGTCTCACCGTGACCGCGCTCGACGCCGAGGGCCACGAGGTGGTGAGCGACACCGTCGAGCTCAACCCAGGCCGGCTCGCCGCGAATGAGAGCCGCGTGGTGCAGGTGCGCGTGCACGACGGTCCCACGGTCGCGCGCTGGGTGGTGGGCGGCAGCTGGCTGCAAGCGCGCAATCAGGACGTGCTCTACACCGCCGACCGCCCGGCCGAGCCGCAGCCCGATCACGAGCCCGTCGCATGACGATGCGAGCTTCTTCCGCGCGGAGCGCGGCCGGATTCACGCTGATCGAGATCCTGATCGTTCTCGCGATCATCTCGGTCTTGTCGGCGATCGCGGTGCCGCAGGTCCTCGGTGCCCGCGAGAAGGCGCGCGTCGCCGCCTGCGACGACGCGCTGCACGCCATCGACAGCATGCTGCTCAACCGCGTCGAGGAGCTCGAGGCAACGGGCGACCCGGCGGCGGCCACCACCACGATCAACGAGGTCATCCCCCAGGCCAACGACAACGGCGCCCGCAACCCGCGCAATCTGCTGCAGCCGGGTTACATCGTGTCGAGCGCCACGGTGCCCAACCTCAACACCAACTGCCAGGTGTTCGTGTACGACGACACCTCGCTGCGTCCGGTGATCGTGCTCACCCAGTACTCCGGCGTGGTGCGCTCGTTCCGCATCGCGCTCAGCTGACGCGAGCCCGGCGAACTCGATGCGCGGCACACCTCCCAGCGGAGCGGTCACCACACCGCGCGGCGACGGTTCCGGCGGATCGCGCGACGGCTCTTCCGGGGGCCCGCGGCCCGGCGAGCGCTCGCGTTTCCGCTGGCACGACGTGAGCCTGGCCTGCCGGCTCGCGAGCGCGCAGCAGGCCTCCGGCCGGGCCGTGGTGCGCTCGATCTCCGCGTCGGGTGCCCGCGTTCAGAGCGAGCAGCCGCTCGCCGCAGGCGCTCGCGTGCGCCTCGACGTGAGCCTCGGCCTCCGCGCCGGGCACGTGCGATGCCACGCCCGCGTCGTCGACGGCGCGGCCCAGCGTACTGGCGCGGCCTCCGGTCTCGTCGAGCTGCGCTTCGATCAGCCGCAGCTCGACCTGGTCGAGCGTCTCGAGCTTCTCGCCGAGCGCTGCCCGCAACCGGTCATCCTCGACGACGTCGGGCGAATCGGATGGCCCATCCCGAGCGATGGCCCGCGTCCCGCACCGGACTCCGCGGCGAGCGGTCTCCAGGTGTGGAGCGGCAAGTCGTGGGCGCGGATCAGCCCGCCGCCTGGCCGCGCGGCGAGCATCGGCGATGCGGCGAGCCGCGTCGCGTGGCTCAAGCTCTCGCAGGCGGTGCTGCGGGCGTCGAACGCGAGCACCGTGGCCCTCGCGTTTCGAGGTGCGCTGCTCACTCCCGGCGCGGGAATCCCGTGCGACGAGCTGGACGCGGCCTTGCGCGCCGAGCCACCGGCTCCGAATCTCTGGCTGTCGGTGATCGACGCCGGCTTGCGGGTGGTGGCGTTTCTCGACGGAATCGGCTGGCGGCTCGAAGCGCTCGACGTACCGCATCGGGAAACGATGGAGGATCTCCGGAAGGGGATCTCCTCCTCGCGACGCGAGCTGCGCGCGGAGCTCGACCGCGCTCGCCAGCGCGGCGATCGTGCGCGCGGGTCGCTGGTGAGCGCCCTCGACGAAGGCCTCGCCAAGCTCGACCGGTTCCTCGACGGGCTACTGGTGAGCGTCGAGTGCCCTGGCGATGGCGAGCCGGAGATGGGCCGCGCGTTGGACCGGCTCCCCTCGGCCGGCGACCTCGCCGCCGGGAACACCACGGCGCCGAGCCGCACGCGCGCGCTCGCGACCGCCGCCGCGCTGTTGCTGCTGGTGGCGGGAGGCATGACCTCGACGGGCCTGGCACTCATGCGTCCCGATGCCGGCCGCGCCGCGCTGCCCATCGACGTGAGCGCATTGCGCGGTGCACTGCCCGTGGAGACCGCCACGGCGCAGGGCTC
>CAZYWA010000234.1:0-11083 GCA_964650975.1 uncultured bacterium
AACGTATCCCGCGCGATCCGCAGCTCATCAACCTCGGCCCGCAGCCTGGCGACTTGGTCCGCTGCGCCTTCTAAATCCACGGTGGCGCCCACAATGCGTCTGCCTGTCGTGTAGACGGTAGGGTCCGATCCTCGCTACGGGAATGGGGCAAACCCCGGTATTGACCTGGGGGGATCCCCGGCGCGTCAGAAACCAAGGGGCCTCACGGCGCGGCTCTGCACCGATGCCGCGAGCACGGCCGGCGGCGCGGATTACACCGGCATTTGGATGGGGTGCCTCGCGCGAGATAACGGCACGACGCGGAACGGGCTCAAGCGTCAGCCGCTTGACCTCGAGGAGGAATGCTGCAGGCGTCGCTCCATCGCATGAAGCTCGGGGACGACCCTCCCCATGCTCGGAGACAACCATCCAGTCAGCTCCCGCCTGGGTCCATACTGCGAGCTCTCGCGCAATTTGCGCCGGAAATCATGCTCCTTCCGAACAGACGTGGACCTGCCAGCTCGACGGTTCCGGACCGTCGGTGCGGTTGTCGAGACCCGGAAAAGCACCCGGCCGGCGCCCACGGTCCGCCCCAGATCGGATCGTCAGGTGTCTCCAGATGCGCGATCGATGGCGTCTTGCGATCCAGGTACAAGCGGCCGACAACAGGAGTGCGGTGGTGAGAGCGACGATTGCGCCGACGTGTTTGCGCGCTCATCGGATCAAGAATGCGACCGCGACGGCGTCGCGCAGCGACCGCCGCTTGCAGCGCCGAATCAGCGCAGCACGACCTGCGGAAGGAACGACGAGATGCATGGCCCACCGACGGATCCGCACGCCCAGCGGCGCACATCCGGAAGCCGACTCTGAAGCGCCAACAAGAGATGAGGCAACCAGACAGCTGACAAGGGGCTCGCCTTCAAGAGTGTCCAGGCCGCCACGTCTCGGGTCTTGGCGTTCGGATCGCTCCCAAAAAGCGTGAGCAATGGACCTACGGCTGTCGGCAGCTTGTCGCGCTCGAGCTCGGCGAGATGTTCGGCCGCCACGCGGCGGCGCAGTTCATGCTGACCAGGGAGATCCGCTAGCGCGACGGAGAGCCCATCGAGGGTGGGGCAGGTCACGGCGGGGCGGGCGCACCCTCATTGACGGGGCGACGCTGGATTAGTGCGGATCGTACTGCCCCGCGAAACCCCACCGCTTAGCTGCGGCAACGCGCCTCCGGGAGCCTCGCCGCGCTCGGCCGCGGCACCCCGGCGAGCATCGTCGACGGCGGGCCACTCGAAAGAACGAGGAAGCTCATCAGGCTTCCCCCCGGGCAGCCCGCCGCAATCGTCGGCGACATGGATCTGGACCGCTGCTGAGGTTCGTCGATGCGTTCAGCCGCAGGCGAGCTGGACGGCATCAGCACCATCCTTCCCTGCGGCACGCCTTGTGCTGTGCTCCTCCTGCACTTTGTCTCTTGTAGCTTTGTAAGACTGCTAAAAGGACTTGGACGATGCCGCTCATCCTTGTTATCGACGACGATGGCGTAACTCGAGAAGCGATGGAGGCCCTTCTCGAGCACGCTGGATTCGACGTCTGTCTCGCGGCGGATGGCATCGAGGGTGCCGACCGCTGGACGATTATGCGTCCGGACCTCGTGATCACAGATCTCCAGATGCCTCGGCGCGATGGCCTCCAGATCATCAGGTTGCTACAAAGGGAGCTCCCAGATGTGCCGGTGATCGCCTGCTCGGGTTGCCATAGGGGCAATCATCGAGACGAGCTCGACGAGGCCGCCCGCTTGGGCGCCGTGCCGCTTCGAAAGCCCGTCGATGCGATGGAGCTCGTCGCGCTAGCGAAAGCCGCGATCCGTCGAAGATAGGCGTGCGACTCAATGAGCTCAGCTGCCGGGCTCCGCGGGCGAACGCTTGCGCTCGCCGAGAATACGCAGCAACTCGTCGACGTCGACCGGTTTCACTAGATGATGGTCGAAGCCCGCCTCTCGGGAGCGACGGCGGTCGTCCTCCTGCGCCCAACCAGTCAACGCCACGAGCACGGGATCTTTTCCCCAAGGCTGCTCGCGGATACGCCGGCAGGCTCCATAGCCGTCAAGCACCGGAAGGCCGATATCGAGAAGCACGACGTCTGGCCGCAAGCGCTCGGCCAGCTCCGCCCCTTCTCGTCCGTCGTAGGCCGTGCGCGTGTCGTGGTCCATGAGTCGCAGCAGCATCGCCAGACTGTCGGCACTGTCGGCATTGTCGTCGACGATTAGTACCCGCAACGGGATACCCGGAATGGCAGGGGCATCCTTCGGCCTGGGCTCGGGTGGCTCGAGCACCGTCGGCAAGCGGACGATGAATTCGGAGCCGCGGCCGCGCCCTCCGCTCCTTGCCTCCACGCTCCCGCCGTGCATCTCGACCAACTGCTTCACCAAAGTAAGCCCGATGCCAAGACCGCCCTGCGACCGGCCGCGTGCGTCATCGACCTGCGAGAACATGTCGAAGACGCGGGTCAGCTCGCCCGGCTCGATGCCAATGCCCTGGTCCTTAATCGAGACCAAGACCTCACCGGCGCGCTGCTCGGCGCTCAGCCAGATGTGCCCGCCGCGCTCCATGTACTTGGCGCTGTTGGTGAGCAGATTGGACAAAACCTGCGCCAGCCGAACGAGGTCGGCGTCCACCAGGATGGGTTGCGCGGGCAGCGCGATGGTAATGCCGTGGCCGGCGCGCTCGATGAGTGGGCGGCTCGCTTCCAGCGCGCTGTTGATCACTAGGGCGAGCGGTTGACACTCCTTCCGTAGCTCGAGCTTGCCCTGCGTGATGCGGCTCACGTCGAGCAGGTCGTCGACCAGCCGGACCATGTGATCGAGCTGCCGCTCGATCACATTGCGAGCCTGCTCGCGAGTCGAGCGGTCGGCGGAGCGCCGCACCACCTGCAGCGCGTGCCGGATCGGGGCCAATGGGTTGCGAAGCTCGTGGGCCAGGATGGCGAGGAACTCGTCCTTGCGGCGGTCGGCCTCCTCGAGCGCCTCGCCGCGCTCGCGGAGCGCCCGCTGGTACTCGCCGCGCAGCCGGGCGAGCTGGATCTGCGACGAGACGCGCGCCAGCAGTTCCCGGGCGCTGAACGGCTTGATCACGTAGTCGTCCGCTCCCGCGGCGAGGCCCTCGATGCGCGATTCCTCGCCGGCGCGCGCGGAGATCAGGATCACCGGCACATCGCGGGTGAGGGGGTCGGCGCGCAGCTCGCGCAGCAACTCAAATCCATCCATCCGCGGCATCATGACGTCACTCAGAACCAGGTCCGGCCTGCGCGCGCGCACCGCATCGAGTGCCAACACGCCATCCGCGACGGCTTCCACCTCGTAGTCGCCGAGCAGCCGACGCACGTAGTCGCGCATGTCCGCGTTGTCGTCGGCGAGCACGATCCGCGCGGTCGCGGGATCGTCCGGCGCGGTCGAGGCGGATCGCTCGGCCATTGCGGCAGCTCGCTCGCCGCTCTTCAGGCGCTGTGCCGTGTGGCGCGCCGCCGGCGCCCACCGCAGCAGCTCCTCGACGAAAGCGTCGGCTCGTAAGGCGGTGGACGCGAGCGTGCGCGCCACCTCGATCCGATCCGCAGGCAAATGCGCCCTGCCGAGCGGGATCGTGACGGTGAAGGAGCTGCCGCGGTCGACCTCGCTTGCGATCGAAACGGTGCCACCGTGCAGCTTGGCCAGTTCCTGAACCAGCGCCAGGCCGATGCCGCTCCCTTCGTACGACCGTCCGCGCGCTCCGCGGACGCGGTGGAAGCGCTCGAACAGGCGCGGGAGCTCCGCGGCCGGAATGCCCGTCCCGGTGTCGCGAATCGTGAGCCGCACGACCCGATCGCCAGGCCGCAGTGAGACCTCGATGCGCCCCTCGAACGTGAACTTGAAGGCGTTCGAAATCAGGTTTAGGACTATCTTCTCCCACATCTCCCGGTCCACGTAGACCGGCTCTGGGAGCGGCGCGCAATCGACCACCAGCTCGAGCCCGGCGCGCTCCACTGCCGAGCGGAAGACACTGGCCAGCTCAGCCGTCACCGCCGCGAGGTCGACGGGTTCGTAAGACGCTTCTACTCGCCCCGCCTCGATCCGGGAGAAATCGAGCAGCGTGTTGACCAGCTTGAGGAGCCTGAGCGAGTTGCGGTGCGCCAGAGCCAGACGGGAGCGGTTGGCGTCGTCGGCGCTGGCCGGCTCGGCCAGCGCGTCCTCGAGCGGCCCCATCATCAACGTGAGCGGGGTGCGGAACTCATGGCTGATGTTGGCAAAGAACTGGGTCTTGAGCTTGTCGAGCTGCGCTAGCTCCTCTCGCTGCCGCGCGATCTCGCGCTCGTTCGCCTTCTTCTCGGTGATGTCGCGTCCCTCCGCGGTGATGAACACCACGTTTCCGCGCTCGTCCTTCACCGGCATGAGCGAGGCGTCGATGATGATCGTCTCCTTGCCGCCAGCGCGGCCGTAGATCTCCGCGTCCCAGCGCACGAACTCGCCTTGCGCGGCGCGCCGGATCGAGTCGCGCAGCGTGGCGTTGACCTCCTCCGAGACCTGCCACCAGAAAGTGGTCCAGAAGGGTTTTCCTTCGACGTCGGAGAGCTGGACGCCAACCGCGTCGAGCGCCACGCGATTGATCTCGAGCACCGTGCCGCCCTCGTCGAGGAGACCCACGAACTGCACCATCGAGTCGAGGGTGATCCGCGCGAGCTTCTGACGGTAGCGCTCGCGGGTATCGTCCGCCAGAAGCTCGGTACCCGCCACGCTGAGCAGCGCCCCGCGTTTCGGCCGGTCGGCTGTCATAGAAGAGGGCCGATTCAGCCCGAAGTGGGACGGCGGGGCGGGACGTGCGACATTCAGAGCTCGAGCCGCGCCTGCTACCGGTCCGACGCGGCCTCGCCCACGGGCAAGCGCCTGCGAATGAGTCGCGTAAGGCTAAGCGTGCATTCGCCACGGCGCAAGGAGAGGGGGGCGACCGCCTTTTCGGTGCCGGGAGCCGATTCAGGCGGCGGCCTGCTGGGATGGTTGCGTCCGGTATCAACGCGGTCCGCTCGCCCCATGGAAGCGCCGTGTGTCTCCGAGCACCATACCCACCGTTCCAGGAACCCTGTCCTAACCTTGGATCCTGGCCCGCGACCAGGCCGTAGTCTCAGCAGTAGGTCAGGGGTCAACCCCGCGACCCTACTATGGCCGCCGCCGCATTCTCCTCGAAGACGTTCGCGCGTCTGATGTACCTAAGGATCACCACCATCGACCGGTGTCCCGTTTCGTTGGCGAACGATCACTCCGAGCAACCTCGGCGAGCCGCGGTGGTCACGAACCCCAGCCTGAGCGAGTGCCCCGAGAGCCGCTCGGCGTCGACCGCGGCTGCCATCGCAGCGCGCTTCACCACCCGAGCGACGGTGAGCCCATCCGTCCGGTCGGGTTCAGGAGTTACCGTGCCGATCGACGCTTCGAAACAGCGGCCCGCTGGAGATCCGTGCCGCCCCGATCCACGTCTTGAGCGCCCGCACCGGGTAGGTTTTCGGCGTCGCGCCAAACGGGATCGCCTTCACGAGCTCGAGGCCTTCCTGGTCGACCTTCCACCGGCGCACGGTGACCAACAGCCCCGGGACGCACTCCTCGCCGATGTCTCCGACGTCGAGCGCGGCCACTTTGGCTGCGCCGGAAACGCGCCGACGAAGCCGACCAGGACCTGGCGCGGTCGCGGATCCCGACCAGCGTCGGCACCAGGGTGGCGAGGATCGCCTTCAGCTCGTGCGTGGCCCACGGTGCGCCGTCCGCCTGGCCGAACTCCCAGTCTCACAGCATCTCGGTGCGCTGCTGCTTCGCGCGCGCCGCGCCGATCGCAGTCTTTACTTCCTTCTCCTCCTCGGGAGGTGGCAGCACTGCAGGCATGCCGAGGGATTCGATCCAGAGTTCTCGGCACCAGCCGGTCGAGTGGTACACGTGCTCGTCCTCCTGATCCTCGACCTGGTCATGGGCTTCCTTGATTGCCTTCTTACGGTCGCCCGTCGATTTGTTCGCTGCCTCGCCGAGCAGCTCCCAATTCAGATGATCCTTTGTCTCAGCGAGAACGACGCACTCTGTCGCCACGATCTGGGCGGCGTTGGGATCACCGCTCTCAATTGCCATCTCCATCGCCTTAACCAATGACTCGCCGATGTGCTTCACAACCTGCCGCCCGGGCGACTGTGCCGCGACATCGATGCCCAGCTGCCCGCCCAACTCCTCGACGATCTGGCGGTGCTGCTGAGTTTGTTCGAGGTACTTGGTCCACTCCTTCTTGAGGTCATCGTTGACGACACAGCGCAACGCCGTCTCATAGATCTGGATACCGCCCATCTCCGTTTCCAGGGCCTGCAATACCAACTCGGTCAGTTGTTCATCGTTCATGGCAACCCTCATGGAATGCGACTGCGTTGTGGGATACATGCTGCGGAGATTCTGCTCGGGGACACGCCGCAGTCTCGTTGCTGACCGTGAGGCGTCACCGCACGGATCGGCTGCTCACCCGCTCACCGCGCAATGCTTCGCGGGGCGGAGCGAAAGCGGACCGCGCGCCCGATGCACGCGGTCCGCTGTACCGCGACGACGAAAGATCGCGATCGATCAGGTGCTGGAGGTGCGATCTTCGCGGTCGCGGCCGGCGTCGATCTCCGTGTCCATGTCCCGATCCGCGTTCCCGGATCGGTCGCGGTTACGATCCCCGGACTCGCTCTCGCCGCCACTCGGCCCCTTCTGATTGCGCTCCTGCTCCTGCGGCTGCTGTCGTGGCTGCTGCTGTTGCGAGCCCTTGTTCGTGTCCAGATCTTGCTCGCGATCGTTGTCCTTGTTCGTGCCCATGGTCGTTCTCCTTGATCGCCGGAAGGCGACAGGAAGCGGAATTGTACCGACCATGAGCACGCCGCATGCCAGGACGCGAGCCCCGGCGGGTCTGCGCCACATGGTCTCTGGTTCGCCCGCGTGCAGAATCGGACCGCTACTCGCAACCCGATTCTGCAAAGTGTCCTTCGGAAGGGCGCTCCCGAGAGGGTCGACGCCATCGAAAGGGGCTATCGGACGACAGACCGAGGGTCGAAGTCCTGAGCCGAAAATCGCGCGGTGTTCATCCAGGACGAGGAGCGATCAGCTTCGGTCTGTCCGCGCGTAGCGACGCCACCGAGTCGAGAACCTTCCGGTACCGGTCAGTCCTTCATCCACCAGGCGGTGACTCGGAAGTTGAATCGTGTGGTCGACCTGGCCGACCCGTCTCCGATTCCCGTGTGGCTGGCGCTACAACCAGGAAGGACCCATGGCGCTGCTTCAAGCTCCATTCGCGATTTTGAGTCGGTCGCTCGGCAAGGTACTGAATGCCGTCTTCGGCTGGGCGGTCATCGCGCTCTTCGGCGCGACCTCGCCGCGAGAGAAGACCATCCTGTCCGGCCTAGTGGCACTCGCGGCAGCATGGCCGGTACTCGCCCTCGGAATCGTCTTCCCCAGCTCACGACCGCAGTGCTCGCGTTCGAAGACACCTGCGGAAGGCGCCCCAAGCTCACCTATGCTTGATGAACCGACACGGTGTTGCGACGACCCCTCGAACCCAGGGGGCTGCCGCGGTCCGAGTGATGGACCCGCGAGGCGGCCGACGCCCACGCAACGCCTCACCGAGCGCTTCGAGCGCCAGCGCCGTCTCGTTCGTGGCGCTGATCGCCTAGCCCACTACGCGGCGCGAATCGAGGATCACCGCCAGGTGGGCCCCCCCTCCAACGGCTCCAGGTAGGTCACGTCCCGTGACCTATGTCCAATCCCGTTTCTTCGCCACGAATCGCCGATCGAGAACGTTCGCTTCAACCGTGTGACCGTGGTTCGAGTGGGTCGTGCGACGAAAGCGCCGCTTCGGCCGGGGCACGATCCCGTGCTAACTAACGCATGAGTCGAGCGACTCGCTTCTCGCCCGGGCGCCAACCGCGAGCGCGCAGATCTCGATGGGCTCGTGGGCAGTCGTAGGTACAACGGCTCTGCCGGTGGGACTGTGCTGGCTACTTTCCCCATCCATCCGCGCCGGTCGACCCGGCGCCTGCGGTGAGGGCTGCCTCGGGTCCGTTGCCATCGATGAGCAGATCGGGCACCCCGTCGGCCATGATCCGACTCGTGCACCGCCTCCGTCACGTGCTATCCCGCGCAGGCGCACCACTTTGGGCCCTCCTCCGGCCCGTCACGGCGATCACCAACCGTCCGGCAGTCGGTCTCGCGGTCGACCTGACGCGGCCGCGGCAAGTGCTCGCCGCCGAAAACGCCCTACTACGCCAGCAGCTCATCGTCGTTCGTCCGCACGTCAGGCGGCCCGTTCTGAAACCACGCGACCGCCTCGCGCTCGTATTCTTCGCCTCGCTCACCGACACCTGGCGGGACGCCCTGCTCTGGTGCAACCGGATACGCTGGTCCGGTGGCACCGCGCCGGGTTTCGACGGCTCTGGCGCTGGATGAAAGCAACGAAGCACCCGCCTCGAGGGTCTCGGCCGCGACCGTCGACCTGATCCAGCGGATGGCGCGCGAGAACCGGCTCTGGGGCGCCGAACGCATCCGCAGCGAACTCCTCAAGCTCGCCATCCGCGTCAGCAAGCGAACCATCCAGAAGCACATGCGCTGCGCCCGCCCACCGCGGCGGTCCGGGCAAACCTGGGCGACCTTCCTTCGGAACCACGCCGACGACATCTGGGCCTGCGATTTTCTCCAGACCTATGACGCGCTCTTTCGAGCGATCTTCGTCTTCGTGATCATCGAGCACGGCTCGCGTCGCATCGTCCAGTCGGCGGTCACGCGTTCGCCCACGACCGCTTGGGCTGCCTAGCAACTTCGCGAGGCGACGGCTTGGTCCAAGGGGCCGCGCTTCCTCATCCGAGACAACGACGACAGGTTTGATGCCGAATTCGACCGCGTCGCCGACGGCGCCGGTACCCGCGTCCTCCGCACACCCTACCGGGCTCCCCGTGGGAATGCGATCTGTGAGGGCCCCTTGATCTCCCTACGGCGCGAGTGCCTCGTTACGTACTCATCCTCGGCGAAGACCATCTCCACCGTCTCGTGCAGGAGTACGCGACCCACTTACTTCAACCCGGCGCGGCCGCATCAGGGGATCGGCCAGCGGATCCCGATTCCAGCCCAGCGACGGCCACCGACGCGCGGGCGGCTCGTCGTGGGCGGGCCCAGCGCATGTGCTCCGTCCCGTCCTCGGCGGCCTCCATCACGACTACCAGATGGCTGCTTGAGCCCGGATAGAGAAAAAAATAGCTAGGACAGTTCTCGGCGGCGAGCACTCGCCGCAACCGGATCAGGTCGACCACGAGGTTGACTGCCGGGCGCTTCGTGATCGCCGAGATGGGCCGGAGGAGGGCCCAGAATCGCGACCTGCTTCTGATACCGCATGACGGAGACGGCGTAGGAGTCGGATCATGGCCCACGGCCTGCCCAATCCTCCCGTCCGGGGCGCACGATGAAGTCTGGAACGCGTAAACCCCGAGGAGGAATTCGATTTCATCGAGGCCACAGGGTCGCCAGCACGCGTTGCCTCGACGGCCGAGGCAACGGGGCATCCCGGTTCAGCGAGGTATGAGAGGGGAGCTTGGCGCGCAACGAGCGGAAGTTCCGTCGAGCCGTCCCCGATGAGCGACAGTCGCTGGTTGGAGCTTGCCTACTGGGTTCTGCGCTGTGCTGAAATTGTGATAGACGCGGCGGGGCAGCACGGGAAAACGCGAGAAATCTTGGGAGACCAGATATCGCGCCAGCGCCGGGGCTGTGACGCCGCAGCCCTCGATCTTCGCTTTGTGTTCAACGTCTTACGGATGGGCAAATACCCGAAGGTCGGGAGCCTTCGTAGTCCGACGCTCTATCCAGCTGAGCTATGGGCGCAGGCTGCTAACTTGCTGAGCTTACACGACTTTCGGACGGCGTGTCAGCCGGCCAAACCGGCGAAAGGGCTGAGTGTGCCGCAGGGTGTGCCGCGACGGCAACCACTTTCGCGCGAGTCTGCGGGGTTACGGGATCCGCGGCACGCCCTGCGGCTCCCGCGCAGCGGATCTACCGGGAGCTGGGGCACTCCTTCGACCTCGCCACTGTCGTCGGTCGTTCCCCCGGTCGGCTTCCTCGTCGATGCCGCCGCACTGCTGGCCCGATGGAACTTGTAGAACGTTGGCTGACTCATCCCGAGGGCTTGACTGCCGCGGACTTGCTTCCGCCGCTCGCGTTGAGCGCCGCCACGATCGCCTTGGTGCTCAGTTTGGCCCTCCGTCCGCGACCACCACGACGCCGACGGTGCTTCGGTACCGGTGCCACATCCTCGCCCTTCCGTGGCCGAGCGGGACCGCGCTTGGTCGTCGCCGCACCAGCCAGGAGAGCGATGAGCGGTTCGACCTGTGATGCGACCGTGTCGAGTGGTTGGTCGATTCGGCTCGCGATCGTCGAGCCGATGGCACCGCCGGCGGAGCTGAGGAGTGCGCGCAGATCCTAGTCGGACAGTAGGATCGCGGGTGATGCGCCCCCAGGCCGGATGGTAGCCCGAAGGCCTCGACGACTATCCCGCCGCTGCGGCCTCGATCGCGGCGCGGAACCGCGCCGCATCGGGGAACCGATCTTCTGGGGCCTTCGCCAGTGCCTTTTCGAGCACCTCGGCCAGCCCGCGGGGGACGTCAGGACGCAAGTTCGTGAGAGGTGGCGGCGTGCCGTACACAAGGTTCGCGAGCACGTCCATCGGTCGTCTCCCGATGAACGGCCGACGGCCGGCGAGCATCTCGAAGCCCACGATCGCGAGGGCATAGAGGTCGGATCGGTTGTTGAGGCTGTCTCCGCGGACGTACTCAGAGTCCGGTGACCCGTAGTCGACTCGGATCCCTCGCGGCGCGAACGCATCTTCCTCGGCAAAGCGTCCAACGGCATCGGCCAGCACGGCGCGTCCCTGGTCGAAGAGGATGTTCTCGGGCGTGACGCGCCGATGCAGGAAGCCTCGGTCGTGCAGGAACCCGAGGGCCTCGGCCAGGTCGCCCAGGATGCGGACCGAATCGTCCACGGCAAGTCGTCCTTCGCGCTCGAGCCGCGCGCGGAGCGCGCCCTCGTGGAGCCAGGGTGTCACGAGGTAGAGCA
>CAZYWA010000235.1:0-11051 GCA_964650975.1 uncultured bacterium
GCACCAGACGGCGGAGTTCGGCAGCCGCGTGGAGACCCGTTTCGCATCGGCTGAGTCCGAGCAGGTGGTGCTCAACGACGACCTCGGCGACTCGACCTTCTGGACCGGCCAGTACGCCGCGAGCCAGGCGTTCCGGTTCGCGGTGACCGGCGAGGACGAGGCGCGCGCCAACGCGATCCGCGCCGCGGGCGCGCTGCACGCGCACTACGCCGCCACCGGCAAGACCGGCTTCATCGGCCGCTTCGTCGGCTCGGTCGACGAGCCGGCGCTCTGGGCCTACGCGCAGCCATGCGACGGCGGCGACTGCCACGTGGTGACCGACGGCCCCTTCGCGGGCCACTTCTGGATCGGCAACACCAGTCGCGACCAGTACACCGGCTGGTTCTACGGCTCGAGCCTGGTGCACGACCTGGTACGCGATCCCGCCACCAACGCGACGATCGAGCAGGACATGCGCGAGGTGATCGCGCGGCTCGAGGCCGACCACTGGAAGATCATCGACGTCGACGGCGCCGCCACCACCGCTGCGCCGGGAGTGCTGCCGCTCATGGAGCTGATGTTCACGATCGCAGCGCGCGACGCCACCGGCGATACCTCGATCGCCGACCTCTACACCAAGAACGCGCCGCTCCTCACCTCGCTCGAGCCGCTCACCACCATCACCTGGCCCAACACGTATTTCGAGTACTTCGGGATCAGCCTTGGCTACCTGGCGTCGTACGATCTGGTGCGCCTCGAGGACGATCAGGACCGGCGCGCCTCGCACGTGAAGACGCTCTCGAGTGAACAGTACCCGCCGGTCGCGAACACCCACCAGGTGTTCTTCGACTACGTGTGGATGATCGAGACCGGCGAGCGGCCCGCGGCCTTGCTCGACGACGACCGCGAGTCGCTGCGCGAGTTCCCGGACGCTCCCAAGCGCCGCATCCAGCCCGACCACCCGCCGATGACGCCCGATCTCTTGTCGGTGATCGCGAATCCGCTGCTGAAAGCGCTGGGCCTCGAAGACCTCGCCGACATCGAGCCGCGCTCCAAGGATCCGTATCCGATGAGCGAGCGGTGCGTTTCGGGCGACTACTGGCAAGCGAGCCCGTGGACGCTCCACTGCGATCCCAGCGACCCCGCGTTCGAGTACGCCGGCGAGGACTACCTCCAGGCCTACTGGATGGGTCGTTTTCACGGGCTTCTGGCCGCTTCCGACTGAGCCGCTTCTCGGGTCCGCGCCCGTGGCAGACGCCGCCTCGATCCCGCGTGCGATCTGCACGGTCGCATCGAAGAACTACCTCGCGCACGTACGGACGCTTGCGGCGTCGGTGCGCGCGCATCACCCCGACGTGCCGTTTCTGCTGCTGCTCTGCGATCGAATCGACGGCCGCTTCGATCCCGTCGCGGAGTCGTTCGAGGTGCTGCTCGGCGAGGAGCTTCCCAACCTTCCCGCTCCGGCGCAGTTCTTCTTCCGTTACGACGTCCTCGAAGCCAACACCGCGCTCAAGCCGTTCTTCTTCGAGCACGCGATGCGCTCGCGGGGCATCGAGCGGCTCCTGTTCCTCGATCCCGACGCGTGGGTCACGAGCCCGCTCGACGACGCGTTCGCGCTCCTCGACCGGACACCGATCGCGCTCACGCCGCACATCACGCGACCCATCGCCGATCGTGCGCGACCGTCCGAGCTCGACATCCTGCGCGCCGGCGTCTTCAACCTCGGCTTTCTCGGTCTGCGCGCGAGCGAGCCGGTGCGCGAGCTGCTCGCGTGGTGGAAGACGCGGCTGCTCGAACACGGCGAGATGGATCCCGACCGCGGCGTGCACGTCGACCAGCGCTGGATGGACCTGGCTCCGGCGTTCTTTCCGGACGCCACCGTCGCGCTCGGACCGCGCTTCAACGTCGGCTACTGGAACCTGCAGGAGCGCGGCGCGCGGCTACGCGCGCGCGACCGTGAATGGTGGCTCGGCGACGAGCGTCTCGCGTTCTTCCACTTCAGCGGCCTCGATCCCGGCGATCCGGAGCCGATCTCGCGTCACCAGGATCGCTTCCGCCTCGACGGCTTTCCCGAGCTGCGTCCGCTCTTCGACGGCTACGTGAGCGAGCTGCGCCGGAACGGCTGGGAGGACATCCGCTCGTGGGAATACGCCTACGGCCGCTTCGAAGGCGGCGGCGTCCGCATCCCGCCGGCGGCGCGCCGCGCATACCGCGAGCTCGGCGACGCGGCGCGACGCTTCGGCGATCCGTTCCGGGCGTCCGCGCCGAACGGCTTCCTCGCCTGGCTCACCGAGCCGGTGGCCGACGACCGGACCGTCGACGAGATCGCGCTCACGCGGCTTCATCTCGCGGTGTGGAGAGCGCGGCCCGATCTGGTGCGCGAGTTTCCGCGTCCCTGGCTCGACGACCACGATGCCTTCACCGCGTGGCTGGCCGCGCACGGTGCCGGCGAATGCGGGCTCGATCCGTCGTTCCTGCCGCGCACCGCGAACGTCGCGGCGCGAGCGCGCGCGGTGCGCGCGAGGCGAGCGCGGCGCAGCCTGGCGCGGGCGCTCTTGCGCTGGGGCGCACCGCTCGAGCCGCGGCTCTTGCGAACGCTCGGCAAGCACTCGGCGACGGCGAGCTGGGCGCGATCGATGAAACGCCGGCTCGGCAGCGAGACCGCGATCCCGAGCGCCCTCGCCTCGCCGCCTCCACCCGCCGGCTCCACCGTTTCCACGGTCTCGGCGCCGCGTTTCCCGTACGGCGTCAACGTGTGCGGCTACGTCCACGGCGAGTTCGGCGTCGCGGAGATGGCGCGCGCCTCGGCGAGGGCGCTCGAGGCGGCGCGCATTCCGCACCGGGTGATCGAGGCGCACACCGGCGTGGGACGGCACGCCGACCCCACCGTGACCGAGCTCGCCCCGCACCCGCGCTATGCCGTCAACCTGATCCACGTGAACGCCGACCAGGTCGAGCGCTTCCGTACCGAACGTGGCGCCGGTTTCTTCGAAGGGCGCCGCAACGTGGGCGTCTGGTTCTGGGAGATCGACCCGTTTCCCGATCGCTGGCTCGACTCCTTCAAGCCGTTCGACGAGCTGTGGGTGGCGAGCCGCCACGTGCAGTCGCTGCTGTCGCGCGTCTCGCCGATCCCGGTGGTCCACGTGCCGCTGCCGCTGACCTTGCCGTCCGCGATCGCGCCAGCTCCCGCGCGGCGAAGCGAGCTGGGGATCGAGCCCGGCACGTTCGTGTTCCTGTTCCACTTCGATTTCGAGAGCGGCTTCGAGCGCAAGAACCCGCTCGGCGCGATCGCCGCGTTTCGGCGCGCGTTCCCCGGCCAAGAGCGCGTGGCGCTGGTGATCAAGTCGATCGACTCGCGGGTGTCGCCGGAGGGACTCGCGGCGCTCCGCGCCGGGTCCGCGGGCGACGCGCGTATCCGGCTCATCGACGAGCACTGGGACCGCGGGGCGCTCCTCGGCCTGATCGCGGCCTGCGACGCCTACGTCTCGCTCCACCGCGCCGAAGGACTGGGGCTCGGAATGGCCGAAGCGATGGCGTTGGGTAAGCCTGTGATCGCCACCGCCTATTCCGGAAACCTCGACTTCATGACCTCGACCAATTCCTTCGGAGTGGGATACGAGCTGGTCGAGCTGACCCGCGACCACGGACCGTACGCGGTGGGCGGCCGCTGGGCCGAGCCGGACCTCGCCCACGCGGCCGAGTCGATGCGCATGGTGTTCCGCTATCCCGACCTGGCGAGAGCGCGCGGCGCGCGCGCCGCGCTCGACCTCCGCCAGCTCCACGGTCCCGAGCGAACCGGCCGGTTGATGCGCGAGCGGCTGCGCGTCCTGGCACCGGACCTGCCACTCCCGGTCGTCACGGAGGGCCCATGACCGCCATCGCGGTGCAGCTCACGGCGCTCGGCAAGAAGCTCTCCACCGCCGAGGAGGCGCTCGAGCACCTCCAGCCAGGAATGAGCATTTTTTTGAGCACCGATCCCGGCGAGCCGCGCACGCTGGTGCGCCATCTGATGAAGGCGGAGTCGGGAAACCTGCGCGATCTCGAGCTCATCCACATCGTGAGCCTGGGCGACGTGTTGACCTTGCAGAATCTCGAGGAGACGCGCTTCCGCCTCAAGACCTTCTTCGCCGCGTCGCTCGCCAGCGAAGCGCTCACCCAGGGCCGCATCGATTTCATTCCGGCCGCGTTCTCGACCATCCCGGCGCTCATCGAGAGCGGCGCGGTGCGCGTCGACGTCGCGTTCATCCAGGTCTCGCCGCCCGACGAGAGCGGCTACGCGAGCTTCGGCGTGGTGGTCGACGCCGCGCGCGCCGCCATCGAGCGCGCGTCGCTGGTGGTCGCGGAAGTGAACCCGCAGACGCCGCGCACGCTCGGCGACAGCTTCATCCACGTCGACGAGATCGACTTCTTCGTCGAAGCGGAGATCCGTCCGTTCTATTTCTTTCGCTGGAAGTCGGACGACACCTTCGACCGCGTCGCGCAAAACGTCGCGATGCTGATCGAGGACGGTAGCTGCCTGGGCTGGTCGATCGGCCCGGTGTTCGACGCGCTCGGGCGCCACCTGGCACGAAAGCGCGACCTCGGCATCCATTCGCTGATGCTCACCGACGCCGTCATGGATCTCATGAAGGCGGGCGCCGTGACCAACCGTCGCAAGCGGCTTTTCCGGGGTAAAACCGTGGCTTCCTGGGTGCTGGGCGAGGCGCCTCTCCACGCCTGGCTCGACGGCAACCCGATGGTCGAGATGCAGGGCATCGACGTCACCGCTTCGCCCGAGATCATCGGCCAGCTCGAGCGCTTCGTGGCGGTGGTGCAGGCGCGCAAGGTCGATGTGACCGGCCGCATCGCGCTCCACACCGGCAAGGGAAACGTGGCCGCAGGCCCCAGCGAGGTGCTCGAGCAGCTCACGGGAGCGCGGCTCTCGCACGGCGGCAAGACGATCGCCGCGCTGCCGAGCCGCAACCGCGAGGGGAAGTCGAACCTGCTGCTCTCGGTCGAGGGACTGCCGAACGTGATCCCCAACCGCGAGTCGTTCGACCTGGTGGTGACCGATTTCGGTGTCGCGTACCTCGCCGGACGCACGATCCGGGAGCGCGCCCAGGCGCTGATCGACATCGCCCATCCCGACGACCGCGCGGCGCTGGTCGAGACCGCGAAGGGCGCGGGCATCCTCTACAAGGACCAGATCTTCCTTCCCGAAGCGGGCAGCCTCTATCCCGACGACGTGGCCACCAAGCGCACATTCAAAGACCTGGCCGTGCGCTTCCGCGCGATCAAGCCCTCCGACGAGGAGGAGATGCGCCGGCTCTTCTACCGGTTCTCCGACCAGGACGTGTACTACCGCTACTTCAGCCGCGTGAAGACCATGCCGCACAAGAAGACCCAGGAATACGTGAACGTCGACTACCGGAACACCATGTCGATCGTCGCCGTGGTGGGTGAGCCGGGCGCCGACCACCTGATCGGCGAGGCGCGCTACGTGCGACTGCCCGCCAGCGAGTACGCCGACATCGCACTGGTCGTCGACGAAGCCTGCCAGGGCAAGGGCGTCGCGAGCTTCCTCTTCCTGCACCTCATGCAGATCGCCAAGGAGCGCGGCCTCAAAGGCTTCAGCGCCCACGTGCTCGCCAACAACAAGCGCATCTTGCGGGTGCTCGAGAAGGCACCTCACCCGATCGTCGCGCACGTCGACAGCGGCGTTTACGAGCTGCTCATCCGCTTCGACCAGCCGGCCTCGCCCACCGGGCCGAAGCTCAGGTTCGAGCGGAACTAGCGATCGAGCGGCCGGAGGGACGCGGTCCCTCGCGTCCGCAGCGATCGAGGGCGATGTAACCGCGGCTGCGAGGACCGCAGCCCCCCGCCGAGGAGCGCGTCGGTTCAGCGGCGCCCGACGAGCGCTTCCAGATGCCGGACGGCTTCGGCGCAGCCGTCCTCGCTTCGCATTCGCTCCGCGAGACTCGTGGCGGAGGTGGCGAGCGACGGCGTCGCGAGGGCATCGCGAATTCGCGCCGCGAGCTTGGCCGGCGTGGCGCGGAAGAAGTTGAGCGGCGGCATCGCCACCCCGGCGCGATACAAGCGGTCGCCCCAGGACCACTGCTCGTCGGAGAAATGGACCGCGATCGAGGGCACGCCGGCGCGCGCCACGGTGTGCGCGGTGCCGGCGCCGCCGTGGTGCACGACGAACGAGCAACGTTGGAAAAGTGCTGCATGCGAGGTGCGCGGGAGGAAATAGAGATCTCCTTCGCGCCTCCCCGTTTCGAGCCGATCGCTCTTGAGCTGGATCACGGCACGCACCCGCGACAGGCGCGCGGCCTCGACCAGCAATGCGCGGGAGCGCACCGGGTCTGCTTGCTCGGGCGATCCGAGCGAGAGGAACACGGGGGGCTCGCGCTCGCTCATGAACTCGTCGAAATCTCCGGGAAGCGCCGTCGGCTCCGCCTCGTCGGGAATCGTGAAAGCGCCACACACCGGATGGGTGTCGCCCCAATCCGACGCCTGGGGCCAGAGCGCGGGGCTCGCGCCGAGCAGGTTGAGCTGATGCGAGATGAGCACGTCGGGGATCGAATGCCGGATCGCGGGCAGCCCGCGGCGCGCGTAGAGCTCCGCCGCGGGCTTCTTCCAGATCACGTCGGCCAGGGTGATCGCGAGCCACCACTCGAAGCGGTTGAGCGCCGCCAGCCTCGGCATCCAGAGCGGCGGCTCGTCGCGCGTGGGAACCAGGCCCGGCCACAGCACCGCCGCCGCGAACGGCGCACCGGTCTCGAGCGCCGCGGCCTTCACGTGCCAGGCGGCGAAGTGGCCGACCACGACGTCCGAGGTGGCGCACAGCTCGAGCGCGGCCGCGTGCATCGCATCGAGGTGCGGGAAGAACGTGTCGCCCAGGATCACGCGCATGAGCTTGATCGGATTGGCGCCGCCGCCGGCGCGCTTCGCCATGTCGCCGATCGATGCGTTCATGCGGGGCGGGACCATGTCGAGCGGAACGCCGAGCCGCTCGGCGAGCGGCGCGTAGTCGGTGTCGTCGACGCTGCTCGCGATCAGGCGCACGTCGTGGCCGGCGCGACGCACGCCCGCCGCGAGCGCGATCATCGGCCGGACGTCGCCATCCGATCCCCAGGTCTGGATTCCGACGCGCATTGGGATTCAACCAGCGCTTCGGAGCAGCTCGCGACCGGCTGGAGGGACACGGTCCCTCGTGTCCGCGGGGAACGATCGCGAGGTGACGTTCCGGCTGCGAGGGACCGCAGCCCTCCGGTACGGACTTTCCGTCATGGGTTAGCCGGCGCGACGCCGCGCCAGCGCCATCTGCACGATGGCGTCGAGGGTCTTCGAGAACGAGAGGCCCGCGGCCTCGGCACACTGCATGAACGAGACGCCGGCGGTGAGGTCGGGGTTGGGGTTCACCTCGAGCACGTACGGGTGGCCGTCGTTCGAGAGGCGCAGGTCGAGTCGCGCGTAATCGCGGCAGCCGGTCACGCGCCAGGTCATGAGCGCCACCTCGCGGACCCGCTGCTCGACGCGCTTGGTGAGCTTCGCGGGGCAGATCGTGTCGACCTGGTGGTAGCTCTCCTCGAGCGGCTTCCACTTCACCGCGTAGCTGATCATGTCGGGATGATCGGCCGGCAGCTTGCGGAAGTCGTACTCCAGGATCGGCAGCACCTCGGGAGGATCGTTGCCGAGCATCGCGACGTGGAGCTCGCGGCCTTCGATGAACTCCTCGGCGAGCACCGGCGGGCCGAACTCGTCGAACGACTGCTTCACGCGCGCGATGAAGTGATCGAAGTCGTGGACCACCGCCTCGGGATCGACTCCGGCGCTCGCGTCCTCGCGTCCCGGCTTCACGATCACCGGGTAGCGAAGCGAGTGGCGGCGCGGCACGCGCGGGCGGAAGAGCGAGCGATAGCGCGGCGTCGGCACCTGGTTCGCGAGCAACAGCCGCTTCGCCAGTCCCTTGCGGCGGCAGAGCGTGAGCGCCAGCGGTGGCGCGCCGGTGTAGGGCATTCCGGCGAGGTCGAGGAAGCCTGCCACGGCCGATTCGCCCTCCGGATCGTCGCCGAAGAACTCGACCAGGTTGAAGACCACGTCGGCGCGGCGCCGGTGCACCAGTGCGGTGAGCGCGTCGAGATCGCCGGCCAGGTTCACCAGCTTCACCCGGTAGCCGGCGCGCTTGAGTCCCGATGCGAGCGCTCCGTACTCCTCTTCGTCGGTCGCGACGTGGATCGGGTACTCGGGCTTGAACTCGAGGCTCGCCGGATCGACTTCGCGCAGCTTCTCGAACTCGTCCTCGCCCACCTGGTTGTAGAGCACCACGACCCGCGCCTTGGGGGCGCGCGCAGGCTTCGGCGGGGCGGAGGCGGCTCGGTCGGTCATGGCTCGACCCGCCAAGATGGCCGATCCGGGGCCGACCAGTCCTCCGGGGTGCCTGGGTACCATCGATACTAACCCCAGGGTGAGGGCCGGCGTACTGGTCCCGAATGGGGCACCCGCCGGCGGGCTCGCCCGGAAAACCCGCCTTGCCCCTCGCACCGAGACCGAGTAAGGCACGCGGCACCGGCAGGGCACCATGGGCTTCTCTCCCCAACCCAACCAGTGGCAGTGCGGGCCATTTGCGCTCAAACACGCCCTCCTGACCCTGGGAGTGTTCGCCCACGAGAAGTACATCTCCCGGGTCGCCGGGACCCACCCGGCGACCGGCACCGACGACGCTCAGCTGCGCCGCGCCGCCCGCAAGTTCGATTGTGATTTTCCCCTAGTCCGTCGCTACAATCCTTCGAAGGCCAGGCGGGAGCTGAACGAGCACCTGAGTCAGGGTTGCCCGGCCCTCTTGTGCATCGACGAGTGGTCCCACTGGGTGGCAGTGGTGGCGATCGAGGCCGGGCAGTACGTGGTGGTCAACAGCGAGGACGACAACGTCGTCTCGGTGCGGACCTGGAGCCAGCTGCGCGCCTCATGGGTCTACAAGCAGCCCGACGAGCTCGACGAGCACACGGTCCACACAATCTACGACCTCTACCCGGTCGTCCCGCGCTTCAAGGTCCAGTCGCCCGCGCACTTCTCGATCGCGCGGGTGCGCTACCTGCGGCGCCCGGAGAACCGGGTGCTGGCCTGGCGCTGGGACGAGTACGTGACCGATCTGCTCCAGCTCTGCCGGTTGCGGACCTCGCGCACCACGCGCGTGATCTCCATGGGCGAGTTCCTGCGCCGCCACGAGGAGCTGATCGTCGGCCAGGTGGACTACTGGCACGGGCGCGTCGACCGGCGCGCGGCGCGTCGGGTGCTCGCGCACATGCACTTCGCGGCCGACACGCTCGGCATGGTGATCCACGAGGAGCACGAGCGGCGCGCGATCGCGGGCATCACCACGCTGCTCACGCTGTGGGCCGCGTACAAGTACGGCACGGCGCCGGTTTACAAGGATCCGCCGGAGCCCACCCCGAAGGTCGCGAAGGGCGGTCGCACGACCAGGAACGGCAAGAACGGTAAAGGCGGCAAGGGCGGTAAAGGCAGTAAACGGCGCCGCTGAGCGGCGTCCTCCCTCGATCGGAGCTCCCGAATGTCCCATCAGACCGGCATCGTCCCTTTCTGGAAGAACTACGACCGGAAGACCGTGATCCGCTTCGCGCAGATGGCGGAGGATCTGGGCTATCACTCGATCTGGATTCCCGAAGCGTGGTCATACGAGCAGTTCCAGCTCTTGGCCGAGATCGCCGTTCACACCAAGACCATCAAGCTCGCCACCGGCATCACCAACATCTTCAGCCGCTCGGCGGCGCTGCTCGCGATGTCGGCGGCCACGCTCGACGAGATCTCGGGTGGGCGCGCCATCCTGGGGCTCGGCACCAGCGGCAAGAAGGTGATCGAGAACCTGCACGGCCAGAAATTCGAGAAGCCGCTCACGCGCATGCGCGAGACCGTGGGCATCGTGAACGCGCTGCTCGCGGGCAAGCGACTGAGCCCCGAGATGAGCACCACGTTCGACGCGCGCGCCTTCAAGCTCGAGATGACGCCCACGCGCGCGCACGTGCCCATCCACATCGCGTCGCTCAACGAGAAGGCGATCGTCCAGACCGGCGAGATCGCCGACGGCTGGATGCCCACGTTCTGGCCTTACAAGCGCTTCGCCGACGGCATCGCGCTGCTCCAGGACGGCGCCACCAAGGCCGGGCGCGCGGTGACCGAGATCGAGGTGTCGCCGTTCGTGTCGGTGGTGCCGTTCGACGACGTCGACTTCGCGCGCTCGATGGTGAAGCCGCTGGTGAGCTTCTACATCGGCGGCATGGGCGACTATTACCACCAGATGTTCTCGCGCTTCGGCTTCCGGGAGAACGCGGACCACGTCCTCGAGGTCTACAACGGCCCCGACCGCGGCCAGGCGTCCGACGCGGTGAGCGACGAGCTGATCGACGCGATCGCGATCTGCGGTCCGGCGCAGCACTGCCGCGAGAAGCTCGCGGAGTGGCGGACGTACGGGCTCGGCACGGCGATCCTCGGCCTCCCCACGCAGGCGCCGCCCGAGTACACGGAGCAATTCCTGAAGGACCTGGCACCCGCGCGGGATTGAGCCCGTGTCCTTGCGTCGACGTGGGTAGCGAAGGCCGGCACGGGCCGCGCGGGCGAAGGCTCGCGGCCCGCGTCGTCGCCGCGATCGTGTCGCTCTACGCCGCGGTGGCGCTCGCGACCTTGGCGGCGCGCTTCGCCGATCCGCCGTTCACGCCGCGCTCGGTGTTCCGCCGATTGAGCGCCACGCTCGCCAGGAAGCCCGTACCGCCCGCCGCGCCTCACGTCACGTTGCAGCAGGTGCCGCGGCACCTGCTGCGCGCATTGCTGGTGGCCGAGGATGCACGCTTCTACCAGCACCACGGTTTCGACTGGGAGGAGATGCGCAAGGTCGCCGAGTCGGACGAGATCGACCGCGGCGCCTCGACGATCACCATGCAGCTGGCGCGCAACCTGTTCCTGTGGACGGGTCCCCGCCTGCGCCCGCCGCGCAAGGCCGCGGAGATCGCGATCACGCCGCTCCTCGAATGGTTGCTCACCAAGGACCGCATTCTCGAGCTCTATCTCGACTGGTG
>CAZYWA010000236.1:0-11047 GCA_964650975.1 uncultured bacterium
CGCTCGGCGTCGGGCCGAACGGCTGGGGTCAGGCGATGGTCGAGTACGCCATCGTGGTGCTGGTGCAGTCGATCATCTCGGCGGCGCAGTGCATGGTCGGCCGCGCGATGGAGGCGGCCGCGGAGCGAGCGCTCAAGCGGGCGAGCGAGGAAGCGTCGAAGGGCACCGGCTTGCTCGGCAGTGCCAAGAAAGGCCTCGACGCCGGCAAGGACGAGTTCACCAAGACCGGCAAGGAGGAATACAAGAAGGCCGACGGCATCAAGTGCGTCGCGGGCGGGATGGTGGCGGGCTTCAACGCGTTCCTCATGATGTCGACGATGATGACGCTGCAAGCGGCCAACGCGCAGCGCATGGCGAACGAGCTGAGCGAGATCCGCGACGCCACCAACAACCTGCGGAACCAGGGCTCGCAAGCGCCGGGATCGGCGCCGCGGCCGGCGACCACGGCCCCGCCCGCCGAGGCGCCGCCGCTCGAGGCGCCGCCATCGAGCAAGCCGCGCGGCGCGCCGGGGGAACCACCGCCGCCATCGGATTCACGCAGCGGGCCGCCCGCGCCGAACGAGCCACCGAGCGCGCGGCCGAACCCTGCCGAAGAGGGGCGGCCGAGCACCCCCGAGGAGCGCGCCAAGACCGAGCCGAACCAGGAGGCGCCCCCGAATACCGAGCGCATGCCACCGCGGAAGCCCAACGAAGGCGACCTCGAGCAGCTCAGCAAGAACACCAAGGACGCCCACGACCGCCAGATCGAGGCGACCAAGAACTACAACGCCGACCCGAGCCCGGAGAACGCCAAGGCGCTCGATCAAGCCATCCACGACGCCGACCTCGCCCGGAAGGACGAGCTCGGCGGCTATGCGCTCGGAAGCAAGGGCGACTACGGCATCTCGAACCCACCGCCGGGAAAGAAGTACATGCAAGACAACCCGGCGCCGCCGATCGAGCGTCCCGACCTTCCTCCTACACAGGACGCGCCCGGCGCCATTCCCTCCGCGGCGCGCCGCTCGGACGCGCCGCCGGCGCCGTCCGCGGACGGCGGTCGCTGGCAATCGGGACCGGAGGCCCAGGCGCCCGCTCCAAGCGGGGCCTGGCAGTCGGGGCCGGGGATGTCGCCTGCCGGCTCACCGCCCGCGGGCGGCGCGGCCGGAATGCCCGCTGGGACCCGGACTGGCGACGCGACTCCGGTCGGCGGCCGAGGTTCGTCGGCCCCGCCGTCGTCCGCGCCGCGCGCTCCGTCCGGTGGAGTCGCTGGTGGCGCGGACTCGCTCGGAAAGACGCAACCGGGCGCAAACCCCTACGGCAAGACTCAGGCTGGCGTCGATCCACTCTCGGCGACGAGCCCGTCGCTGCTTCAGCCGCCGCCTTCGACGCCGGGAGCGCCGCCGCCCGATCCCGGCATCGCCAAGGAGCTCGCCGGGATGAGCGGGATGTCGGAAGCCCTCGGCATCGTTGGCGGCGAGCCCTGAAGGATTCCTCAGGGAAGACGCGCCAGGACCTTCGCGGCGAGCTTCTTCGCGGTATCGAGCGAGGGCTCGTCCTTCGCGTCGCGCACCGTCAGGTCGAAGTAGGCGACGCCCTTCTTGAACACGTAGAGCGTCGCGGTTCCTTTCTGCCAGTACGCCTCGTCCCCGAGACCGGCGACCTTCTCGGGAGCTCCGAACTCCTGGTTCGGGTCGAGGAAGCCGGCGCTCTGCGCCTTCCAGAGCCCGTTCGGATCCCACGGGATCTTGCTGTCCACGGCTTTCTGGTAGAGGCCGACCGAGATGCTGGGTGTCAGCGCGTGCCCGGTCCCCGGCGCGTAGGCGCATAGCGTGTAGATGCTGCCCGCGAGCCCAGGGTAGTCCGGGTCGGCGCTCGCCTTCGCCACGGCACCGAACACCTCTTCCGCGTCAGCCTTGGTCACCAGCGTGCACGGGTCGATTCGGCCAGCGGCCCCGACCGTCCGCGCGCCCGTCACGGCGAAGACCACCAGCAACCCGAGCACGACGACACCGATCCGATTCCGCTCGCACACTTCGCTCGCCGCCATGGGATTCTCCCGCAGGCCGAGGGCGTCTGCAGATTGTGGGGGGATGCGTGAAGCGTCCGCCTACACATGCCCCGAGTCAATCTGCAAGGCGCACGGCCCCGGGCACGAGCGTCGACTCCGGGGACTCCGGCCGATCCGTCTCGAGCCGGGCGGCAGGAACGCCGCAGGCGCGGGCGCCCTACCGCTCCGTACGGCAACGCGGTTCAGCAGGACTCGCAGCGCAGACCCGTCGCTCGCCAGTCATCTCACGCCGCGAGGGCGCTTCGCAGATCAACGATCCCCAGTAGAAACGGGAGGATCCGGTTCAAAGTTGGAGTCATTAGGGACACCAATACAGCCAGATCTGGCTGAAATGCACGAGCCGCAGCCGTGGCGCTCAGAGACACCAATCGGCATTCGCTCGGAATCACAGCGCTTTCGACCGGCCCTGATTTCGACCTTCGAACACCACGGCCGCGAAGGCGTGAGAGTCCCGCTGCGCTGGCTAGTCGACGACGCGGTAGTGCCAGAAGTCGGGATGGCGCTTCAGGTGCGCGACCGCGAGCACGGCCGTTGTCGGGCAACCCCATGAAGACCAGCGCGTAGGGGATTGGCCACCGCCGTCGTGGACCTCGCCGACGTAAAGCATCGGAGAGCCGGCGAGAGAAGGCAGGTTGCAGGCGCCTTGACCGTCCTCGGTGCTGCTGATAAAAATTCGGGATGAGACGCATGTGTCAACGAGTGTATCTCCGCGTCGACAGGCTACTTCGCCGGGGCTGACTCCAGGATCACCGGCGGCCCGGCAACCCGGAGAGACTCGCATTGAGTCAGACCGTCATCACCCTTCATCGCCCCCTGGATGCGCGGCAAGTCGAGGTCCGCGCCGAGGTATTGGCCTCCGCGCGAAAGCTGATCCACGAGCACGGCCACGAGGGCGTCGGGATGGAAATGATCGCTGCGGACGCTGGCATCTCACGAGCGACCCTGTACCGCTACTTCACGTCCCGGGAACACGTCGTGTGCGAGGCTGCCCTGGCTTGGGGACACGATTTGGCCGCCAAGCTTCCGGCGGAGGTCGCGGGCTCCCGCAGCCTGCTCGAGACCCTACACGCCGCCATCCCGCACGTGGTCCGGGAAGCGCAATCCAACCTACCGATGGTCCGCGCCACCATGACGTCGGTTCTGGCGCTGGGACCCTCTGCGGATGCTTTCCGGGAGGCGGTGCGAAAACTGTTCGTGTCCCTGGTCGGCGGGGGGGTGGCTACCGTCGCGGCAGGCGAACTGGACCAAATCACTCTCCTGGGCCGTGTGTTTTTCGCCGACCTAGCACTGCTCAGCGTTGGCGACATCTCCAGTGCCCAGTGTGTCGCTGAACTGAAGACCGCTGCCTCCGCACTGCTGGCGCGTGGCGACAAGCCCTGAGCCCGGAGGGAACCCATGGATGTGATCGAGCCTACGTCTCTGCAGAGGATCTGGGACTGGATGCTGGACACCCTGGGGCACACCTACTTCGAGTTTCCGCTGCACTTCATGCCGGTCGTCGTCGCCGTCGTCGGGATCACCGGCATCGCCTTCTCGATCCTCGACGTGCGCCGCCGGCGGGTCGCCGCGGGAGTCGCCATCCTGAATGGAACCCGGATCATGTCTGGCTACATCGTCGCTGCCGGGCTGCTTCTGACGTTCCACTACGAGACGCGCTGGATCACGGTTGACGTGCCGGACCGGGCTCCTGGGTGGCCGTCCTTCTGCGCGCAGGTCGCGATCTTCACGGTGCTGGGTGAGCTCCTGACGTACTGGTGGCACCGCCTCGAGCACGGCAGCCGTTTCGTCTTCGAGAGGGTTCACTTCCTACACCACCACGTCGCCAACCCACTCACCGTCTGGACCAACTTCGTGGTCCATCCCGTGGAGGGACTGATGGTGCTGGTCTGCCTCTACGGGCCGCTCATCGCGGTCGGCGCGCATCCGCTGGTGTTCTTCGCCTACGCCATCGTCAACACGACGGCCATGGTCATCACCCACAGCGGCTACGACTTTCGCCTGTGGCCAGCCTGGCTCTTTCCCCGCGCTTCAGGGCACGAGCTGCACCACTCCGAGCGTCGACCGACCAACCTCTCTGTCGTGATGAGTTACGGAGACAGGCTCTTCGGAACGTATGTCGAGCCGTAATCGAAGGCGCCGACGACGACCGTATGACGACATCCGAACGCCAGCATGCCGCTGTACGGGCCACTGACTGGCCTCAGCGGAACGCCTGCCCGAGATTGGCAGCGCCCGGCACCACCACGCGGGCATGCGGACAACGGCCTCGTCGCCTAAGACCCCGGCCACGCACAGGCACCCAAAGCGACGTTCGGGCCCTCAAGCCGCCGCTGGAACCTCATCGCGGAGCGACCGAAGTTCCTGTATCCACGGCAGGATACGGTTCAAAACAGGAGGCATTAGGGACACCGGGACCGGAAGGTCCGTGATCCCGGGTCGTTTCCGCCACGGGCGGCTCGAGCCTCCTCGACGTCCCGCGGCCGGGGCTCGCAATCACGGACGCGGGCAAGCGCGCGGCGCATCGTGGCCGTAGCCACCCGTGCAGATCTGGCCGATTCTCACCGAGCGATGGCCGACGACGCCGGATTCATCCTCGTGAAGGGAGACGAAGGTCTCGGCAATCGCATCCTCTGCTTGCTCTCGGCGGCACTGCTGGCGCGACTCACCGGGCGGCAGCTGGTGGTCGACTGGCGCGATTCGCTCTACTCGGCCGATGGGCGCGACGCGTTTCACCAGCTGCTGCGTACCGATCTGGCGGTGCCTCTCGAACGGCTGCCCGACACCGACTCGGTGCGACCGCCGGTATGGCGCGGCCACTTGCACGAGTCGGCAAGCGTGATGCAGACAAGGCGCTTCGGGCCGGACTACTGCGGTGATGCGTGGACCTGGGAGCCCTTCTGCGTCGATCTGGATCGCCTCGACCATCGCGAGCGGGTCCTCGTCTTCACGTCCTACTTCGAGCGAATCGAGCCGCTTCGGCGGCACCTGATCGGCGCGTTCGCCGGGCTGCGCTCGCTGACGACTTCCGCCATCTTGCAGCGGCTGTGGGCCGATCACCTGGTACTCGCTCCCGCGCTGCGGGACCGAGTCGAGACGTTCCGCCGAAGGCACTTCGGAGGTGAGACGCTCGGCGTCCACGTGCGCGACAGCGACCGCCGCACCCGCGTCGCCGCCATCGAGGCGACGACGGCGCGCCTCGTCGAACGCCATCCGCACCTGCGCATCTTCCTCGCCTCCGACAACGCCGAGGTGACGCAACGCTATACCGCCCGCTTCGGCAACGTGATCACGACCGAGAAGTGGCATCCGCCGCCCGGCGAGCCGATGCACAGACATGCCAGCCGCCCCGATCCAGCCGCGGGCGCGGCCGACGCGCTCGTCGACATGCACTTGCTGGCCGAGTGCGACCGGCTGATCGTCGACAGCCGATCGTCGTTCGGGCGCCTTGCGGCCTTGCGCGCTCGAGCCGAGGCGGGACGCCTGATCGACCTGCATCCGGGCCGCTTCGTGCCGCTCGTGCTGCGGCAGCCGCTACTGCGCTGGCACAGCTACGCCCGACGCTGCTGGCACGGTAGAGCGTTCCGCGGCGTGTGAATCGCATCGAGGGACCAGGCAAGCATGCGGATCGTCGATAAACGGATCGTGGTAACGGGTGGAAGCGGCTTCCTCGGCACGCACACAGTCGCTGCGCTGCGCGCGGCCGGCTGCGCGCACGTCTTCGTCCCGCGCTCGCGCGACTACGATCTCGCCAGCGAGGCGGCCGTCGAGCGGCTCTTCCGCGAGTCCCGGCCCGAGATCGTGATTCATCTCGCGGCGCGGGTCGGAGGTATCGGGGCGAACCGCGCCAATCCCGGCAGGTTCTTCTACGAGAATCTGATGATGGGCGCGCTCGTCATGGAGCACGCACGACGGGTCCAGGTGGAGAAGCTGGTCGCCGTCGGCACGGTGTGCTCCTACCCGCGCGTCGTGCCGGTACCGTTCCGCGAGGAGAGTCTCTGGGACGGCTACCCCGAGCCGACCAATGCCCCGTACGCGCTCGCGAAAAAGATGCTCCTCGTGCAGGGCGATGCCTACCGCCGGCAATACGGATTGCGGAGCATCTTCTTGCTGCCAACCAATCTCTACGGACCAGGAGACAGCCTGGATCCGAATTCGTCGCACGTGATCCCCGCGCTCATCGGCAAATGCCTCGATGCGGCCGAGCGCGGCGAACGGAGCATCGTCTGCTGGGGCGACGGCTCGGCGAGCCGCGAGTTCCTGTACGTCGAGGACTGCGCACGCGCGATCGTTCTCGCGACCGAGCTCTACGACGGCGAGGAGCCGGTAAACGTCGGCGTGGGAGCCGAGTGTCGCATCGCCGACCTGGTCGCGCTGATCGCCGAGCTCACTGGCTTCCGCGGCGACGTCGAGTGGGATGCGAGCAAACCGAACGGGCAGCCGCGTCGCTGCCTGGACGTGAGCCGCGCAGCCCAGCGCCTCGGCTTTCGCGCCGAGATCGCCTTGGGTGACGGCCTCCGCCGAACGATCGACTGGGTTCGCGAGGTGAGGCGCCGCCGGTCGGAGCCCTTCCCGCGGGACGATTTCGGCCCGACCGGGCCGTCGATAGCCCACCCCCCGAACGTGCCCGGCGAGCACACTCAGCTAACCCGGAGAATCCCGCCCAGTCGAGAGCGATAAGAGCCTTCGCGGATCTCATCGGGCCCCAGCGCGGCGCGATCCGGGGCGCATCAGCGACACGGTCATTCAGTACGCAAAATATGGGCCCACGCCCCATGGCGTGTCCGCACCCTCGATGGCGGTGAACACGGTGCGACCATAGAAGAACGGCAATCCCCAATCGACCAAGAGAGGAAATGATTCGGCAATGTTGTTGAACACATGATTGCCACTCTTGAAGGTCCATGAATCCGTGAGCGAATCGGCATTCGCTACACTGAAATCGATATGGTTTGTCCGTCCGTTCTGCGCGAGGGCGATTGCCGATAAATTCACCGTGCTGGGCGGACAATACACGGGAGACTGATCACTGCACACCGGTATGTCTTTGTCGGTGAACGTAGCGATGAACGGCCCGCCACTGTCGATGGCGCTCAGGATGTCCACCTGGAAATGCGGGGCAATGGTCGTGAAATACCCGAGTGCATCAGTCGTATAGACCGTTGCGTCGCCGAGGCCGTTGTTGCTCCGTGTACCGATGCCAAAAATCAGAGAGCCTTTGATACTCTCGGCGCCAGTATCAGGGACGGGACCCAACTCGATGAGAACGCCATTGTTGTCGCTGGCAAAATGCGCCACTGGGTTCTGCGCTTGGCGCTCCGGGGGCTCCCCGGCCTCTTGACACTTATCCGGAGAAGGACATTCGTAGTACGCGGGATTGCGCACCATGCCTAAGGGTCCCAAGTCCTCCCGCAATGGGCCCACCCCCACTATCCCGTTCGCTCCCAGGATCTGCTGCGTATCGATCAGCGTGGATCCAGGGAGAACGATGGATCGACAAGCCGCCGGCACTGTCGACCAGTCGGGGTCGCCAAACACCTGAATGGGTATCGACTCAGCCTTCTCTCCCGCCATCTTCACGTCCGCCATGCGCAGGGGACCCCACCCGAAGGCACCCACGAAGGGAACGCATTCCGCGATCGGATTGCCCGTGCCACCGGTCTCCTGGGGGAGGGACAGCGACAGCGCCGACGCCAGAACCCGCAACCCCGGCGAACCGGTATCGACGATGACATCGCTGATCGTCTGACATGAAGCCCGGTTGCCCGGAACGCACACAGTCACACTCGTGAAGGGTACGTTGAACGAGTTCCCGGTTGGTCCGGCGTAAACGTTGATCGGCTGAACGTTTTCGGACGCCGTGTCCGCACCACCGCCGCACCCAAAGGTCGATATCAAGCAAGCAAGCAACGGCGAAGCCACGAACGCCTTCATTTTAGTTCACCCTCATCGAATCTCGTCACTTTGGACTCCTTCGGGCAACAGGTCCGGAAGATAGGCGCGGCCCACGAATGCCCGCGTGTGACCGCCTACTTGCACGACTAGCTTGTCCGCCCGGATGAGGAGCGGCCCAAAGCCTCTTCGAGTGTTCTGTGAAGCGGCCTCTTCGTACTGCCCGAAATACGCACCCAGCATCTCTCGCAGGTCGGGGAACCATGGTCCTTGCCAGGCAACGGCAAAGACTTTGCGCTCTTGGGATACGTATTCCCTTACAGTGATCCCGGAAGGTGTCTGCAGTTCTTCGACTGTAAACATCCGAGCAGGCACGGCGCGCAAGGCAGCCTGCATGTGGACCTGATCGGTGACAACCGACGTTTCATCTTCACCCAACGCTGCAAATGCAGGGCTGGAAAGTGCAAGCACCATCGTGGCGAGGACCATTACAGCGACACTTCTCATCGCTTGCTGCCACGACCGGAACGAATCGGTATTCCTTCCCGACTTCATCGATGTCTCCTCGTTTGCGGACGCTGGGTCCGCCCGAGTGCCGAGCGGCGCTGCAGGTCCAGCGCGCCCGGTCTGGGTCCGCCGAAGCTACGGTGAAATCCCGCTCCACGTACCCGTGCTACCGCTCTCGAATCCATCGGCGAACATCGCGCCGAAGCGCACTTCGACCGCGCCAGCGCCCGAAGCGTCCATCCGCTGCCGCTCATTGGCGGCACTCGATAACCGTCGTAACCGCATTCTTCTCGAAGACGTTCGCCCGGCGGATGTACCCGCGGAGCACCAGCATCGACCGATGCCCGGTCTGGTTCGCGATCGACCGCTCCGAGCAATTGCGGCTCGCGGCAGTGGTCACGAATCCGAGCCTCAGCGAGTGCCCCGAGAACCGCTCCGCGTCGAGACCGGCCGCCAGCGCCGCCCGCTTCACGACCGTGGCGACGGTGAGCCCGTCCGCCCGCACCGCCCGAACGTTCCCGTGCCGATCCACCGACCGGAATAGCGGCCCGCTCGTGATTCCTGCCGCCTCGAGCCATGCCCGCAGCGCCCGCACGGGGAAGGTTTCCGCCGTCGCCACGAAGGGTATCGCCTTGGCAAACCCGGTACTTTCCTGGGCCGTCTTGGACCTTTCGAGGGAAATCGTGGCTCCGGCGGGGGTCGTTTGCAACGGATTCGACGGAGAGGCGACCAGGTCGCTGCGGCGGAACGCGCCGACGACGCCAATCAGGAGCAGGGCCCGGTCGCGGATCCCGACTAGCGTCGCTGGCAGCGCGGTGAGCATCGCCTTCAGCTCGGCCTCGGTGACCGGCGCCTTCTGGCGAGCCGGCCGGCCCAGCTCCCGGCGCAGTCCAGCAGTGAACGGCATCGGCGCGGTCGCGCAGGTACGCGGCGACATTCGCCGCTGCTGCACCTGGCTCGGCGTCGAGCGCGACACGGCCCTCGTGGACGCGCCAGGCGGCGTACTGGCACCAGGCGCGGGCGTAGTCGCGCCATCCGTCGGTCCGCCCGGCGCCTACGTGTCGGTGCCGATCGACCGATCGGAACAACGGTCCGCTCGTGATCCTCGCCGCCTGGAGCCACGCCCGCAGCGCCCGCCTCGGGCAGGTCTCGGCGCTCGAGCCGAAGGGGAAGCGCCTTCCGCAGCCCGACGCCTTCCTGGCCGATCTTCGACCCGACCGGCTCACGGCACCGTGTGGGACCAGGCGCTGGTGTCGCCGATCTCGAAGCCGTCGGCGAACAACAGTGCCCCCTCTTGCGTGATGCCCGGGCTCACCAAGACGGTGTAGCTACTCGCTTCTGGGAAGCTAGGGTCGATCGAGAACGTGGGGTCGATGAAGGCCGAGTAAACACCCGTGTAATCGATGCTGTAGGTCCACGCCATCGCGCCGAGCTCAACCGTGATGGGTGTATTCGCGTCGAACGAAAGACTGTAGGTGCCGGAAATCGACTGCTGCTGACCGCATTGGGCACCGGGAGAGCTGGCGCAAGCGACGATGGTCGAGATCCCCGACTGAGTGACCTTCAAATATACCGAAGCCACCGTGTCCTGAGGCCCCGCATACCAGCCGTTACTGGCGCTTACAACCTCACTGACCGCAATCAACACCGGAACCTTTGCCTGTGGGCCGACAATTTCGACGGAATAATCGACTTGCCCACTCACCAGGCTAGAGCCGCGGTCCCAGCCACTGTTGGTAAAGGAAAGCGAGGTCGAGACAACCGAGATCGATGGTCCTGTGGTTCCCAAGGTCAGGTGGCCCGATTCCAGTGACGTACCGGGCGGGTCTACGACGATGGTTCCCGGGGCGCTCAACCCTTGAGAATTTGAACACTGCACCACTGGCGTGGTGCAGTTCGGATTGCTGGTAGGGTATGCCGCGCTCGTGACGAGGCCAGCATAGGTCGCCGGAGACATCGTCAGAGATGATTTCACCTGCGCGATGGCATTGGACGGGATGATCGAAAGGATCGAACACGCCACGAGGATAGCTAGAACGAGTGCACGAGAACGCAAGGCACGCCACCAGGGCCTGGCAATGACCACGAGCGGAAGATCAGTCGCCCAGTGATCGACGGCGAACATGCCTCGGGTGCTGCTCGCCGGCGCAGTGCGACCGTCGAGCCAGAACACGGCGACCGCGAGCCGCCGCGTCGTTCCAGAGCGGCACTTCCTCGACGAATGCACTCGGAATGGTCGCAATCCGGTCATCGTCATCTCCCCGGCCTACGCGCGAGTGGCAACGCGGCACGAAGGGGTAGCGGAACGATTCGGCAACCCGGAGCCAGCGCCCCGGAGCGCCGCCGCAGCGCTATCGGACCCGTGGTCGTCATCGGCCCTCACGAGGAAGAACGCCGAAAGGCCCTAGAAGGGATCAGCGTGCGCCCAGCGCGAGCAGCAACGCAAGCCGGGGGTGCCTGCAAGGACGGAGAGGATCGATCGAATCGACTCCGATGGCATTCCCTCGCTGCCTGATCGTCCGGCCGACGAGGGCAGCAGCTGCCGGGCCGCAGACCCTTGCCATTTCAAACCCAGAGTCCGCGTGCACCTTCCGCCTCATTCAC
>CAZYWA010000237.1:0-11023 GCA_964650975.1 uncultured bacterium
AACCAACCGCTCCGGGCGCGAGAAGCCGGGGCGGCCCACAAAACGAGCACGACCAACACAAGTGACGATCGCGGGCGATCCATGTTCTCCCGTTCTATAAGGCTGGCGGGTCCGGTCGCCTCAAGCGACCCGGTCCTAGGGCGCAGGCGAGAGCGTGCGGCACTTTTTCTCGCGGTCGCACGCCTGGACGCTGCCGAGTCCGTGTTCGTCCACGGTGATACCACCGACTGGTTCGCCTGACTTGTTGCGGACGCCGACAAGTCCCCCGAGACGACTGGTGCCCAGCAACACCCCTGGTTTCCCATCCGCATCGACCACGAGGACAGTACCACCGGTCGTGTCGGTTCCCACCATCACGCCCGCGTTCCCGGAAGCTCCGTGGACCGCAAGCGATCCTCCAACGGAGTCGGTGCTCAACTCCGCGCCGCCATTCCCCAGGGCGTTCGCCACGAGGACCGCCCCGCCGTTGGAGTTTGTGGCGAGCCCCGCCACTGCCTTCCCGCCTGCGCTAAACACGCCGATCGTCCCGCCCGTGGCGCTCGCGCCTAGTCCCACAGCTTTCTTCCCGAAGGCGTTCGCCACCTTCACCGACCCTCCGGTGGCGCCCGTACTCAACTCCACCAGCTCCACTCCAGCACCATCGGCAACGAGGACCCCTCCGGCGGCGTTGTACGTGCTGAGTCCTACCACCACCTTCTTCGCAGCGTTGGCCACCGCAAGGCTCCCGCCGGTGGAGTCGGCCCCCAGCACCACACCGGCTACTCCCGCCTCGTTGACCACCTCGAGGCGGGAGTAGCCGGTGTGGTGCTGGGGGCCGACACCGGCTACTCCCGCCTCGTTGACCACCTCGATCCGACGCGCCCGCACGAGATCCTGCACGCCATCGCCGGTCGCCGCGACGGTGGCAGCTCCTAGGGCGCAGAGCAGGAGCCCCCACGTCGCCAGGCGGTAGCGGCGCAGGCTGCGCTCCAACGCCTCGATCCGCTCGTCGGCTGTCCGCACGAGTCACCTCCGGCTGAGCAAAGGACACCGCAGCCGTTCTACCTCCCGCGCGGGTTCGCCGCACTCGTCCCGGGCCGCGCGGCGTAGCAGGGCCTGTCGCTAAGGCGGATCAACCCGACTAAGGGTCGAAATCGCTGCTCCAGCCTTCGGTCCGCTTCCTGAGGTCGGAGACCTCGAACACGCGCGTCAGTTGCCCGAGACGCGTGCGGTGCCGCCGCTGGACCCGGTAGACGGATTCTGCGGCCTTGTACCCGAGGTGCCTTGCGATCTCGACGCCTGGAAGCCCCCGAGCACCCAGGATCAGGACTTGGCGAATCCGGGGCTTCAGACCGCGCAGTATGGGGTCGACGGCGTCGAAAGGCTGGCCCCAGTCCACGGCCGGCTCCGGTTCGGTCTGGTTCGGTTCTGAGGTCATTAGTCAGCTTTCCTCCCCTTGGTAGCGACGCTCCAAACGAATGTGCTCACCGCTACGCGGTGCCAGCGTGGGGCGCCTGGCATCGCGGTGAATCAACACCCCGCCGGATTCGTGTGACGACCCGCGAAGGAGGTGCCGTCTGGTGCCGTCTTCGGTGCCGTTTGGTGCCGCTCCGTGCATGGCCCTGCTACTGGAATCATTCAACTTCCCGATTTCCTTGAGCCCCTCTTCGTGTTGTGGCCCTGGAGGTCGCCGGTTCGAACCCGGTCACTCACCCCATGATTCTCGTTATTTGCGGCGAGAGGCGTTTCTGAACTTCCGTCGAGGGTACGTATAGGTACGTCAGGGCACATCGCCGCGAAGTCGAGGAAGCCGAGATTCGGCGCCGCCTCCAGGAGCGAGTGCGCGTAGACGCGGAGCGTGAGCGCCGGGTCGGCGTGGCCGAGTTCGTCGTCAGCCTTCCGCGCACCAGCGCGCGACGCACGTGGATCAGCCCGCGCTCGAAGTCGATGTCCCGCCACTGGAGCGCCAGGATCTCGCCGCGCCGGGGCGCCGAATCGAAGGCGGTCGCGAGCATCGGGTAGAAGCGCGGCTGTCATTCCTCCGCGAGCCCGAGCAGCACGCCGACCTCGGCGAGAGCGAACGCGTCGACGTGCGTCATCGTTGCGACGGGAGGCGATCGTCTACCCCGGTGGCGCCCATCGGACCGGCGAACGGCTAAGATCGCATCCGGCCGTCCTGTGCCACGACGGCCTCCGAGCATGCCGCAGGCACCCGCCTCAGAGTCTCTGATCGCCGTGCTCGAGGCGCAGCGCGCGACGCTCGGCGACGCCGCGGTGGATTTCGCGATCGCGGCGCTGCGGGAGAAGCTCGGCGCGCCCGAGTCGTCGGCCGTCGACGCGCATGCGGGAAGCGGCGTCCCGCTCGCCGCCACTCCCAAGCTGCGCCAGGTCAGCATCCTCTTCTGCGACATCGCCGAGTCGACGAGCATGCTGGAGCACTTACCGGCGGAGGACGCATTGTCCGTCGTCGGCGAAGCGCTGCAGCGCTTCGCCTGCATCGTGGCCGAGCACGGCGGCCAGGTGCTGCGCTTCACGGGCGATGGGCTCAAGGCCGCGTTCGGGACGGAGCAGGCGCGCGAGGACGACGCGGAGCGTGCGGTGCGCGCCGGTCTCGCGATCGGGCCGCGGCGCGCGAGCACGCCGCGCGCCTCAGGAGCGAGCTCGCGATCGAGCGGTTCGGGGTGCGGGCCGGCATCCACACCGGGCCGGTCGTCCTGGGCGTCGGGCCCGAGGCCGACAAGACCGCGATGGGCCACGCGGTCCACATCGCGGCGCGGCTCGAGCAGGCGGCACCGGTCGGACGGCTCCGCATCTCGCACCCCACGTGGCTGCTGGCGCGCGGGCGGTTCGACGTCGAGTCGCAGCCGCCGCTCACGGTGAAGGGCAGCGAGGAGCCGCTGGTCACGTACCTCGTGACGCGCGCGCTGCCGCGCGGCGCGGCGCGAGTCGGACGGGGCGTCGAGGGTGTGCGGACCCCGCTCGTCGGCCGCGAGCCCGAGATCGAGGCGCTGCTCGCCACGATCGCGCGAGCGCGAGACACGGCCACGGCGCAGCTCGCGACCGTGATCGGCGATGCGGGGCTCGGCAAGACTCGGCTGGTGAGCGAGATCGAGGCGCGCCTTCCGGCGGGCGCCAGGGTTCTCCTCGCGCAGTCCCAGCCCGCGAGCCTACTCCAGCCCTACGGTCTGCTGCGCGACCTGGTCGCGCGCTGGCTCGGCATCGCCGACGACGAGAGCGTCGCGGACGCGCGCGCTCGGCTGGTCGCCGGCCTCGCACCGCTCTTCGGCGAATCCGGCGAGGCGGAGGCCGAGCGTGTCGGCCAGCTCATCGGCGTCCATTTTTCGGATGACCCGGCGGCGCCACGTCCCTCGGGTCGCGAGCTCCGCGAGCGCGGCTTCCGCGCGCTGCGCAAGGTGCTCGTCGAGCTGGCCCGCGCGACCGTACCCGGTCCGCTCGTGCTCTTGCTCGACGACCTCCACTGGGGCGACGACGGCTCGCTCGACTTCGTGGAGGAGCTCGACCAGTGCGAGGCGCCGATCGCCGTGATCGGGCTCGCACGCCCTTCCCTCGTCGAGCGCCGTCCCGCGTGGCTCGACGGCGTCGCGAATCGGATCAGCGTGCACCTCACGTCTCTCGACGCCGGGCAGCGCGAATCGCTGGCGTCGGCGCTGCTCGCGCGGGTGGCCGACGTGCCCGAAGCGCTGCGCCGGCTCCTCGTGACGCGCGCCGGTGGGAACCCGTTCTTCATGGAAGAGCTGGTGCGGATGCTGATCGACGACGGCGTGATCGACGTCACGGCGGAAGTGTGGCGGCTACGAATGGACAAGCTCGCCGGTCTGCGCGTGCCCGAAACCCTGGTCGGCGTCCTCCAGGCGCGCCTCGACGCGCTCCCTGCCGCCGATCTCTCGGCGCTCCAGCGAGCGAGTGTCATCGGGCCGGTCTTCTGGGACGCGGCGCTCGCGGCGATCGACCCGGAAGCGGCGGCCGCGCTGCCGTCGCTCGAGCGCCGCTCGCTAGTGCAGAGGCGCGCGGAGAGCGCCTTCGACCAGTGCGTCGAGTACGCCTTCTTCCACCAGATCCTCCACGACGTGACGTACGGCACCGTGCCCAAGGCGCCGCGACGCGACGGACACGGCCGCGCCGCGCGCTGGCTCGCGGCGCGGGTCGGCGAGCGCGCCGGCGAGTTCCTCGCGATCACGGCCGAGCACTACGAGCGAGCCGGCGAGAGCGAAGAAGCATTCGATTACTACGGCCGCGCCGCGGAGGACGCCCTGAACCGCTGCGTCAACGAGTCCGCGTGGATCTACGCCGGACGGGCGCTGGCGCAGCCGGTGATCGGCGCCCATCCCCAACAGCACTACGCATTGCTGGAAAAGCGCCACCAGGTCGGGGACCGGCAAGGCAACACCGAGCGTCGTACACAGGCTTTGGAGGCGATGGTGGAGCTGGCCGAGAAGATCGACAGCGACTGGATGCGCGCCGATACTCTTTCCGTCCAGGCCCTCGATGCCGACCGCGACGGCCGGCAGGAGGAGGCTCGGGCATTCGCGGCCCACTCGATTGCGCTCGCCGAGCGGATCGGCGCGGCGCCCGCGGCTACCCTGGCACACGGGATGCTCGCCTGGATCGCGGTGACCGAGCGGGATTTCGAAGCCGTGTACCCGCACCTCGAAGCCGGCATCGCGTGGGCGCGGCGCACCGCGGAGCTGCCACGCGAGCTCGGCGGATCCGTCTCCTACGAGCTCCAGCTCCGGATCATCGCGATCGAGGCCGCGATCGCCCAGCAGCGGCCCGTGGAGGCGGCCGCGGAGCTCGACCGCGCCATGGCGATTGCCGCGAAGGGCGACGCCCTGGATCGCTTCTGGCTCCTCAACCGGCGCGCGATGGTGGTTCGCGAGCTCGGTGACCTCGACGGTGCCGAGCAGGAAGGCCGCGAGGCTCTGCGATATGCCCACGAGATCGACATGCCACGTCACCAGGCGTCGGCGCTCAACTTCCTCGCCGAGGTCGCGGAGTTTCGAGAAGACGCGGTGACCCAGCGCGAGTTGGCCGCGGAAGCCGCGGCGATCGCCGCCGCCTGCAAGGCCGCCGACGTGGTGGTGCTCTCCCAGGTGCTGGAGGCCAGCGCCTGGGCTGCGCTCGGCGAGCCGGCGCGGGCGCGAGAGCGGCTCGAGCAGCTCTTGGAGCGGACGCGCATCGGCCAGAGCGCCGTCGATCGTCGCGTCGTGCTCGCCAGTCTGGCCGAGGTCGAGCTGGCCGCGGGCGACCTCGCGAGGGCGCTCGAGCGAGCGGAAGAGCTCCTCGCCCAGGACGCCCACGGCGGGCTGACGCCTCAGGCTCAAGCAGCCGTGTGGCGCGTCTTGTGCCGAGCGGGCGACCCGCGTGCCGCGGCGCTCGGTGAAGCGCTGGCAGAGCGCCTGGGGAAGGTCCTCGATCAGGTGGAGGACGTGGCCATCCGGGAGCGGATGGTCCGCATGCTTCCTCACTGGCGCGAGGTGGACCGTGCGGTGCGGGGGCGGGGGGTGGATCCGATTAGTCCGATGATACCGGCTGGGATGAGCAGTTCTGTCGCCGGATCGTGACACTGAACATCGGCGAGGTGTGGGTGAGGGGCTGTCATCGTTATCACAGCGCCACGCCGGGGATCCTCCTCCTCACGCGGCGGTCCCGAAAGCGCTGACCTGCCCGAAAACCCCTGTGATTTCGGGAGATGGGTCCTCGCAGAGAGTTCGATAACTGTCCACGAAGGGACCCCATGCTCTTTTCTTGAATCGCCTTCGGTCGGTTACGGCCGGGGCCGTTCGTGCCTCCGGAGCCCACGATTCGACGGAGGGGCCGTATGGGGCCGCTTAAGGCTCAGACAAACCGGGCAGCGCGTGCTGGCTACCGAACAGTCTGACCGAGACATCCTCAGCGTGCCGATCACGGCCCTCTCCGAACATTCATCGACGAACGCATTCGTGCGCGGGGCTTCAGCACAGTGAGCGAGTATGTGCGTGCACGGATCCACGCGAGGTACACGCGTCGCAATGCGGCGGGCTCGGTGTCGAGCTGCTCGACGCGATTGCCACCACCACCGGCCTGAAAATCCCGAGGCCGGTGGGCGCGGCCGATCACACGTGGAGGGCTGCGGCGCGTCAGCTGCGACCAAGTCCACCGGTGGCTTCACCGAACCAGATCAGGATGCTGTTCGCCGAGCCAAGCCTCGAACCGCGGAACGAGGGCGGTCGCGAGCGCGAGGATCTCGTCCGCCTCACGGGTGCTGACCATCCCAGCGGCCTCGTACTCGGCGATGTTCCGCTTCTTCCGGAATGCCTGAATCTGCTGCACGGTGCCGGAGTCGAGGCCCAGCGTGTAGCGCAGCGTCTCGATCGCGCGCTCGTGTTTGCTGCTCGTTCGCGCGGCCTCGAAGCCCGACGCAGCCAATGCCGCTTCCGCGACCTTCAAGATCGCGTTGTAGGCGATGTTGAAGCGCCAGTCGTGATCCGAATCGACGTGCTGGGCGACCGCAACGTCGCGGCGCATGATCGCCCGGGCGTTCGCCGCGTCAGCCGGCCGCGGCTGTCGCGGGACGATCCACCCCGCCCGCTCGAAGTTCTGCAAGGACATGATCGTCTCCCTTGATCCAGAGCTTCGGTTCTTCCCACAGCCGGCTCACGAAGTGATCGGGACCGGCAAGGCGCTGCCGCACCTCGTCGACGCTATACACCGCCGGGTTCACCGATCGGCCGGACGCGGCCTCGGCGGGCGCCAATGCCTCGACGACCTCACGGAACTCGACCTCGCCCGCTACGAACACATCGACGTCGCTCTCCGCTCGCTCCTCACCGCGAGCCACGGAGCCGAAGATGAACGCCAATGCGATGCGATCCCAGACCGGCCGAAGGGCCGCTCGGACGGTGTCGGTGACGCCCGCCGTCTTCTGCACCAGACGGCGGAGCTCGGGGTAAATCGGGCAGTCGGGGTTGGCTTGGTAGAGCGTCAGGTTGCCCCGCCGGGTTCGCGTGACAAGACCGACGGTGGTGAAACGCGCGAGCTCGCGCTGCACCGGTCCCACACCTGTCCCGACAGCGCGCGCGAGTTGTCTCAGATGAACGCTCTCGCCGGGGTGTCCAAACAACTCGGCCAGGAGCCGGCGGCGGGTCACGCCGAAGAGGACCGTCGAAATGGACGGCTCGACTACCGTACTCATAATAGGATCAACTGTACTCAATACAGGATCAATTGTCTAGTCTGCCAGGGCTCGACGAACGGCGCGGTCGCATGGATCGTCGTCGAGGAGGGGATAGACACCCATCACGTGGCGGCCGCGGAGGTGATCGACGACGGATCGGTCGTCGACCGCGGTGAACGCCTGGTTCGGGCACTCGCTGCACTTGATCCGCGGGAGCTCGCAGACCCCGCCCACGAACTTGTTCGAGCAGGCCGGTGCGTATCCCGGCTTGCCGGTCTTCTTGCTTACGAACCGCGTGGGGAAGACGTCGCCGCGGCCCCGGAACAGATCGCGAAAGAGGCGCACCTTTTCGGCAGCCGTTCGTGGCACCGGGCCTGGAGGCCGAACTGGAAGAGAGATTTGGATCTCGGGCTCAGCGCCGAGAGCGCTGAGCTCAGCGCGAAGGCCAGCGATGCGCCCACGAGCCTCCACTTGCTCGTTCTCGAGCCGCGCGATGAGCGCGTCCTCCTGTGCGATCGCGGCGACCAGGGCCTCGCGCTTCGCAGCGTGTCGCGGTTGCGGTTCGGGGTTCATCGATGTCGGCCTTGGCCGCGGGCGAGCTCCGCGCGGGGCCCGCACGAATGAGCTCCGATCCCCGAGGACGGGCCTTCTCTCTGCGTGGCTTCGACCGTTTCGAATCAGAGTCTGCTGCCGGCAAGTATGGCGCGCCGGTCTCGGCGAGATGCCGGACCAGGCGCCGAAGGAAACCATCGAGTCGAACCCGGCCATCGACCACCCGAAACAAGTGGACGCCGTTAGCCACGACGAAGCTGCCCGGCAAGACGGCGACCTCAACTCGAGGAGCTGGCCGCGAGCTCGACGCCCCACGGCGCGGCCTCCCAGGCGCTCCTGGTAGGTCCAGCCGTCATTCACTGGCGCCTGTCCCGGAGCAGGTGGTCGTGGGGTCTGGCCACGGAAGCAGTGTACCGATCGCGCGCGCCCGAACCGACCTCCGACGCCGCGGCGGCGGCCTTCACGAGCTCCGCATCCGGCGGCAAGATGAACCCCTGCGCGACCGCGCGATCGGTCGCCTCGGTGACGGCCGAGACGTAGGCCTCGTGATCGGTGTACAGCGACGCGATCTCAGCGGCATCGAAGGGCTTCGTCGATCCGAATAGAAAACAGAACGTGGACCCCGGCTGGGCCTCGCCGGAGAGGGTCGCGACGGGCACGTCGACGTAGGGCGTGCGGATGCCGCCCTGTCCGTTGCCGTGAGCGTCTCGGAGCATCGAAGGCGGGGAGCCGGGCGAGACCTCCTCGCGGGGAGCCACCGGCGGGGGCGTTCCGTGCCGGATCCACTGGTCGAGCGCGTGGATCGCGGCGTTCGCGACGAAGTGGTGCTGCGGCCCGGCGTTGAGAAATTCCGAGCACTGGATGACGGGAGGCGCGCTCGTGGTGAGGAGGATTGCAGCCGCATCGGGCGAGTCGCCAAGATCCTCCCTCCCGACGATGGCCACGTAGGTGTCCGCGTGCGCCGTACCGGCCACCTCCCAGAGGCGGAAGCGGTCGGCGTCCGGCTGGCGGGCAGGAAAGTAGTCGAGGCCGGTCAGATCAGTCTCGGTCTCGAACGTGAGCACGGGCACGTTGGTATCGTCGCGGATCTGCACCGTACCGGGGGGCAGGATCCAGGGCTCGGTCCCCCCGGACAGCGGATACGCGAAGTTCCCCCGGCTGTGGATGAAGAATCCGTCGTAGATGTCAGCGCGCGGATGCTCGGCGTCGACGTAGGTCACCAGTGCGAACGCGGACTGCGACTCTCCGATGGCGACGACCCGCTCGGGACGCAGGTCTCCGAGAGGCTTCGGCCCCGACGGCCTGCGAATCGCCTGCGCCGCTTGCGAGAAGATGTCGTAGGAGAAGCTGTCGCCCGGATGGACGAGTGATCCGTATCGCTCTGGGTCGGAGGCCTTGAGCGGCATGCTCGGTATGCCGGGGAGGGACACCCCTCCTCCTTCCACGCCGAGCCGCTGGGCCGACACGCCGACCCAGGCGTAGCCGCTCCGGGCAAGCTCCGTGTGAGTGATGATCCAGTCAGGGGCCGCGTCCAGCCCACCGCTCACGTTGAGCCACTCGACGAGGACCGTACCGTTGAACGCCTGGCGGTCGGTCGGCCGGTAGACCAGGATCCGCGTCTTGTACGCGGCCGTGGCCGCGGGCTCCACAACCCATCGCCCGTCTTCCCCGAGCGGGCCGACGTTCGTGTACGCCGAGGCGGTGCCGGAGATGAAGTACTCGGCCTCGGAGTAGCCGACCCGCGCGAGGTCGAAGGTCGTCGAAGCGATGAACGGACTGCCCTTTCCGCCGCTGACCGGGCCCTCGATGACGGGCGATGCAACCTGGGCACCCCGCTGCGGCCCACGCGCGGTGCCGTCGTTGCCGCATCCCACGAGGAGCAGCAGCGCAACCAGAACGGGCCATGGCCCCGCGCCGGGAAAGAGGTCGGCTCGATAGCCGTGCTCGCCGAGCGCCGAGGCCCAACCGATGGCCCGGACCCGGCCACGAAGCCGGCTGACGAGCTGCATGGGCACCTTCCTCTCAGGCTCGATAGCGCAGCGCTTCGACGAGGAGCGCGAACGCGGGTGAGTGCTGCCGGCGACTCGGGTAGTAGAGCTGGTACCCCGGAAACGGTGGGCACCAATCCTCGAGCACCCGCTCGAGTCTTCCGGCGTCGATGTGCACCGCCGCGAAGCTCTCTGGTACGTACGCCAGCCCGAGTCCAGCGATCGCCGCCTCGAGCATCTGCGGCATTCCGTTCGGGATGAGCTGTCCCTCCACCCGGACCTTCACCTCGCGCCGATTCTTCTCGAGCTCCCACACGTACACTCCACCGTGGGTCGGCAGCCGCAGATTGATGCAGGTGTGCTTGGTCAGATCCTGTGGCTTCCGAGGTCGTGGTCGCGTCGCTAGATAGGACGACGCTCCGACCACCGCCATTCGCAGATCCGGTCCGATCCGCGCGGCGATCATCCCGCTCGTCACCTGCTCTCCGGCGCGCACGCCCGCGTCGAAGCGCTGCGCGACGACGTCTTGTCAGTCCGTAGTCGGACCGTGCGGCTCAGCGCCGACGGTGAGACGCCGAGCTGTGCCGCGGCGCGCGTGAAGCTCCGTTCACACGCGACCGCGACGAACGCGAGCAGGTCGTTGAGGTGCCGGTGCGGCATTGATGAGCTCTGCTCATAAGTCTATGCAACGACCGCCGTCTAGTGCCCGGACCCGGCCTGCGTCACTCTGATCACCGTACTCTGATCACCGTCTGGCGCCCCTCGCTGCGCGCGCCGGCCGGTGAAGGGTCGTCGAGACCGCGGAGGAGGAAACCACCCATGCCGATCCGAGAAGACGCGAAGCGGAACCACGACGCTCTCTTTCCCGGCCACGAGTCGACGCTCGCGAAGACCGATCCCGAGCTGATCGAGATCTTCGACAACTGGGCGTTCGGTGACGTGCTCGCGGACGTCGTCCTCGATGCGCGGACCCGACTCATGGTGCAGCTCGCGGCGATCGTCGCCTGCCACGCCGTCGCCGAGTATCGCGTCATGGTGGGCGCCGCGCTCGAGGTCGGCGTGACAGCCGTCGAGGTGAAGGAGATCGTGTACCAAGCGGTGCCCTACGTCGGCATGGCGAAGGTGTTCGACTTCCTGCACATCACCAACGAGGTGCTGCGGAGCCGCGGCATCGAGTTGCCCCTCGCGGGGCAGTCGACGACGAATTCCGAGACGCGGTTCGAAAAGGGACGCGAGGTGCAGCGCCGGATCTTCGGCGATCGGATCGACCAGATGTACGCGCAGTCACCCAGGGATCAGCTCCACATCCAGGAGTTCCTGTCCGCTAACT
>CAZYWA010000238.1:0-11018 GCA_964650975.1 uncultured bacterium
GATCGATCCTCGCGCGGAGCTCGCGGCTCTCGCGGCCACCCTGCGGGGACAGCTAGAGCTGCTGGGGGACGCGCGAGTGACCGCGCTCCCGCTGGTGGCGTCCGTCGCTCCAGGCGTGACGGCGGCCGCCGCGCCGATCGCCCCGACCCTCGACGCGGCGCCTCCTCACCCCGCTCCATCATCGAGCACCGCCAACGCACCGGCGGTGAATCCGTTCGCCGAGCGTTCCTCCGTTCGTCGCACCCTGGAGGAAGTTCGCGAGGAGCTCGGCGACTGCACGCGCTGCAAGCTTCACAAGGGCCGGACCAAGCTGGTGTTCGGCGTGGGAAACCCACGTGCCGAGATTGCTTTCGTCGGCGAAGGCCCCGGCGAGGACGAGGACAAGCAGGGCGAACCGTTCGTCGGCCGCGCGGGGCAGCTGCTCACGCGGATCATCGAGGACGGAATGGGGCTCACCCGGCGCGACGTCTACATCATGAACGTGGTCAAGTGCCGTCCGCCCCAGAACCGCGAGCCCGAGCGCGACGAGATCGCCGCGTGCCTGCCGTTCCTGCAGCAGCAGCTCGAGTCGATCGCGCCGCGCGTGATCGTCACGCTGGGGCGGCCCAGCACCTCGACGCTGCTCGGCCGTCCGGTCTCGATCACCGCGGTGCGCGGCGCCTGGCACGAGTACCGCGGCATCCCGCTGATGCCGACCTTCCATCCGGCGTTCGTGTTGCGCCGCTACACCCCGGAAGTCCGCCGTCAGGTCTGGGAGGACATGAAGGAAGTGCTGAAGAAGATCGGCCGGACGCCGCCCGCTCCGCGGCGCGGCGGCGACCTCGCCTGACGTGGACCTGCGTGGGAGAACGAGATGAAGCTCTGCCTGGTGGGTGGCGGCGGTAGCCGAGCGCCGCTCTTCGTGCGAGCCCTGGCGCGGCGGGCCGCGCGACTGCCGATCGAGGAGCTGGTGCTCTTCGACGCGGATCCCGTGCGCCTCGCCCTCCTCGGCGGCCTCGCCCGGGCCTTCGCTCGTGCCGACGAGGCACCTTTCGCCGTCACGCTGGCCTCGAGCCTGGAGCAGGCGATCGACGGAGCCGCGTTCGTGATCACTTCGATCCGCGAGGGTGGCGAGGCCGCGCGCGCCCACGACGAGTCCGCGGCGCGCGCGCTGGGCGTGATCGGCCAGGAAACCGTCGGTGCGGCCGGTTTCGCGCTCGCGATGCGCAACGCGCCAGCCTTGGAGACCATCGCCCAAGCCGTGGCGCGCCGAGCACCCAGCGCCTGGACGCTCCACTTCACGAATCCGGCCGGACTGGTGGCGCAGCTGCTGCACGATGGGGGCTATCCGCGGCAGCTCGGAATCTGCGACACGCCGAGCGATCTCATCCGCCGCACCGCGGCCTTCGCTGGCGTCGCCCCCGGCTCGGCTCGGGCCGAGGTGATCGGGCTCAACCATCTGAGCTGGATCGAGGGTTTCACGCCCGCCGGCGGATCGGATCTGCTGCCTGGCTTGCTCCGGAACGAACGATTCGTGAGCGAAGTCGCGCAACCCTTCGAGGCCGAGCTCGTGCAGGGGGTCGGACTCCTGCCGACCGAGTACCTGCACTACTACCTCCATCGAGATCACGCCCTCGAGCGGCAGCTTTCGCAACCTCGCTCGCGCGGTGCGTTCCTCGAGACCCTGAACGGCGAGCTGCTGGCGCGTCTCGCCGCACTCGATTCGACGGGCTCCTTCGACACCTGCAGGCCCGAGGCCGAAGGCACCTACGACCGCTACTGCGCCGAGCGCGACGGCTCGTATCGGGGCGAGATCGGTCGCGCGCAAGCTCCGGCCTCCGCCGCGGAGGCGCCGGAGGGGTATGCGGGAATCGCGCTCGACCTGCTGGAGGGAATTCACGGCGATACCGGGGCCGAGTCGGTGGCATCGGTGCCGAATGGCCATGCCCTGCCCGGTCTCGATCGCGACGACGTGATCGAGGTGACGGTACGCGTCGGCCGCGAAGGCCCCGTGCCGGACCGCCGCCGGCCGGCGCTGCCGCCCGACGTCCTGGCCTTGATCCAGTCGGTGAAGGCCTACGAGCGGCTCGCGTCCCAGGCGATCCGGACGCACGACGCGGTGCTCGGAGCGCGAGCCCTGGCCGCGCATCCGCTGGTCGGTTCGTATGCGATCGGAGCCGCGCTGGCACGCCAGTTCGAATCGCGCTACGACTCGCGAAACCCGCGAGCATGACGCGCGTTTTCGAGGATTTCCTCGACAAGTTCGACGTTTGACACGCTCGGAAACGCGTCGGTAGACTCGGTTTCCTCGATCCGAGCGCCCGTGCTCGCCAGCGCCCCTCGGCTCGTCTCCACCATCCATCCGCCGAAACCGAAGGAGATCCGGATCCATGTCCACGACGATCACCGACGAGTGCATCAACTGCGGGGCCTGCGAGCCCGAATGCCCCAACAACGCGATCAGCGAAGGTGACGACATCTACGTCATCGACACGCAGCTCTGCACCGAGTGCGTAGGGTTCTTCGACGTCGAGCAATGCGCCGAGGTCTGCCCGGTCGACTGCTGCGTTCCCGATCCCAAGAACGTCGAGACCGAGGAAGTGTTGCTGGAGCGAGCGAAGAAGCTGCATCCGGACCACGAGTTCAAGGAGCCGGTGCCGTCGCGCTTCCGGAAGTGATCATTCATTCGGCCGGCGCGTCGCCAGCTTGGTGACGCAAGAACGCCAGAAGGGGTCCGCCATGCGGGCCCCTTCGTCGTGGTGGTGGCCGCGATCCGCGCGTCGGTCTCAGTCGGTGGGCGACAGACTCGCGTGACCGCCGCCCGGGCGGCGGGACGCGGCGTCGAGGATCGCGTCGGGTATCACCCGCAGATAGCGCACGCCGGCGATGGCGGCTTCGCCCTCGCCGAACATCCGGTCGACCACCGCGCCGATCTCTCGCCATTCGAGCGGCACCAGCCGCAGCTCTCGTTCCAGGGCCTCGATCGATCCGGACGGTGCCATGAAGTCGCCGCTCAGCCGCACGGCGCCGAGGAACTGGTCCTGGACCACCTGGACCGCGGCCTCGAGCCATCCGCACGCGATCGGCTTCAGCTCCGAAGCGAGCCACGCGTGCGCCGCCCCCTGGCTCGGCGGCTCGGACTCCACCACGGTGGACGCTTCCCGCTCGTCGAGGAGCCGCTCCTCGAGCGGCGAGAGCTTTCGTTCTCGAACCTCGATGTGCTGGTTTCGCGAGTACCCGTCGACGATCGCTCGCTCGAGCGTGGCGCGGTCCGGGGCTGCGGACGACTCGGCTGCGAGGGTGGTGGGGGGTGGATCCGGGCGGTTCCCTCCCACTCCCGGATAGCCGTCGAGCTCTGAGGGGAGTGCGGTCGCACGCGACACGCCGATCAGCACGTGAAACAGCGTGGCGCCGCTCGGTGCGACCTCGAAGGACACGTAGCCCGCGAGCTTCCGCTCGACGCTCAGGAAGTCCCGGCCGAAGTAGTAGGCCTTGAAACCGAGCGACTGGAGGCCGCCCAGGATACCTCGCACGTAACGGTTGATGATCTTCCCCGAACCGATCGCGGCGGAGCCGGGAGGAAGCAGCGAGGACATCTCACTCATCACCAGGCTCACGCTGAGCTGGCCCGGTTCAGTCCACACGGCCCTTCCACCGGTGACCCGCCGGACGACCCGCAAAGACGCCGAGTCGGAACCGGCTGGGCCCAGTGCCGACTGCCGCCGCTGGTAGCGGCCGAGCACGACCGCCGGCGCCGAGATCCATCCGAGATGGAGGACCGGATCCGAAACACCGTCGCGTGCCCGCTCCATCTGCGCCAGCAGCAGACGCTGGATGGCGATGTCCCGCGACGCAGACACCGCGGGCGACCGGATGACCTCGAGATGCCCCGTTTCTGGTGCGGGCACTCAGACACCCGCGCGAATCAGATAGGCCCAGTTGATCAGAACCGCGCCGACGATGCTCCACCGGAGCGCGCGCCGCTTCGGGCCGCGAAGCTCGATCCGAAGCGGGGGCCAGCCGCGAGCCAGCACGCCCGCGGCCCACGGCATGTAGAGCACGGCCAGGGTGGCGGCGATCGTGATCAGCGGCTGCACCTGGAACGCCGCCCACCAGCGGCCGCGCGCCAGTGCCACCAGCGCGCGCGTGATGCCGCACGTCGGACACGGGAAGCCGGTCAGGACATGGACCCAACACGGCCCCACCAGCCGTCCGATCGCGGCCGGGGTCGAGACCGAGCTCACCAGAGCCGCCGCCGGCAGCGTCACGAGCAGCGCGACCTCGAGGTCGCGCGAGGCTCGTCGCGCGGGACTCGGCGCCAGGACGCCGCCCACCGCAGCATTCATGCATGCCCTCCCGGCCTCAGGTGGCCTTGGAGGCAAATGCCATGATCGCTCCGACGACCCCGAACAGCCCGACGCAGCAGACCAGTCCCGGGATCGTGACCGCGACCGCGGCCCGCCACCGCTCCGTTTCGTGTGCCTCCGCGAGCCCGATGATCCACACGATCGAGGCCCACACCAGCGCCACCAGCCCGCCGCAAACCGGGATCACTCCCACCAGCGCGAAGGCGCCCGACGTGTAGCAAACGATCCGAAACGTGGTCTCGAAGGGCTGCCTGGCGCCCCCGACCAGCAGCAGGCACACGTGGAAAAGCGCGGCCAGCACGAACAACCCGATCACCAGCCGGACCACGCCGACGACCAGCCCCGCGACCTCTCCGCCGGGTCCCCCCATCGACGCGACGTCCTGCATCCACGCGGGCATGTCGTTCCCCATCGTGGCGCGCAGCGCCTCCTGGAGCTTGGGGCCGACCACCAGCCCGATCAGCGTCTCGATGATCACCGCGACGACGCCCGGGATCAGCGCGAAGAGCAGCGGCCCTTCGAGTCCGCCGTTCCGCCTCATGGTCTCGAAGGTTTGGGTGGGGCGGAAGAGCACCGACGTCACCGTCTCGATCAGCGCGTTCAGATCGAACGCACCATCGCGATGCTCCCAGGCGGGTCCGACGCGCCGGTCCTCCGGCGCGACCACCGCGATCTCGGCGGGGGGCGCGGGAACGCTCGCCACGGGCGCCGCGGTTGCCGACGCCAGGTCCGCGCCGCAGTCGCGGCAAAACCTCACTCCCTCGACCACGTGAGCTCCGCACTGCGGGCATTGCATCGTGCGCTCCCCTCTCTCTTCGATCCATCCGTCGCTGCGGTCGGGCCCCGCCGGGGCGCCGTCGCGTCACAAGTATCCGAGGCCCTCGAGCCGGCGCCGCACCGCCTCCTCGACCTCCGGCTCCTCACCCGTCTCTCGTGCGCCTCCCGCCTCGGCCTCCCACGCCGTCAGGGCCGTGCGAAGCGCCAGGATCTGGCCACGCTCGTCGCCGCTGCGATCGCGTTCCTCCCGAGGATCGGCCCCCAGATGGAAGAGCTCCTCGCCGCCGTCCGACGCCAGGATCCACTTCCAGCCATCGGCCGCCTGCGCCGCTCGCAGCGAGCGACGCAGCTGTTCGCCGCGGAATCCCGGGAAACGCGCCTCCATCGACTCGACTCGCGGCTCGGGCCCGAGGTACTCGGCGACCCGCAGCCGTCGCGGATCGGGCGCTGGATCGGCGAGCGAGCGGCTGCCTGGAGCCTTGGAACCCGATGGCACCCGGATTCCCGCGGCTTCGAGCAGGGTCGGGAAGACGTCCACGGTCTGCACCGGAGCATCGACGATCGCGCCGCGGCGCTTGGCTTCGCCGGCGAAGCGCACCATCAACGGCACCTTGAGCAGGGTGTCGTAGAGACAGTACTGGTGATCCATGCGTCCGTGGTCGCCGAGGTTCTCGCCGTGGTCACTCGTCACCACCACGGTGGTGCTCTCGAGCCAGCCTCGCTGGCGGAGCACGGCGAAGAGCTCTTCCAGGCACTGATCGAGGTAGAGAAGCTCGCCATCGTAGAGATCCTGCAGGATCCGGAAGTCGTCCGCCGTCATCGGCGCGTTGCCGGTCAAGTGCGCCCACGGGTCCTGGTTGAGCTGCCGCAATCGGGAACGGTCGACTCGAGGCTCGGTGAACCGGAAGCACCACGGCGCGGGCGCCTGATACTTGAGGTGCGCCTCCATGAGATTCACGAACAGGAAGAACGGCCGCGAGGGCTGACGCTCCGCCGCCCAGCGGCGCACCCAGCGGCCGATCCGCCTTCCGCCCTTGTCGTAGCGATCGGCGCCGAACCGCTGGTACACCGCGTTCGCGAGGTTCCGGAAGAAATCGCGGCCGGTGAGCTGCGCCACGGTGTCCCGCCACTTCTGCCAGGCGTCATCGACGTGAACCCGGTGCAGATCTCGCTCCGACTGGACCAGCTGCCACACCTTGAAGAATTGCTCGAAACCGCGGTCGGTCCCGAACGTGTTCGAGATCCACGAGTTCGACGACAGCCCCACCGTCTCGTAGCCGCCCGTGCGCAGCAGCTCGGCGAGATGCGGCACCTCGGGATCGAGGAAGCGGTGGTTCTCGTGGGCGCCGTGCTGCGACGGCATGCGTCCGGTAAACATCGACGCGTGGGACGGCAGCGTCCACGGCGAGGTCGAGGTCGCGTCGCGGAAGAGCGTCGCGTCCGCCAGGAACCGGTCGAGATGGGGAGTGGTCTCCCGGCCATAGCCGTACGCGCGCAGGTTCCGCGCCCGCACCGTGTCCATCACGAGCAGCACCAGGTTCGGTCGATCCATGCAGCTCGCCTTTCTCAGCCAGACCCTGGCTCGAGCGCCCGATCCACCGGTGGCGTGCATCCGCCGCCGGCAGCCGGTGGCAGCACCAGCCGCCGTTCGAGCCGGGCGCACGCGGCGGCCACCCATTCGTCCACCGGCCAGCTCGCCTCTACCCGGGCCAGCTCGTCCGGTTGCGTCGACGTCGCCGGCTTCCGGGGCATGAGGAAGCTGCAGCAATCGCCATGCGGCTGGATCGACACCTCGAAGGTGCCGAGCTGCTGCGCTTCCGCGACGATCTCGGCCTTGTTCATCCCGACCAAGGGCCGTAGCACCAGCAGTCTGGTCGCCGCCTCCACCGTCGCCAGATTCTGCAGCGTCTGGGACGCTACCTGCCCCACGCTCTCGCCGGTCACCAGCGCCAGCGCGTGCTCGCGCACCGCGACCTGCTCGGCGATCCGCATCATGAAGCGCCGGTAGAGGATCACACGGAGTGGCGCCGGCGCCCGCGCCACCAGCTCGCGCTGGAGATCGGCGAAGGGACAGAGGTAGAACACCGTGGGCCCCTGGATCTCGGCCAAGCGCTCGACCAGTTCCAGCGCCTTTTCCTGCGATGCCGCGTCGGTGAACGGGTGGCTGTGAAAATGAACGAACACGCAACGGCACCCGCGCCGCATCATTCGCCAGGCCGCCACCGGCGAATCGATGCCGCCGCTCAGAAGGCTCACCACCTTACCGGCGGTGCCGACCGGCAGGCCGCCGACACCGCGGTGCCGGTCGGTGTAGAGCAAGAGCTCGCGCGGCATCACCTCGACCCGCACCCAGAGCTCCGGATGCTTGAGGTCGACGCCGATGCCGGTCCTTTCGACGATCGCCCGGCCCACGATCGCCCCAATCTCCTGCGAGCTCTGCGGGATCGATTTGTATCCGCGCCGCGCCTTGACACCGAACGTCGCTGGCTTGCGAGCTGCCACCAGCTCGGCGGCGGTCAGCGCGACTCGCTCCAGATCGAGCGGGAAGCGGTGGGCCGGCGCGAAGCTCTCGACGCCAGGCACGATCTCGAGCCGCCGCTTCGCGATCTCGCCCTCCACCGGCTCGGAAAACACCACCAGGATCCGTCCCGGCATGCGCTGCACCGACCGAAGCGGCAGCCCGGCCAGGGCTCGCTCCAGATTCGCGCACAGCTTGAGCTCGAACCGCGGGCGGTTGCCGCCCTTGAGCCCGATCTCGTGGTAGTGCACGAGCACCGTTTGCCAGCCGGGTTCTTGCCAGACGGTCATGTCCATGGGCGGTATCCGGATCGTCTCGCCGTGCGGCGGAAGAATGACAGGCGAGACCACGGCGCCCGGGGCACACGCGGTCGAGAACCCAGGCTCGGCGTGCATCGGAGAAGAATCGCCGGAGCAGCAACCGAGCTCGCGGCTGGCGAGTCTACCGGCCGCCCACCACGCGGGCAACGCACGCGATGAGCCGGTGGTGTCGCAGTTTGCCGATCTCCGGTTCGTGCGCCGGCCGGCCGATGGCCGCGCTCGGGCACGGCTCGGCCACGATCGAGACTCGATCGTTCGCTCGCCTCGCCTGCATTCGCCCGCGCGATGGGGGCTCACACCCCGCGAGTGCCCCCGATGGGCGCGGGCTCGAGCGCCCTCGCACAACCACCGGCCGTCCGTCGCCCGACCGGTCCAGGTGGGCAAAGTGAGACACCAACCATGAGCCTGCTCGTCACCGAAAGCTGGCCCGGCGTGACGCGGCCCCGCCCGCGATCGAGCCCGGTCGCCGCGACGGATGGCTGGATCGTAGTCGCGGCGGCGGCGTCCCTGGCTCTTTTCGAGGGACCGGTGAGTCTCCGCAAGCTGCGCAGCGGGATCGCCGGTCTGCCCGTCGACGTGACCGTAGGCCGGGGCGTCGCGAGCCGAATCGCGTGGTGTGTGCTCCTGGTGCCGCTGCTGCTCGTCGTCTGGCGGCTCGGCTCCCGAGAGCTGGCGAGACGGCGGGGCATCGCGGAGTCCACGGCGCTTCACGCGGAGGCGCTTCCCTTCGTGCCGTTCGTGCTGCTCTTGGCTGGGTTCGCACCCGGCTGGGGCGACACTCACCAAGAGCCCTGGAGCTTCGCGATCTTGTTCCTGTTCCTCGGCACCGCAACGGCCAGCGCCGCACTTCGGCTGGGCATCTGGCACGTCGGGTTCCCGGCCTCGGCCTCGGGATCGCGACCGGCGCGTGCCTGCGCCCTCTACCTGCTCGCAGGACTGATGCTGATCGCGGTCTGGCGATCGGGGGCGCTGGTTCCGGTTCAGCCTCACTGGTCGACACTCGCCGACCGCTCGCCCTACTGGCCCACTCACGGCTACGTGGCGCTCTGGACCGCGACGGCTCTCTATGCCTCCCTCCCGCTGCTCTCGATCCCGGCGCTCCTGCTTCGTGCCGAGCGATTGAGCTCGGCGCGAGCCGCGGCGTTCGGGATCGCTTGTGCCGTGGTAACCGGCGGCCTGGGCGCCGCGAGCGCCGATCGCGCGATCTGGGATGACGCCTTCCTCCGCTTTCGTGTCGACGCCGAGGGTGCCACGTCGGTTATCGCGGGCGGCGCTCGCGTGAGCGGTTTCGCGCTGCCGGTTCCCGGCCGGCGCTCCTGGTCGTGGCGCCCGGCCTCCGAGCAAGCTGCGATCGAGCCCACTCGACTCAGGATCCGCGCGCGCGCCGCTCCGGTGCCGCAGGCGAGCCTCTGGTACCGGTCCGCGAGCCCCGTCGAGCTGCGCGTGGTGGCGGAGAGCGACGGCGAGCGCACCGAGCTCGCGCGCTGGTCGATCGACCCTCGCACCCGGCCGCTCGACCGCCGCGCACACTCGCTCGACACCACCTCGTGGGTGTTGCCGGGCCGCACGCTCCTGATCTGGGTCGAGGCGACGGGTCCCGGCCCGAGTGGAGTGCAGAGTGCGCTTCAGGTCCTGGCGGACGTCGAGATCGACGAGGCCGCGGGCTCCTGAGCACCCTCATCGACCGCCGGCCGAGGTGTGGCGGCTTTTCGCGTTCTCCACGATTCGAACGGTCCCCTGAGAGCCATCCACCTCGACCCAATCCCCCGCTCGCAGCCGCTCGGTCGCGCCGACCGCCCCCATGATCGCGGGAACGCGGAGCTCGCGGGCCACGATGGCGAGGTGGCTCAGCAGCCCGCCTCGTTCGCACACCAGGGCACCGGCGCCGATCAGCGCTCGGGCGTGCTGAGGGTCCGCATCGGCCAGCACCAGCACCGGGGGCGCCGCAGAGAGATCGTCCGTGGTCGGACCCAGCAACCGCACCGGACCGCGCGCGAGCCCCGCGCTCACGGGGACCCCATGCAGCGTCGCGCCAAGGGAGCTCGCGACGTCGACGAGAGACCTAGCGTGGAGCGGGTCATCGACGTCGCCGTTCGACACCAGCGCCGAGGGGGAAGAGCTCGCGGCGTCGCGCTCGAAGGCCGCGCGCCGGCGTGCCGCGATCTCGCGCGTGTCGGAGAGCCGCTCCGAAGTCGCGACCCACTCACGCAGCGTGAGGTGGAAGAGATCGTCGGGCTCTTCCAGCGCACCGGCCGCGACCAGCTCGGCGCCACTCGCCAGCACCGAGTCGCGTAGCGCGGCGAGCGCGCGAGTGGCGCGATCCCGCGCGCCGACCCGGCGAGCGATCGCGAACCGCCCGGCCCTCACCACGGCCGAGCGCCACCATTCGAGCGGATCGAGCCAGGTCGCTCCGGCTCCGGATGCGCGATCCGGTTCGACGCGTGCGCCGGCGATCGGCGGCGCCGCGCGCACGATCGCGAGACCGTCGGACCATCGCTTGCCCACGAGCGTGCGCTCGCCAGGGCCGCGGTGCCCGTGATCCGAGAGAAAACGGCGCAGCAACCGGCGAGCCGCCGGAGCGTCCTCGCGCTCGCCGAGGAGCACCTCGATCTCGCCCCAACTGCGTGTGGATTCGCGGGCACTCTCCGGGAGAATGGACTCGAGCCGCCGCAGATCCGCGGCCACGCGCCCCGCCTCGGCGACCTCCGGCGCCTGGATCTCGGAGAGGAGCCGCATCCGCTCGGTGTCGTCGACGTCCGCGGCCGCACGCACCGCGCACCACCAGGCCAGCGCGGTCCAGGCATGCATCGGCGCGATCGCGTCGCGGCAGGCTCGCCGCATCCGGTCGAGGGCTTCGCGCGGAGTGAGGACCCGAACCGACCAGCGCGGGGATCGCCCCGAGATCGAGCGCCAGCCCGCGCCCAACGCCGCGAGCATCGAAGCTTGCGGCGAATCGCGCCCGTCCAGTCCCCGCGCCCCGTCGAACGACACGTACGGCCGATGGGCGACGAAACGCACCTCGTCGGGGGCACTTCGTCCCAGCAGCATGCGATCCCA
>CAZYWA010000239.1:0-11014 GCA_964650975.1 uncultured bacterium
CTCGACGCCGAGCTCCGCACCACCGAGACCACCTGGCGAGGCGAGCGCGCGCTGCTCGCCTCCATCCACGACCTCGCCGACCGGAAACGCATGGCGGCGCTCGCGGTCTCGAAGCAGGCCGCGGAGCGAGCTCAGCGCGAGGCCGAGGTGCGGCTCGAGCTCATCCTCGAGCAGCTCGCGGTGGCGGTCTGGACCACCGCGCCCGACCTTCGAATCACGTCGCACGCGGGCTCGACCTTCGACGCCGGCCCGGAGGCCTCCGAGCCTCGCGAGCTGCGCCATCTGTTCGGCGCGCGCGTGGAGGCCGTCGAGTCTGCGCACTTGGCGGCGCTTGCGAACGGCGAGGCACGCTTCGAGTTCGAGCACGGCGGGCGCGCGTTTCACGGCCAGGTCCGTCGCCACGCGGCCGCCGGCGACGGGGCCGAGCGCCCGGGTTTGCTCGGCATCGCGGTCGACGCCACCGAGCGGCGGCGCCTCGAGCTGCAGCTCAGGCAGGCGCAGAAGATGGAGGCGATCGGCCGGCTCGCCGGCGGGATCGCGCACGACTTCAACAACCTGCTGACCGCCATCTGCGCCTTCGCCGAGTTCATCCGCGACGCGCTCACCCCGGCCGATCCTCCCTACCGCGACGCCGGGGAGATCCTGCGCGCCGCGGAACGCGCCGAGGGCCTCACCCGCCAGCTCTTGGCGTTCTCCAAGAACCAGCCGATCGATCCGATCACCATCAACCTGAACGCGCTGGTCCATACCGCCGACCGGATGCTGCGACGGCTCTTGGGCTCCGACATCCTGGTCGAGACCAAGCTCGCCTCGGACCTCTGGAACGTGCACCTCGACCCGGGAGTCTTCGAGCAGGTGCTGATCAACCTGTGCGTGAACGCGCGCGACGCCATGCCCGACGGCGGCAACCTGACCGTCGAGACCGCCAACGTGGTCCTCGACCTCGACTACAGCCGCGCTCACGGCATCGAGCTCGAGCCCGGCGAATACGTGGCGGTGTCGGTGAGCGACGACGGCTGCGGCATGAGCGAGGAAGTGAAGAACCAGATCTTCGAGCCGTTCTTCACCACCAAGGAAAAAGGCAAGGGCACCGGCCTCGGGCTGCCCACCTGCTACGGCATCGTCAAGCAGCTCCACGGTTTCATCTGGGTCTACACCGAGGAAGGCCAGGGCTCGACCTTCAAGGTGTACCTGCCGCGCGATCTCGCGACCGCGGTGTCCATCGAAGCGCGCTCGTCCGTGACCGAATCCCGCGGCGGGACCGAGACCATCCTGGTGGTCGAGGACGACGATCAGGTGCGCCGGCTGGTGATCCGCTCGCTCGAGCAGCAGGGCTACCGCATCATCGACGCCGCGAACGGCGGCGAGGCGCTGCTCATCTGCGAGCAGCACACCGGCACCATCGACCTCCTGGTCACCGACGTGGTGATGCCCAAGATGAGCGGCCGCCAGCTCGCCGACCGGCTGGCCCCGCTCCTCCCCGACACCAAGGTGCTCTTCACCTCGGGCTACACCGAGAACGCGATCGTGCACCGCGGCATCCTGGATGCGGGCGTGGCGCTGCTGCAGAAGCCCTTCACTCCCGAGACCATCGCCCGCAAGGTGCGCGCGGTGCTCGACGCGGACGGCTACCGGCTGGGCGGAATCCGCTCGCGCTCCTGAGGCCACGGCGGATCGCGCCGCCCGCTGACCCGAGCGTGCCCGCCCCCGGCCAAAGTTGCCGGGCGAAGGGCCGCGCCTCCTCGTCCTTCGTTTCCCAGGCGCCTCCCGCGGCCCCTGTGGCGTGGTGAAGCGCGTATTCGGCGCGGCATGGTCCGTGCTTCCGCACGGTGGCGCGGCGGGCGACGAGCAGCCACCGAACGCTCGGACGGCGCGCGCCCGCTCCCACGATCGCCGAGGAGTCCCACGTGAGCAGACCTCCCGCGGACCTCGCGGCGAACAGCACCGTGGACGAGCGAGCCGCCGAGCTCTTCGCTCAGGCGCGCCTGGCGAACGCCCGCTACACCGACGGATTGTTCGCGGCGTTGCTCGCGGCCGAGTGGCTGATCGGCGTGGCGCTGGCGTCGTGGGGATCTCCGAGGAGCTGGGTCGGCGTCACGAGCAGCATCCATCACCGGTCGGCAAGAAGTGCCGACCACGGCCAGCACGAGCTGAGACACGAGCGGATTCGCAGCTTCTCGGTCGCTTCTCGGCACCGGAATCACTTCGCAATCTGGCGGAGAAACTGCGGCGCAATCCTTGCTTCGAAGCGCGACCGCTAGCGCGACCCGGGTGTCCCTTCATGAGCTCCGACTCCGCCACCACCCTCGAGCCCAGCCTTCCGCCTCCCTCGGACGCCGACGTCGCGAACGCCGAGGTCGCCATCGCTCCCGCGGGCGACGCCGCGAGTACGGGCGCAGTCGCGGACCGCATGGTGCTGGTCGCGGACGACGATCCCATCGCGCGCTCGGTGCTTTCCCACTACCTGGCCCGCTGGGGTTTCAAACCGCGAGTCGCGGTGGATGGCACCGAGGCGCGCTCGATCCTGGAAGGGCGCGACGCTCCGCATCTGGTGCTCCTCGACTGGGAGATGCCGGGAAGCACCGGCGCCGAGGTGTGTCGATGGCTTCGCGACCAGCCGGACCAGTGCTATCGATACATCATCTTGCTGACCAACAAGAACCTCCGGAAGGAGCGGCTGGAGGGCCTCGACGCGGGCGCGGACGACTACGTCACGAAGCCCATCGATCCGGCCGAGCTGCAATGCCGGATCCGGGCGGGATGGCGCGTCGTCACGCTGGAGGACACGCTGCGCCGCCAGGTCACCCGGGACGCGCTCACCGGCATCCGGAACCGAGGTGCGATCGTCGACTGCCTGGGGCGCGAGCTGGTGCGCGCGAGCCGCGAAGGCCGGCCGCTCTCGGTCATGCTTCTCGACATCGATCACTTCAAGCAGATCAACGACACGCACGGCCACACCGCCGGCGATTCGGTGTTGCAGGAGGTCGCACACCGTCTCGAGAAGCACGTTCGGCCGTACGACTTCGTCGGGCGTTACGGGGGTGAGGAGTTCTTGATCGTGCTCCCCGGACTGGACGGCGAGCATGCTGCATCGTGCGCGGAACGACTCAGGCAGTGCGTGGCGGATTCACCCGTGACGAGCCCGGCTCGTGCCATCGACGTCAAGCTCAGCATCGGCGTGGCCGTGGCGCGGCCCGACAGTGCGGTGACGAGCATGATCGACGCCGCCGATGCCGCGCTCTACGACGCGAAACGGGCCGGGCGAAACCGCATCGTGACGGCCGACGACACCCACTGGCGCCCCGCAAAGGCGGCTTAGCGGGCTCGCTTCGCGACTTTTCCGACAGCCTGCTGATGTTTCCTCGGGGGCCTTTCAAGCCCCCCGCCTGCCCTTGCCCAAGAATCATCCCGCGGTCGCGAGTTGTCGGGCATCGGCCGTATCCGCCCAAAAAGTCGGTTCGAGCTCTAGCTCATGGACGGGTACTTGATATTAGGATATCCATATGTCGCTATGACCCAGCGAATGTCCCTCGCCGACGTCCGGCCCGTTTCTCGCCTATTCAAGGCGTTGGGGGACGAAACACGCCTACGGATCGTAGGACTGCTTGCCCACCGAGAGCTTTGCGTTTGTCACCTCCAGGAGGCGCTCGGTGTCTCTCAGCCGACCGTCTCGCGGCACCTCGGCATCCTGCGGTCCGCCGGCGTCGTCGAGTCGCGGCGGGACGGATCCTGGATTCACTACGGACTGGCGCACCAGGACGATCCGGAATGTGAGCGCCAGCTTCGCGCTGTCGCTCGGTCGTTCGCTCGAGACCAGGCGCTGCGACGGGACATCGACCGACTGCTCAAGAGTCGTGGGCCAGGTGCGTGCCGATGACGATCCCGATCGAGCGCCGCCTCGTGGCCGAGGCGCTCGGAACGATGTTCCTTCTGGCTGCCGTGGTTGGATCGGGGATCATGGGCGACCGCCTCGCTGGCGGGAACGTCGCGATCGCGCTGCTCGCAAACACCCTGGCGACCGGCGCGGCGTTGGTCGTTCTGATCCTCACGTTGGGTCCGATCTCCGGCGCGCACTTCAATCCCGTGGTGTCGATCGCCGATGGGTGGGCTGGCTCACGGCCGTGGGCCGAGGTCGCCGCGTACGTCGCTGCCCAGGTAACCGGCGCCTTCGCAGGCGTCGCGCTGGCGCACATCATGTTCGGAGAGCCCCTGTTTTCTGCGTCCCACCACGTGCGCCACGGGTTCGCCCAGGCCGTGAGCGAGTTCGTGGCCACCTTCGGGCTGTTGCTGGTCATCCACGGCTGCGCTCGCCATCGACCGGCTGCGATCCCGTTCGCGGTGGGCTCGTACATCGTCGCTGCGTACTGGTTCACGGCATCGACCTCGTTCGCCAACCCAGCCGTGACGCTCGCTCGCGCCGTGACGGACACGTTCGCGGGCATCCGCCCCGAGGACGTGCCGCCGTTCATCGTGGCGCAGTTTCTCGGCGGCCTCGCTGCGATGGTGACTGTTCGGTTCCTCTATCGTGGGCCCCTTCTCTCAGACGTCCCGTCATGACCGAGACGCATCGCGACGACCCCATGCTTTGGAGGATCGCGGATGACCTGGCCCCGAAGTTCGCGGGGCTCGTCTCTCGCGAGACGATCGAGCGCTTCGTGCTTGAGTCGTTCGAGCATCTGTCGCGCTCCGCGCGGATCGGGACGTACCTCTATGGCCTCACCCAGCGGTTCGCGACGGACCGGCTACTCGATCTCGCGCGTGCGGAAGGGAAAGCCATGTCGAACAAACCCGAGGTGCTGTTCGTGTGCGTTCACAACGCGGGCCGCTCGCAAATCGCCGCTTCCTTGCTGCACCATCACGCCAAGGACCGCGTGATCGTGCGATCGGCGGGCAGTGCCCCGGCCGAAACCATCAACCCGGCGGTCGTCGAGGCTATGAAGGAGCTCGGGCTCGACCTGTCGCAGGAGTTCCCCAAGCCACTGACTGACGAAGTCGTACGCGCGGCCGACGTGGTGATCACGATGGGCTGCGGCGATGCCTGCCCCGTGTATCCCGGGAAGCGCTACTTGAATTGGGACCTCGATGACCCCGCCGGCAAGACACTCGCCGACGTGCGTCCGATCCGAGACGACATCGAGCGTCGGGTGCGCGGGCTGCTGAATGAACTGCTTGGGTCCACAGCACCGCACTGAACACTCGCGCTGGGCGAGCCATGGTGGCGGCTCTCATCCAGGCAGTTGGAAGCGACGCTGTTCACCAGATCCCCGCGCTTCTACTCCCCCGGTGACATCGTCAAGAGCGGAGTGAGCGACGGCGATTCGAGGTAGTTGAACACGCTGTTGTCGTGAGGAAGTACAGGCGCGTAGATCATTCTTCGGGGCCGGGTGGGCGGCACCCGCGCGGATCCTCGAGATCGCCGCGCGTCACACCGTCATCGGGCCGCGGCGCGGGGCCGCGGTGCCGAAGGTCTCGGCGGTGAGCGGCGCGCCCGCGGCCGCGAGCACCGCGCGGTGCTCGGGGATCGGGGTCCGGATCAGCAGCTCCTCGAAGGGTGCGAGCTTCGCGAAGACCGCGGTGCCGAGCACCCGGTCCACGAATGCCGCGGTGCGCGGCCAGCGCGACGCGTCGACCGTGTAGCGGACGAACGCCGCGTTCCGGAAGAAGACCGCCAGGCTCACGTCGGCGATCGAGAGCGCGCCGAACAGGAAGCCCTGCTCGGGGAGCTGCGATTCCAGGTAGTCGAGGATCGGCGGGATCTCCTCGCGCTTGGTCTTCTCCACCGCGTCCTTGTCGGTGCTCTCGCCCCACACGAAGCGGCGGATGCTCACCTGGTGAAAGAGCTTCCAGATCAGCACGTCGCCCATGCGGGTGTCCGCGTACTCCTCGAGCCAGCGCGCCCGGGCGCGATCGGCGACGTCCTGCGGATAGAGCGCCGGCTCCGGGTAGCGGTCCTCGAGGTACTGGCAGATCACCGACGAATCGGAGAGCGTGACCCGATCGTCGGTGAGCACCGGGATGCGCCGGAGCGGGCTCAGCGCCGAGAACCGCTCGTCGCCGTAGAACGCGACGATCGGATCGATCCGGTAGGGAATGCCCTTCCACTCGAGGCACACCAGCACTTTCCGCACGTAGGGTGATAGATAACTGCCGATGATGCGGACCGGTTCGCTCATGGCGCTCTCCTCCGGGATCTTCCCGAGCGCGGCAGTCTAGACGCGATCCCAGCCGATGCCCCCCACCGCCACTCCTCGCACCTCCCGTCGCGGCCGTGCCAGGCCCGCCGCCGGCCGCGGGCGAGCACCGAAGCGCGCGCGCGGGCTCAAGCGGCTGCGCCTCGCCGCGCGGAACGCCCTCGAGATCCTGCGCGAGGGCCGCCTCGGCGCGCCGTATGCGGCGCCCTTCGACGTGGTGCTCGAGGAGCGGGTCTTCAAGCTCCGGCACTACGGAAAGGGCGGCCCGCCGATCTTGCTGATTCCGCCGCTCATGGTCGCTTCCGAGGTGTACGACATCGCACCCGAGCTGAGCGCCGTGACCGCCCTCGGCGCGGCGGGGATCGATCCGTGGCTGGTCGACTTCGGCGCACCCGAGCACCAGCGCGGCGGGATGGAGCGCACCCTCGACGATCACGTCCGCGCGGTTGACCAGGCCATCGAGCACGTGGCACGCGCCACCGGCCGCAACGTGCACCTCGCGGGCTACTCGCAAGGCGGCATGTTCGCGTACCAGACCGCGGCCTACCGGCGCTCGGCGGGGCTCGCGTCGGTGATCACCTTCGGCTCGCCGGTCGACGTGCACCGCAACATGCCTGGGTTGAGCAAGGGTCTCGCCGCGCGCATCACCGGCGTCGCGCGCGGCGCCATCGCCAGCGGTCTCGAACGGATCGACGGGCTGCCCGGTTTCCTGTCGAGCACCGGTTTCAAGCTCTTGAGCCCGCGGAAGGAGATCCAGCAGCGGCTCCATCTCCTGGCGCACCTCGACGATCGGGAGGAGATCGCCCGCGAGGAGAGCAAGCGCCGGTTCCTGGCCGGCGAGGGATTCGTGGCGTGGCCCGGTCCCGCGCTCAAGAAGTTCGTCGACGAGTTCGTGGTGATGAACCGGATGCTCAAGGGCGGCTTCGTGATCGACGGCCGCACCGTGACGCTCGCCGACATCACCGTGCCGATCCTCTACTTCGTCGGCTTGCGCGACGACATCGCGCTGGCGCCGGGAGTGCGCGCGATCCGCAAGGCGGCGCCGCGCGCCGAATCGTTCGAGGTGGGGCTCCCGGCCGGCCACTTCGGGCTGGTGGTGGGCTCGACCGCGATGAAGCTCGGCTGGCCCACGGTGATCGAGTGGGTGCATTGGCGCGAAGGATCGGGCGCACGGCCGGAGGCTTTGAGCGCGCCTGCGGAGACTCCGCGCGGCGCTCGCAAGGCGTCGCCCGCGAAACGCGCCCGCGACGAGTCGAAGGTCCCCGAGGTCTACGACGCCACCACCGACGCGATCGACGGTCTGTGGAACGCGCTCGGCGATGCGTCGAAGACCGTGGCGCATCTGGTCGACAACCTGCGTTGGCAAGCGCCGCGGCTGGCGCGCATGAGCGCGATCGAGGACGCGAGCCACGTGAGCCTGGGCCGGGCGCTCGCGGAGCAGGCGCGCGCCATCCCCGAGCGGACGTTCTTCCTCTGGGAAGGACGTGCCTTCACGTACGCGCAAGCCGAGGAACGCGTCGACAACGTGCTGCGCGGCCTGGTGCACCGGGGGATCGAGCCCGGCGCGCGCGTGGGTGTGCTCATGGGAGTGCGCCCGAGCTATCTCACGATCGTCGCGGCGCTGAGCCGCCTCGGCGCGTCGAGTGCTCTGTTGCCACCCGAGGCGCAAGGCAAGGCGCTCGCCCGCGCTGTCGAGCTGGCCGGCTGCGACGCGATCGTCGCCGATCCCGAGCACGCGGCCGCGGCGCGCGCGGCGTTCCGCGGCGGGCCGGTGCTGGTGCTGGGCGGGGTCTCCACCAAGAAGCGCGTGCTGCCGCGCGGCGTGATCGACATGGAGGCGATCGATCCCGCCAAGGTGAAGATCCCGAGCGGATTCCGGCCCAACGCCGGCCGCGCCGACGAGCTGGCGATGGTGCTCTTCACCGCGGGCCGCCGCGACGGTGAGCCGCGCGCCGCACGCATCACCAATCGGCGCTGGGCGGCGTCGGCCCTGGGCGTCGCGGCCGCGTGCAAGCTCACTTCGCAGGACACGGTCTATTGCTGCCTTCCGCCCCATCACGCGGCGGGCATGCTCGCGGCGATCGGCGGTGCGCTGGTGGGAGGAGCGCGGCTCGCGATGGCGCCCGCGTTCGAGCCGACGGCGTTCTGGGAGGAGGTGCGGCGCTACGGCGCGAGCGTGGCCTTCTACGCCGGCGACATGTGCCGCGCACTACTGGCCGAGCCACCGTCGCCCTCCGACCACCAGCACCCGCTCCGGCTCTTCGCGGGCAGCGGCATGCGCGAGGCGCCGTGGCGCCGCCTCACCCAGCGCTTCGCGCCGGCGGGAGTCCTCGAGTTCTACGCCTCCACCGAGGGGAATTGCCTACTCGCGAACGAGGACGGCCGGAAGGTGGGCGCGGTCGGTAAGCCGCTTCCCGGAACCAGCGAGCTCTTGGTGGCGCGCTGGGACTCGGCATCGGGCCAGCTCGAGCGCGACGCGCGCGGGCGCAGCGTGCGCGCCTCCGCGGGCGACGTGGGCCTGTTGCTCGCGCGCCTCGATCCCAAGCGGCCGGGCTTGAGCTTCGACGGCTACACCACCGATCGCGCCACCGCGCAACGCATCGCCCGCGACGTGGTCGAGACCGGCGACCGCTGGTTCGTGACCGGCGATCTGGTGCGCCGCGACCCCGACGGCGATTACTGGCTGGTCGACAACCTGGCCGACGTGGTGCGCACCGCGGCTGGACCGGTCTTCACCCGCGAGGTCGAGGACGCGACCGAGGAGATCGCCGACGTCGGGCTCGCCGTCGTCTACGGCACGCACGCGGCGCGCGGCGCCACCGAGGATCTGGTGCTCGCGCTCACGCTCTCGCGCGGCGCTCGCCTCGATCCCGCCGCCGTCCACGAGCACCTCGCCGCCCGCCTCCCCGAGACCGCCCTGCCCCGCTTCATCGTGTTCCCGAAACGGATCCCGATGACCGAGGGCTACCGGCCGCGAAAGCCCCTCTTGCGCGCCGCGGGTCTGTCGCTACGTCCGCTCGCCGCACCCACGTGGGAGCTCGACGGCACGAACCGTATCTACGTCGCGAGAACACACCGGTCACGCCGCACGCCGGGCGGCAGCTGAACCGTCCCTTGGGCAGTGTCTCGGTTCGCTCGTGACCGCCGGTCGCGCGGAAGCGCGGAGCCCCACCCGACGATCGAATGCGCTGAGGGGCAGGGCCTTCGGCCCGTGCTTCCGCGGCGCCGGCTGTTGCGTCCGGCCCGAGACAGTACCGTCCCTCTCGGTCGACCGCTCGCCCTCAACGGAGCGCGCGCGCAACCGATTCCGCGGATCCAGGGGCGCTGGGGCGCGAAAACGACCTATTTCAAGGCCTTTTTGCGGACCTCTCGGCCAGCCTGGGCCACTTGTGGGCATTTTGGTAATACGAAATCGACCATCTTGGTAATGTCAGAATGACCGATCTGGTAAGTCGGTATCTTCCGATCTGGTAGGCTCTTATCTACCAAGCGGAGCCCCACTGCCGAGCCCCGTTCAGGCCGCGAAGACCTGCGTGACGGGGCGACCCACGCAGTTTTGCGTTGCCGGGGAGACGGAATTCACCCCAGCCCCTGCATCAGCCGCGCGGCGACGAACTGGTAGCCGTCGGGTGTGGGGTGGCCGCAGTCGTCGAAGTAGCGGCCCGTCGAGCCGGACTCGCCTCCCTCGACGGCGGTGCCGCCGCCCAGCACGTCGAGCATCGAGATGAAGTGGACGCCCTCGTGGTCGGCCGCCGCGTGGAGCACGGTGTCGAGGGTGCGCGCGACGTCGTTCATCACCTTCTGATCCGCGGCGCCGATCGGCGTCGGCAGCGGACACCCCACCACCGGATCGGTGCTGTCGGTCGGCATGTACGGATACGAGGTGATGCCGATCCAGTCCCAGTGCCGGTCGGCGAGCGCGATCTCGAGGGTCTTCGACATGCTCGCCAGGATCTTCTGGGCGGTATCGTCGAGGATCGGCGGCAGGTGCGCCGGATCGGGCACGCTCCACGGGTCGCCGTACGCGAGCTTCATGCCCATCATCAGCTCGACGCCGCCCAGCGTGATCAAGAGCTTCTTCGCCTTGGGATGCTCGCCCAGCACCGTGACCAGCGGCTCGTTGCCCTTCGACAGGCAGTCGTAAAACACCTGGCAGACCAGCGAGCAGCAGCGGTCGTTGACGGGATCGGTGATGGCGCCGATCGCCGCCTCGCGGCCGGCGTTCCCTTCGTCGCCCACGATCTCGCCGCGCGCTTCGAGCAGCGGTGTGAGCGGCGTGCTGTAGCCGGTGAGCGTCGACAGCCGGTTCACGAAGCTGTCGCCGTAGAGAACGATCGTGGCATCGTCGGGCGGATCGGGTACCGGGTAATCGTGGTTGGGAACCTTGCAGCAGCCGGCGCCCAGAAACAGCGCGAGAGCCGCGGCGCACCCCGCGGCCGGGCCTGCGAGCCTAAAAATCGACAGCCGCACGCGAGCCTTCATCGATCCTCCCCTCGTGGCGCGAGAGCCCGAGACACCTGGGCATCGTGACAGAGCGGGCCCAGCCTCGAAAGCGAGGAGTCAGCGCGAAGCCGTTCGATCCAAAGCAAGTTGATGTTGGATTTCGGATCAATCCGATTTCGGAATTGCACAGCCCGGCGCGAAAATGCCGCAAAACGTGGTCGTAGATCCGTTTGCGATCGATTGCGAGGCGGTGTGGTAGCGGGCGCTCGGCCCGCGCGGTGCTCGAGGCCGAGCATCGCGGGGCCGTGGTCCCCGCGATGAGCCAGGCGCGAGGCCGAATGCAGGCCGGCCTGCCCTCAGCGTCGATGCGATGGCCGGCC
>CAZYWA010000240.1:0-10959 GCA_964650975.1 uncultured bacterium
CCATCGCCCGCGCTGAACCACGGCACTGCGGTGCGGGTGGGCACTCTCGCGCCCGATCGCCACGCGCTGGCGGCTTCGTTGATGGTTGATGATGAACCTCCCGTCGCTGCACCCGCGTCCTGCATCGACGTGCTCCAGCGACCAGAAATCGATCACGCCACCGCCGACAACGCGGATCTGCCGCTCCTGACCGACGACGACACCGTGACAGGCGCGAAGATGATCTCGACCTCGCGCCTCACTTCGAGCAGCAACTTGTAGGTCGGCGCGAAGTACGCGACGGGCTGGCCGCGGACGACTGCGTCCACCACGCGCTCGATGCCGAGGGCGGTCTTCCCGAAACGGCGGCCGCACATGAGCACGTTGAACCGCTTCGCCTCGGCGACGACGCGCCCCTGGGCGGTATGGAGCTTCGAGAGCTGGATGCGAGCCATGTACCGGAATCGCCAAACTGAGCCACACCCAGAGGACCAGTGCTGACGTGAAGCACCGGCACTCGTTCGATGGCATCACGTCGCCCGGGGCGCCGCCAAACCGGCGATCTTGATGCCGAAAACTGATGCCGGCAAGATCCAGCCCCGATTGGCTTCGTCCCGCCATCGACTCGGTCATGCACGGCTCCACGACGTTCGCGTGCCCGAAGAGCTCGGACTCGATCAGGTTCGGCGCGAGTGCGCCGCAGTTGAGCGAGACGAGTGGCTTGATGGCGCGCGGGCTCCGACGTGGACGGCCCGCGCCACCAACTCTTTGCCGGTGCCGGTCTCGCCGGTCACGAAGACGGTGGCATCGGTGGGTGCCGCTCGCTCGACGAGCTCGCGCACCAAGAAAGGCACCCTCGCCGAATGTCGAGGTATCGGAGGCGCTGCCGCGGTTCTAGTAGTGTCCTGTCTCAGAGTCATTCACCGCGGAGTCATGGTCTTGCTCTTTGGTGTTGTGGATGGACTCAAGCCCAGTCGAATAAGAGTGTCCCCGACGTTGAAGGGACAAAGCGGCGCGTACCGTGCAGCGATGCACGTCGCCTCGTCTCGGATCTGCTCGAGGGGGTTACGGACGCAAACTCCCAGCCGCGCGTCTGACGGCCAGCGCGGCAGTTCCATCTGCTTGTGGCAGAAATGCACGGACGGGAAGTGCCGTCTCGGAGCCCGCTGCGAGGACTCCCATTTGGCACAAAGACACCACTTCGGGCGCTCACCGCGACCCGTTAGGCTCGCCGTATCGTAGACTCACCCGTAGGCAGGTCGGCGACGACGGAGGCGAGACCGTGCAGCATGAATTCGAGCCAAATCGCTGTCCCCAGTGCGGTGGATACAACGTCCGCAGGGTACCGAGGTCGATCAAACTCAGAGGGCCTGCGCCGAACAGCTGGCAGTGCCAGATGTGTAGCCACTCCTGGGACCCCCCGCCTCCCCGAAATCCAGTGTTGGCGGACCGACGGCGGGCAGACTGACTTCTACATCACCATGCCGCGGACTGGACGAGGAGCTGCTCCGCCTAGAATTGGAGGAACTGGAGAGTCTCGGCTTCGACGCCACGAACCCGGCAACGACGCGGGCGGATGGTTTTTTGTCCACACCTTGTAAGACAATGAAACGAATGGGCCGGGGAAAGTGGAGCACCAATCCGACACACTGCCTACCCGGGCAGCCCACTCGCGTTGACGAGCGACTCCACGCCGCCCGCTGATGCGGGGCCGACTGTCCGCCAGCCATAGGTGAGAGCGCCGGTCGGCAGGCGGAAGACGTAGACGGTAGCGTCAAGACGTCGGCGCTGGCAGTGTTGAGCGCGCCATCCAACTCGACCGTGCAGTGGTGGATTGCCTCCACAGCGCGCTTGATGGAGGCGAGGTTGGGCGAGTGCGGTGGGCGGGTCATGTTCGCGCCCTCCCTGGCCCGGTCGACGCGGACCCTGGGGCGCTGACTGCATGCTCCTCGAGTTGCTCCCGCACGAGCGCGCTACCGGCCCCGGCAGCAATCCGGGCCCGCTTCGCAGTCGCGAGCGCTACCGCCGACAGTCGAGCATTGACGTCGGCAAGTGCCTTGCCTGCCGCTTCGAGCGCCTCGGCCGCCGCGTCAAGCTCATCGACCAGGAGCGGGTTCACCGACATCTGGCGAATGCGACCGGCCACCAGCTTGGTCGTCTCCAACTCGTCCGGCACGGCGCGCTCCTCGCCACGGATCCCTTGCGCTCGCGTTCCTAACATGGGTCGGCGGCTCGGGGAATCCCTGTGACGGGTCCTGGCCCGCCCGCTTGCGCTCGCGACGGTGCAGAAGAAGTAATGGCCGGCGCTGGCGCTGAGGGGCTCACTGCTCCCGCCCGAGTCGGCTCCGCCGACCCTGGGCCCCAAGCCTCCCACATCCTCGAGCGGGGCGACAGCGGCGGTGCTCACTCCTACCGCGCGCGACCAATGCGGGTTCCGTTACCGATGGATGAGGAGTGCGATGAGGACGATGCCGAGCGGAGCACCGAGGAGCCAGAAGACGAACGCCAGCCCAGCTCGCCCCGAGTCGTCGCGAAGTCGTTTGAGTGTCGTCATGGGATTTTCCACCTTGGCCGCTGGGGCCGTCTGCGAGAATGTCATTCGGATGTACTCGGCCGACGATTCAGTCGACCCGGACCTGCATTTCGTCGATCACCGAACGTACGCCCGCGGTCGATCGTGCCACGGAGAGGGCGGTCAGCCTCTCCTCTTGGCTGGGGATCGGCCCGGTCAGCTTCACGACGCCCTTCGCCACCGAGACGTCGAGCTTCGCAGCGCGCAGATCGTCGCGCTCCTTCATCCGGTCTTGGACCGCAGTCTTGATCGCGTCGTCGTTCTGGTCCACGACCTTCTCGCTCGCCTTGGCGACCACTTGCAGCTGATTCTTGACGTCACGGACGCCGTCAAGCCCTCGCACCTTCGTAACCGCCGCGTCGCGCACGGATTCCGACGGAACGGTGCCGAACAGCGTGACGACGCCGTTCCGCGTATCGACGCTCACATCGTTCGAGGAGACGTCGGAAGACGCCCAGAGCGCCATCTTGGCCTTGGTGGTGATCCAACCGTCCGCCGCGCTACCGCTTGCGGTCTTGGCCTCGGCGGCCGTGTCTTTCTGTGCGTCTTTCGCTTCGGCAGTCGGCTTCTTTTCTGCCTTGTCAACGGCGTTCGCAGCATCCTTCGCGTCCGACTTCAGAGCTTCCTTTGCCGCCGGATGCCACAAATCCTCGTCACCGAGCGTGTCGGGACTCTTGATTTCGCTCACCACCTTCCGGACACCCGGGACGCTGCGCGCGACTCGGATCGCTTCCGCGTGGGCGCCGAGCGTCTTGGCGCTTCCCCCCAAGATTACGGCACCGTTGGTCACGGATTTGATCGAGATGCTGCTGCCGATCAGGGCCTGATCATTCAGGAGGCCGCGCGATACCTGATCGTGGATCGCGTCGTCCTTGGCCTCGATGACAGAGGCGTGTGCGGGAGGAACGATCTCGAGAAGATCCCGTACCCCGCGCACGCCGTCGACGGATTTCGCCCTGGCGATGGTACGGTCCCTCTCCCCCTGATCGCTCACCGGTCCCTGAAGGGTGACCACACCATCGGTCGTGTCCACGTTGACGTCGATCCCGCTCACGTCGTCGGTGGTCAGAAGCTGCATCTTGACCTTCGTGGTGATCCAGGAATCCGACGGTGCGGTCTTGGCCAAGGCACGCCCTGCCATCAGCATCCCTGCCGCGCTCAACACGAGAGCGCTTCGCCATAGCTTGCTTCGCATGATGATCCCTATCGATGTCGCCCCGGGCGACGGTTGCGGTGTGGCAGCCTTGGACGCGTGCAGGCCCCTGATTTTGATTTTCAAAAGTGCACGATCGGTGCCGGCGAGCACCTGGACCACATGTTGCACGTGCGCGTAGCGCGAGAGGCGAACCCAAAGGCGGCGAAGTGGTCAGCGAGTCGCGCCGTTGACATTGCCTGGTCTCGGATGTCGAGCCGGTGGCACTCATCGCTCGACCTCGCTGCTTCGCAGCTGGCAATCCGATGGTCGAACGAACCGCGCTTCTCCTAACCGCCCTGCTCGCGGACCTGGCGGGCGACGACACCGAGCGGCGGCGCCTGGCAGCCGAAGGTACCTGGACGCTGCTCGGGGCTTCGCCATTGCCGGAGGCGTGCCCGATCTCGCTCATGGAGGCCCTTTCGAGCGAGTGCGCCGAGGTACGGGTGTGGGTTGTGGCGCTGCTCGGCGAGAGCTGCGTCTCGAACCCGGGCGCACGGATGGCGCTTGAGGCTCTGGTGAGGACTGACCCCGACCCGGACGTGCGATGGCACGCCTCAGCGGCGCTGGGGGAACTCGATGCAGTCAGGTCGCAGGCAAATCGGACGGCCTGCAGGCATTTTTGTAGAATTCGTTTTCCATACGTTGGGCGCAGGCACCGACGACTGGCGGGAGTGGGGCCGGCCGGCCGAGAGATCGCCGGAGCAGCTGGGCTTCGACCGCCAGGACCAGACGGGGCTCGACTGCGGTGTCCCGGAGCGCCCGCCAACGCGGTGACGATGACCCAGGAGGCTGGGCCATTTCAATCGCAACGCCTACAATTGACGTCCCGAGGTGCCATCGCCTTCCGCAGGGGTCACAGCGATTCTGCTCACACACTGAATAGCTGCTCACGGCACGCAAGCGGCCACTCGGAGTGGCTACTGCTCCCGGATGCAGGGCGAGTGGCGCCGGCAGCCTCGAAATCGACACGGGTGGCACGGTGCTTGCGCTCGTTGGGTTCCCAAAGGAGGCAACTCACATGGCAACGCACCCGAACCCCAGCTGGTGGAAACACGATTACGACTCCGCTTGGGACCGCGTGAAGGAAGCGTTCCGGCGCGACTGGACGCAGACCAAGCACGACATGAAGCGCGACGAACCGGATCTGAATCAGGACGTCGGCGATACCGTCCGCCAGGCCACCGGCTCGCGCCCGATTCCGCCCGGCAATCAACCGAACTTCGATGCCGACGAGCGCGCCCACCGGTTCGGTTATGGGGCACGTGAGCACTACGGCTCCAGCTACGCCGAGTGGAATGACGACCTCGAGCGCCAGTTGCGTGGCGATTGGGGCGACGGCTGGGACGCCTCTCGCGAGGCGGTACGCCGCGGCTGGACCTATCGACCGCGCTAACCAAGTGGGGCGATCCGGAGCGCACGCGCGAATAAACTCCAAAGCACAGTTCGCGAGGGAGCGGACTCGTCGCGTCCTACCGCGCACGTACCTGACGTCGAAGTGCGGGCAGGCGTGGTCGTCCGAACGACCAGATCGTCGCCTTCAGTCCACCACTTGGTGTTTTTCACACAATGTCACAGCTCCGGATCGCCGGCGCTGAATGGTTCGCCACGTCGCAGCGCAATCTCTGTCTGCCGCGAGGTGCCCCGCTTTGCCCGTGAATCGACACCATCACCGCTCCATGACCTCATTGCGACGTCACTGTTGGCATCGACATAAATGAATCGACATAAATGATATCGTTCTAATTCAGAAAGTCACCGTCTGCCCGTCTGGTCCACCGACCGAGCCGAGGAAGGATTGCAGTGTGGGATGGGCCAACAGTAATCCGGGCGGGTCGAGATCAGCGTAGCGAGTCCGGAACGGGAGAAGCGCATAGTTCCAGTGACTGGCTTTCGGCGGGTCTTAGTTACGGTCCTTATCGTCATCGCCTTCGCGGTGGGATGCCGCCGGATTCGAGGCATCGCCACCGCGATAAGCAACGCTCAGGGCGACACGTAGTTCGGCGGGAATGGCGAATCCGTCGAACTCGCTTGAGCTAAAAGTGAACTGGCTTCCGAAATCCAGACGGAAGCCGCCCAAATCGAACCCGAGACCGACCGCCGTGCCCGGTCCGAGATCACTTTGCGCAAAAATTGTCCAGCATGCCAATTCGAACTGCAAACCCGGGCGCAGGCAGCCACTCGATTCCAACGGACACAGTCTGGACGTCGTAGCCGCGCCGTAGAAGTTCATCCAAGAACGCGTCGGATCGCAGCAAATCCACGTCGGCAGTGAGAGTGGCGATTGTGTGGATATGAAGTGCAAGTCCCAGACGGAGTTGAGGATCGAGGTGAAGGTTCGCTGGGAGGCCCGCGTCTCTTCCCACGCTTCCCATCGTGAAGCGTGGACATGTCAGATTTCTGCCAATCAAGCCGATTTCGAATGGGCCGTCGTGGATCGATGCTGCCGCAGTCGCTCCTACCGCGCTAGTGCCCTTTACGTCGTGAAGCACATCGGCGAAAAAAGAGTTGGGATCGATGCCTTCGATGGGCTCGCTCCGCCCAATTGTCTGGCCATAAATGTACGATACGCTCGCGCCAACAGACAGCCAGTTGTTAAGCGGAAGCCCATAGGCAATCGGGATCTCGTAGGTTGCAAGGCCATCGTAGAGTACGTCAACGGGAAGACTCGAAGTGCTGAATCCGTGCTGAACGAGATATCGAAACGGCTCAGGCGAGAGCTTTGGCGCACCGGCGACATCCGCAGTCGTCACGAAGCCAATGCCGAAGCTTCCGATCTGTATCAGCAGATCCGCGTTCGGCAGTGCGGTGGCACCGTACTTTTCTTTCACTAGCCCGTCGACTAGCCGCCCCGCGGCCTTCACGGATCCGAGCGAACTTAAACCTTCAGCCGTTTGCAGAATCGCGTTGCAGGCGCTGGATCCGCTGCCGGGACGACGGGCGGTGAGCCCAACGCCCTTTCGGCCCCGCTCGTTGGCATGGCCTGTGCTATGGACCATCGCCTGCCGAGCGGACCTGATGGATCGCGCTTTCCCCTTCGCTTCACAGCAGCTCGCGCGAGTACAACTTCGCTCTCTCGCGCTCGTCCGACACAAGCCACCGGAGAAGGGCATTTGTGTGCGTTGGGCGTCGGAACATGACCACCGGGCGAGCCTTTCTTGCGGTGCCGGCGAGCGCGCACATGTGACCGAAGCTCCGCAAGCCCCGTAAAGGCCGAGCATCGTGGACGCCAGGCGCGCCCCGTGGACCGCTCGACGCGCACGATCGAAGCTACCCATCCAGGGGCTCGTCCGCGCGCGATGAAAACCGTCGCCTTTGACCCCCTATGCGCAGAGTGACGTCCGTCACTGAATGCGAGGAAAGGGCGTACTGATACCCGCGCGCGGGGACCCTTTTACCCCCAACGGGCACGGGAGACTATGGGGGAATCTCGGATCGCGCCCACGAGCGATGCTCAGCTCCGCATGGCAAATTTTACATGGCGTATTGCGAGTGTGGAAGGCCCTAGGCGACACTCCGCGGGCTCATGCGCAAGCGAAACATGCTCTCGACCCGCTTCGCTCTCCCGGCCATCACGGCCGGTGCGGCGGTAGCGGCGCGATGGTTCCTGGATCGCTGGCTAGGCAACCAGCTTCCACTGGTCACTCTCTTCGCCGGGGTCGCGGCGGCCGTGTGGTGGGGCGGTTACCGCCCCGCGATCGTGGCCGCGATCGCGGGTTATCTGGCCTGCGATTTCCTCTTCATCGAGCCGCGCGGCGGTTTCGGCCTCGACTCCGCCGCGAGCTTGGTCGGCGCGCTCGCCTACACGTTCTCGTGTGCGGTCATCATTGGGTTCGGCGAGGCGCTGCGCCGTGCGCGCGCCGGGGTCCGCACCGAAACACAGCTGCTGCGCACCACGCTGGCGAGCATCGGCGCCGGGGTCGTGACCACCGATCTCGAGGGCCGGGTCACCTATCTCAACGTGGTGGCCGAGGCATTGACCGGCTGGCCGCTGCGCGACGCCCTCGGCAAACCCCTGGCAGAGGTATTTCGCATCGTCAATGAACGGACGCGTGCGCCGGTCGGAAACCCGGCGATGCGCGCACTGCGGGAGGGGATCGTCGTCGGGCTCGCGAACCACACCCTGCTGATCGCCCGCGACGGCACCGAGCGCCCTATCGACGACAGCGCGGCGCCGATCCGCGACTCGCTCGGCGAGACCAACGGCTGCGTGCTGGTGTTCCGCGATGTGACCGAGCGGCGCGCCGCTGAGAAAGCCCTGCACCGCAGCGAGCAGGAACTTCGCGACTTCTTCGAGAACGCCACAGTCGGACTGCACTGGGTAGGGCCTGACGGCATCATCTTGCGCGCCAATCAGACCGAGCTCGACCTCCTGGGATATGCGAGCCACGAGTATCTAGGCCGGCACATTAGGGAATTCCACGTCGACGGACCGGTCATCGACGACATCCTGGCCCGGCTCGCGCGCGGCGAGACCGTGTGCGACCAGCCCGCGCGGCTGCGTTCCAAGGACGGCTCGATCCGCGAGGTGATCATCAACTCAAGTGCGCTCTTCGAGGATGGGCGATTCGTTCACACCCGCTGCTTTACCCGCGACGTCACCGAGATCAACCGCGCCCACGAGGCGCGCGAGCGGCTCGCCGCGATCGTCGATTCGTCGGCGGACGCGATCGTCGGCAAGAACCTCGACGGCGTCATCCAGTCGTGGAACGCCGCCGCCGAAGGTCTCTTCGGCTACACGCGCGACGAGGCCGTCGGCAGGCACATCTCGCTCGTGGTACCGCGCGATCGCCTGCAGGAAGAGGAGACGATCCTCGCGCGACTCGCGCGGGGCGAGCGGATCGAGCACTTCGAGACCACGCGGGTCGCCAAGGACGGCCGCCTGATCGACATCGGGCTCACGATATCGCCGATCCACGATGCGCACGGGCAGATCGTCGGGGCTTCGAAGGTGGCTCGCGATGTCGGCGAGCGGAAGCGGATCCATGCGGTGCTCGAAAACGCGCGCCGAATCGAGGAAGCGGGGCTCGTCGAGTTCCAGACCCTGATCCAGCACGCGCCCGCGGCGATCTGGGTTGCCCGCGACCCGGAGTGCCGGGTCATCACCGGAAACCCCGCGGCGGCCGCGATGATGCGGGTGCCCAGTGGCTCGAACATGTCCAAGAGCGCGCCGCCCAGCGAGCAGCCGAGCCATGTGGAGATCCTCCGGGACGGCAAACCGCTAGCTCCCGAGGAACTGCCCATGCAGCAGGCGGCGCACCGCGGCATCGCCATGCGGGATCAGGAACTCGAGTTCCGGTTCGAGGACGGCACCTCTAACTGGGGCTACGGGACGGCGGTCCCGCTCTTCGACGAACGAGGAGGCGTGCGCGGCGTGGTCGCGACCTTCATCGACATCACCGAGCGCAAACGCGCGGAGCAAGCGCTTCGCGACGCGGACCGGCGCAAGGACGAGTTCCTAGCCACGCTCGCGCACGAGCTGCGCAATCCGCTGGCGCCCATCCGCAACTCGATCGAGATCATGAAGCAGGCCGAGAAGGACCCGCAGGTGATGCAGCGCTCGCGCGCGACGCTCGACCGGCAGGTCGCGCAGATGGAGCGCCTGATCGACGACATCTTGGACATCTCGCGGATCACCACGAACCGCCTCGAGCTGCGGAAGCAAGAGGTGGAGCTGGCGTCCGTGCTGCATCACGCCGCGGAAATGAGCCGGCCGCTGTTCGAGCGGCTCGGCCATCTGCTCACGGTGACGCTACCGGAATCGCCCGTCTATCTCGAAGGCGATCCCGTGCGGTTGTCGCAGGTGTTCGGGAACCTGCTCAACAATGCGTGCAAGTACACGCCACGGGGCGGGCGGATCTCGGTGACGGCGGACTCTCGGCCCGGCGAGGTCGTCGTGAGCGTGGCCGACGACGGGGTCGGCATACCGCCGGAGATGCTCCCGCGGATCTTCGATGTGTTCGTGCAGGTGGAGGGGGCGCTCGAGCACTCCCAGGGAGGGCTCGGCATCGGCTTGACGCTGGTCCGGCAGCTCGTGGCATTGCACCACGGGAGCGTGGAGGCTCGCAGTGAGGGTCCCGGTCGTGGCAGCACCTTCGTGGTGCGGCTGCCGGCTTTACCCGCACCGAAGGGGCTGACAGCGCCGGCACCGGAGGCGGCCAAGTCCGCCACGACGTCGGCCAGAGTGCTGGTGGTGGATGACAACCGGGACAGCGCCGACTCGCTCGCCATGCTGCTGCAGCTCGCCGCTCATGAGAGCCGGGTCGCCTACGACGGTCACGAGGCTCTAGCGGAGGCCGAGCGGTTCCTGCCTCAGTTGGTGCTGCTCGATCTGGGCTTGCCAGGAATCAGCGGGTTCGAGGTGTGCCGTCGCATCCGCGCGCAGCCCTGGGGAAAGCGGATGCACATCGTGGCGCTTAGCGGCTGGGGTCAGGAAGAGGACCGGCGCAAGTCCCGGGCCGCCGGCTTCGACGAGCACCTCGTGAAACCCATCGAACGTGCATCGCTGTTAGGCCTCCTCGCGTCGGTCCTCGCATCAGATCCGCCCCCTGCCGCCGAATCCTCGTCCGACAACCCGATGGCCTGAGCCGGTACGCGTCCGGGCCACGACGCGCAAGGTTCGACGGTCGCGGGAAACCAGGCGTATTTCGGCTTTCTCCGAGTGCGAAGTCGACGACGGCCCGCGTGAAGCCAACATCGCGCAAACGGACACGGACGGAGGCGGTGTCGGCGACGCGTGTGACACCTGCCCCGCGCTCTCGAACCCAAATCAGTCCGATTCGAATGGTAACGGAATCGGCAACGCCTGCGAGATCCTCATCGATGAAATCGAGTCGGGCGACACGGCGGCCTGGACCACCGTGGTCGGGTACAGTGTCTGCGCGCGCGTTGCAGTGCATCGGATGACGTGAGGTGCGCGGGCTCGTGAGCAGCAGTTCCGGTCGGTGGCCCCGGTGGGAAGGTCGGCGGAGGCGCGGCGAAGGTTGTCGAGGAGCATCTCGAGGTTCCAATCGGGGAGGTCTTCGACGGGTCCAGCGAGGCCTTGTTCGAGGAGCGCGATCGCCTGGGCTCGGTCGAGCGGCGCGTGTCATCGGGACGCCGCGGGGAGGCGGAAATCGCGAGCACCACGCCGACCAAGCAAATCGGCGCAAAGGCCGGAGCGTTGGCGATTCTCGCCAGACGAAAAAATCGCCCCTGGACGACCCTATGCCGTCCG
>CAZYWA010000241.1:0-10856 GCA_964650975.1 uncultured bacterium
ATCCGCCGCGGCAACTTCCTGACGGCACTCGACGACATCCACCTGCAGGTCCAGGAAGGCACCACCGTCGGCATCATCGGTCACAACGGCTCGGGCAAGTCGACGCTGCTCAAGATCATGACCGGCATCTACAAGCCGGACGCGGGCCAGATCCGCATCCGCGGGCGGGTGTCGGCGCTGATCGAGCTGGGCGCGGGCTTTCACCCTGAGTTCACGGGGCGCGAGAACATCTATCTCAACGGCCTGGTGCTGGGGCTCAAGAAGGACTACATCGAGCGCAAGTTCGAGGAGATCGTGGCGTTCGCCGATCTCGAGGACTTCATCGACGATCCGGTGCGCACCTACTCGTCCGGCATGTACATGCGGCTCGGCTTCTCGATCGCGATCCACGTCGACCCCGACATCCTGATCGTCGACGAAGTGCTCGCGGTGGGCGACGAAGCCTTCATCCACAAGTGCCAGGAGCGGGTGGCCGACTTCAAGCGGCGCGGCAAGACCATCGTGGTCGTCACTCACGACCTGGGCTCGATCGAGCGCTGGTGCGACGAGGTGGTGCTGCTCGATCACGGCAAGATGGTCGAGCGCGGCGGCCCGCGCCGCGTGATCGACGCCTACCGGCGCATGGTGGCCGAGGTCGAGGAGCGGCGCCTCGCCGAGGAGCACCGGCGCGCGGCCGATCTCACGCAACAGGAGGAGAGCTCCGCGGGCGTGGCGGTGCGCATGGACGAGGTCGCGAGCGCCGAGGTGCGGCACCCCGATCAGTCCCGCTGGGGAACCCGCGAGGTCGAGATCACCAACGTGCAGATCCTCGACGCGGCGGGAGCCGAGCGCTACGTGTACGAGAGCGGTGAAGCGGTCTCGGTCGCGATCCACTTCGTGGTGCACAAGACGGTGCCGATGCCGGTCTTCGGTGTCGGGCTCTTCCGCCCCGACGGGCTTTGCTGCTACGGCTCGAACACCCACATCGACCGCGCCGGTTTCGGCGAGCTGCCGAAGGAAGGCACCGTGGTGTGCGCGCTCGAGAGCCTCGATCTCGTGGGCGGCGACTACCTGGTGGACGTCGCCGTGCACGCCGAGGACGGTTACGCGTACGACTACCACACGCGCCGCTGGTCGTTCGCGGTGCGCTCGGACGTGGCCGACGTGGGCGTCTTCCGCCCGCGGCACGCGTGGAGCATGACGTGACCGGCGGCGAGCGCGACGCGGAGGACTTGCACGCGCTCGGCAGGCTCTCGGGTTCGATGCCGGTCGCGAGCCACCGGCCGGTGGCGGGTGGCACGATCTTGATCGTCCGGAGGATCGCGTCACGGGCGGCGCGCTGGGCGCTGGCACCGCTGCTCGCGCGCCAGGAGTCGTTCAATCTCGAGGTCGCGTCGCGTCTCGAGGCGCTGCGCTCGGCGGCGCCGGCCGTCGAGGCGGACTCGAAGGGTCTCGAGCTGCTGTCGAAGCGGCTCGAGGTGGTGCACGAATCGCTGCATCGGGAAATCGTCGGCCGAGAGGCGGGAGTGCTGCGCACGCTGCGCGACGAGCTCGAGCTCAAGACCTCGCAGGCGGTGGCGTCGGTGGTGGCGAGCGCCACGGCGGATGCGGTTGCCGGGGGTCAGCCGACCGTCGCGGGGCTGGGCGATCATCTCTACCGGGAGTTCGTGTCGCGTTTCCGCGGCAGCGAAGCCGAGATCCGCGAGCGATTCACCCTCTACACCGAGCTCTTCGCAGAAGCCGGACCGGTCCTCGACCTGGGCTGCGGCCGCGGCGAGTTCCTGGAAGCACTGCGCGAGCGGGGCGTGCCCGCGAGCGGTGTCGACCGCAATGCGGAGATGGCCGAGCAATGCGTCGCCCGCGGGCTCGCGGTGACGCGAGGCGACGTCCTCGAGCAGCTCGCGTCGGTGCCAGTGGGGTCGCTCGGCGGAGTCTTCTCGGCGCAGGTGCTGGAGCATCTCGAACCGGCGGGTGTTCAAACGTTCGTGGCGCTCGCCGCGCGTGCGCTTCGTCCTGGCGGCCTCTTGGTCGCCGAGACCGTGAACGTCGAGAGCCTCGCGGCCCTGACCAAGAATTATTTCGCCGACTGGACGCACCAGACCCCGATCGGACCTCGCAGCCTCGCGTTCCTGGTCGAACGCTGCGGATTTCCGGATCCGGAGATCCGCTACCTGTCGCCGATCCCGGACGACGCCAAGCTCCGCATCGTTCCCGCCGATCCCGACCTGCCCACCAGCACCCGCGACTATCTCGAAGCGATCAACCGGAACTTCATCCTGCTCAACGCGCTGCTCTTCGGACCGCAGGATTTCGCGCTGATCGCGCGGAAGCCGCGCTCCTGAAGCGGTCTCTGCTCCGGCGCCCGGAGCGATCGACGCTCACCCCTTCAGGTGCTCGTCGAAGAAGCGGAAGATGTTGGCCATGCCGAAGGGGTAGGCGTAGGGCACCACCAGCGTCGGAGTCGCGGCCGCGTCGAGGTCGTTGATGGCCTCGTGGTATGGGTAGAGCGCCGGCACGGTCTCGCAGTGGTAGGGCTCGAGCAGGCCCGACGAGTAGAAGTCGACGTCGTGGTCGGACACGTACGCCTTGAATCGCTCGGGATTCGCCGGATCCATGACGCGGATCGTGAGGTTGCCGGTGCTCGATCCGCCGGAGTGTCCGATGAGCCCGATGCGATCGTGGATGACGTCGTCGCGAGAGCGGAGATACGTGAGCCCCACCAGTGACTCGTAGCTGCGCAGCCCGATCAGCGTGAAGCCGTCGAGCAACAGCGCGCGCGAGATGCCGTGCTCGGCCTCGTCGATCCCCATCGCGCGCATGGTGAGGATGAGCAGCGCGTAGCCGCGCCCGGGAAACTCGCTGCCGTGGTAGTCGTCGCGATAGACGAAAGCGTCGTCGCCGTGGCCGTGGACCGCGACCACGGCCGGGTAGGGTCCGGGGCCGAGGGGCCGGAGCAGCACCGCCTGGATCTCGCCGACCCACGGATCGATCAGGATCAGGTCGCTCTCGCGGTAGCTGGGGTTGGCCGATTCGGCGGTGACCAGCGCCTCGATCGGGCGCTCGTCGAGCCCCTCGACGAGGAAACCCACGCCCAGCGCATCGAGCAGCACGCCGCGCAGCTCGCCTTCGTCGAAGGGCGGCTGGATCACGGCGACCTCGTGGCGGCCGATCGCATCCAGCGATTGCCGGAGCGACGTCGCGTCGATCGGGCGGGCGTGGTCCGCCGCGAGCGCCTGGAACCGCGCGTAGTCGGCGATGCACCCCTCGTTGTCCGTGCAGTTCCAGGCGCGGCCGATCGCGAGGCGCTCGTGGACGTCGGGGCGGGCGGCGGATGCCGGTCCACCGGAACCGCATCCGCCCAGCGCGAAGGCGAGCGAGGTGGCGCCCCCCGCCGCAAGACGTGCGATCCAGCGAGCCCTCATCGGGTGCGCAGAATGGTGCGTGCCATGGGGCGAGGCAACGCGTCCGCGTCGCGACGGCCAGGCGCAACCGTGTAGTAGGCTCTCGGTTCGGGGAAGGGCGCGCCAGCGCGAGAGGGATTCCGGCCGCATGCCTGAACGTCGACTGCAGGTGTTTCTCGGCGACCGGCTCGCCTTCGACTCGACCGGCGAGCGCGTCAGCGTGGGGCGCGGCGACGCCAACGACATCGTGGTCCCCGAGGTGGACGTGTCGCGCCACCACGGCGAGCTGGTGTGGACCGACGGCGGGCTCGTCTACCGCGACCTGCGCAGCAGCAACGGCTCGCGGGTGCGGAGCGGGCGCGGTCTGGTGCACGTCGACGAATCGACCGGTTTCGAACGGCTGGTCGGCGACGGCGACGAGCTCTTGCTGGGCGACGAGGAGCGCCCGGTCACGCTGGTGCTGCGGGTGCTCGCTGGACCCACCGCGGTCCGCGACGCTCCGCCGACACCGCTCCGGGCCGTCGAGCCGCTGGGCCGGGTGCTCGAGGCCGGTGCCGCGATGCGCACGATCCTGGGCGTCAACCGCCTCGATCAGGCGGATCTGGTGTCGCTGCGCATCGAGGAGGATCGCCAGTCGCTGCGCTGTCTCTACCGGCTGCTCAAGCGCATGAACGACGTGACCGGCCCCGAGCCGCTGCTCGACGAGCTGGTGCCATTGCTCGAGGAGTTCTTCCCGGCCGCCACCCACATCTCGGTCTTCCTTCGCTCGGCCGACGCCGACGCCCCGTTCCAGCGGGTGCGGTTGCGCGCGCGCGCCGAGTTCGCGACCGAAACGGTGGTGCCGCCCAGCCAGACGTTGCTGCGCCAGCTGCTCGAGTCGCGCGAAGCCGTCCTGTTCCGCGACGTGGAGGGATTCGGCGGCTCCCAGAGCCTGGTGGCGTCCAAGATCCAGTCCGGGATGCTGGTGCCGCTCTGGGACGAGCAGGCGGTGCGCGGCGCGATCCAGCTCGACAGCCGCAAGGCCGCCGCGGCGTTCACCACCAAGGACCTCGACCTGCTGACCATGATCGGCAACCAGACGGCGCTGGTGCTGCGCAGCCTGACCATGACCGAGGACCTGCGGCGGCTCAACGGGGAGCTCACCGACGCGCTGCACCGGATCGAGGTCCTGAACCGCGCCAAGGCGCACCTCTCGAAGTACGTGCCCGAGACCGTGAAGAAGCTCGTCGAAGAGAGCCAGGAGGGGGCGCCCGATCTCTCGTCCGCCGACCGCGACACCTCGGTGCTGTTCCTCGACATCGGCGGCTACACCAAGCTCACCGAGGCCCTCGATCGCGATCAGGTGAGCTTCCTGGTCGAGACCTATTTCTCGTCCTTCATCGACGACATCTACCGGAACGGCGGCGACTTCAACGAGACCGCCGGCGACGGCCTGATGATCATCTTCCCCGACGCCGACCCCGCGGTGCACGCGCTCAACGCCGTGCGCGCCGCCATCGCGATCCGCAAGAAGACCCGCCAGGTGAACGAGCGGCTCACCCAGTTCGAGCCGATTCACGTCAACATGGGCATCAACACCGGCACCGTGACGCTGGGGTCGCGGCGCATCGAGGGCCTCGCGGGCTCGCGCTGGACCTACACCGCCACCGGCCTGGTGACCAACGTCTCGGCGCGCCTCGGCGCCCATGCGACCCTCGGCCAGATCCTGATCGGCCCCGTCACCGCCGAGCGGGTGCGCGCCGCGGTGTCGCTCAGCGAGCTCGGCCCGGTGCAGTTCAAGAACGTGTCGAAACCGATGCCGGTGTTCGAAGTGCTCGACGGCAAGAACGGCTGAGCGAGCGCGTCGCGAGCGTCGCTCGTTTCGCCGGGTTGGCGCGTCCGTCGGTGTAACTATTCGCTATCCACAGAAGTTGCTACTCGATTGCACAGAAGGTCACAATTCGAGCTCAAAAATAGTCACGAGCGGATTGCAAGATCGAGCACGAATCGTGCAAATCGGCCTCGTTCGGGGCCGAAAGGGCACTTCGACGCCGGGATTGGCCTCGAGGGTCGCGGGCGGCGGGCTGCCGTAGCGCGCATCAACCGGTGGCTGCCGCTCCGGGCCTGCCGAGAGATCGCGACTGCCTCCCTTTGGAAGAAATTTCTCCACCGACCGGTGGCGCGGGCTGCGGTCGCGGGCCGCTCGACCCTCGCCGGCCTGCTCGAGCCCGGCATCGATCCTGCTCTCAAGTCAGCTGGTTCGTGTCCGCTGTCTCGAATCCCGGAAAAAGCGGGGTCGAGCCCGTGCCCGAGAGACGTCGCCGTCCCGAATCTAGAAACGCACATACCGTGCCTTCCTCCCACCCCCAGGAGCCAGACACATGCCTCGTTTGGTCCGCGTCCCCCGTCCAGCCACGTGCGCGGTCGTTCTGCCCCTCGTCGTCCTGATCCTCGGTGCGGCCTGCGCCCCTCCGCCGCCCGTGCCACTCTTCGATCTCACCCATGCGGGTCCCCATCTGGTGGGAGTCAAGACCGTTTCGTACGTGGATTCCTCGCGAGGCCGGACACTGGTGACGGAGATCTGGTATCCGGCCTCGGGTGGCGGGACCGCCGACTTCGAGTACGGGCTGCCGGCCAACACCTGGCGCGACGCCGACGCGGTCGACGGGGTCTTCCCGCTCGCGCTCTTCTCCCACAGCTGGGAGGGCTTCCGCCTGCAGACCTACTTCCTGTGCGCGCGCCTCGCGAGCGAGGGCTTCGTGGTGGTCGCCCCCGATCATCCGGGCAGCACCCAAGACGACTACGACCCCGCGAACATGATCCCCGCGTTGACGCTCAACCCCGAGGACCTGGCGTTTCTCCTCGACGTGCTTCCCGCCGATCCGTTCGTGGCGCCACACGCGGACTTCTCTCGCGTGGCGGCCATCGGTCACAGCCTCGGTGCCTACAGCGTGCTGGCGCTCGGCGCAGGTCACGAGAAGAACGGCGTGCCCAAGGACCCGCGGGTCGACGCGGTGGTGGCGCTCAACGCGCCCGACTTCGTGCAATCGCTCGCGGCGCTTCCGCCGGTCCTGATGCTGTCCGGCACGATGGACACCGTGACACCTCCTCCGAACCAGGCGGCGAACTACGCCTCCGCGGCGCTTCCCAAGATGCACCTGACCGTGACCGGCGGAAGCCACCTCGCTCCGGCGTCGAACTGGTGCAGCATCAACGACACGCCCGAGTGCAACCCGCCCTACATGACGGATCTCGCCCAGTACGAGGCGCTCGACGAGTTCACCGTCGAGTTCCTGCGCTTCGCGCTCGACGGCGACGTGGCGGCACACGCGAGCCTGGACGCGGGCCCGGGCACGTTCGCGAGCTTTCTCGCGATCGAGAAACAGGGACTCTGAAGCCGGCGGCGATCGATCTCGGACGCCGGAAGCGGAGATGCGGCGTCAGCCAGCCGCGGACGTCCCGGAACGATCGAGCAGGTAGCGAATCAACGTGCGGGTTGCGAACCCGGTGGCGCCCTTGGGACCGAGCTCGGGCAGCGACTCGGCGAACGCCGGCCCGGCGATGTCGAGGTGCGCCCAGCGCTCCGCCTTCACGAACTCGGAGAGGAAGAGCGCCGCGGTGATGCTGCCGGCGAAGCGGCCGCCGACGTTCTTGAGATCGGCGATGTCGCTCTTGATCTCTTTCTTGTACGCGTCGACCAGCGGCATCTCCCAGAGCGGCTCACCCTCGGTGTCGCCGGCGGCGCGCAGCGCCCGTCCCAGCTCGGGCTCCCGGGAATAGATCGCGGCCACGTCGTTCCCGAGCGCCACCACGCAGGCGCCGGTGAGGGTCGCGAGGTCGATCACCTCGCCCACGCGCAGCGAATCGGCGTAGCTGAGCGCGTCGGCGAGGATCAGCCGGCCCTCGGCGTCGGTGTTGAGCACCTCGACGGTCTTGCCGTTGGCGATGGTGAGCACGTCGCCCGGCTTGATCGCGCGCGGACCGGGCAGGTTCTCGGCGGCGGGCACGATGGCGTGCACGCGCAGCGGCACCTTGAGCTGGCTCGCGGCGTGGACGGCGGCGAGCACCGCGGCGGCGCCCGCCATGTCGCACTTCATGGTGACCATCGACGCGGGCGGCTTGAGCGACAGGCCGCCCGAATCGAACGTGATGCCCTTGCCGACCAGCGCCACGGTGCCGAGTGACCGGCCCGCGGGCTTGTACTCGACGTGGATGAGCTTGGGCTCGGTCTCGCTGCCCGCCGCGACTCCCAGGATCCCGCCCATGCCGCGTCGCTCCAGCTCGCGCCGGCCCAGCACGCGCACCCGGCAGCCGGGAGACTTCGCGAGGCGACGCGCCTGGTCGGCCAGATGCGCGGGCGACATCGAGCCGGGCGGCTCGTTCACCATGTCGCGCGCCCAGGCGGTCGCGGCCGAGAGCACCACCGCTTCCTTGGCGGCGCGGTCGAGCCCCTCGTTGCGCCGCGCGGTGTGCACCACGATGCGGCTCACCGACGGCGGAGGATCGTCGCTGGGAGCGCGGTAGCGGGTGAACGCGTACGAGCCGAGCGCCAGGCCCTCGATGGCCGCGGCGAGCCAGGCGGGTCCGTGATCGGAGGGCAGCGGGATCGCGACCCGCTGCGCGCCCGGGGCGAGCTGCCGCACGGCCTTGGCGTGAACGCGCCGGACCAGACTCATGTCGAGACGGCCCGCCGGACCGAGGCCGACCAGCACGTAGCGTCGCGGCCCCGAGGTTCCCGGGGCCGGCACCGTGAGCATGCAGCACGGTTTGGCGCGAAAGCCCTGATCCTGGACCAGCTCGCCGAGCCAGCCGTCGAGCGAGCGGTCGAGGGACGCGAACGCGGGCCCGCGGTCGAGCTTCTCGCCCTCGAGCACCGGGACGATCAGCGCATCGACGCTCGAGCGGTCGAGTGGATCGGCGCTCCACGCGACTTTGGGCACGGCGACGTCGAAGTTGGCCACGGCGCGCGAAGGAAAACCGAATGCCGGAGCGGGGTCAAGGTGCCGAGGTGCTCCGGCCGCGAGGAATCGCTGCCCACCGAGGGATCGGTGGGCCTCCACGGAGGTCGATCGGCTGGAGCGCGCGCGGTCGAGGGCGCTGCTATCTTTCGGGCTGGATGTGGATCACGCTCAACTCGGTGCTCGGGATCGACGGGGGAGTGGTGGACTCGCGCGGCGGGTCGTCGCGGCTCTCGTCGGCGCACGACCGGAACTGGATGGACGCGATCCGCGACGCCTCCGACGCGGTGCTGGTGGGCGCGGGTACGATCCGCTCCGAGAACCCGAGCCTGGTCGTTCACTCGCCCGGTCGTCTGGCCGAGCGCGCCGCGAGCGGCCGTCCGGCGCAACCCTTGCCGGTGGTGCTCACCGAGCGAGGAGATCTCGACCGCGGGCGGCGGATCTTCGCGGGCGGGGAGCCTCGTCCGTTGATCCTGGTGTCCGCGAGCGGCCGCGATCGGGCGGCGCCGCTCTGCGACCTGGCGGACGTGGAGGTCCTCGACGCCGGGATGGCCGTGATCGACGCGGTGATCGCGGCGCTCGCCGCTCGTGGCGTGAGTCGGTTGCTGGTCGAGGGCGGACCCACCGTGGCGCGCACCTTCGCCGCGCATGGAGCGGTGAACGAAGTGTGCCTGACGCTGAGCCCGCGCCTCGGGGGCTTCCCGCCGCCACCGGTGGATCGCGCCGGCGCGCCGCCGCTCCGCGACATGACGCTCGCCGAGTCGCGGGTCGTCGACGGTTTCGTCTATCTCCGCTACCTCGCGGCCACCGCTCGGGTCGCGAGCTGAGCCCGATCCGTGCCGCGCTCGTCCCCATCCATCTCGCCGCCGGAGAGCGGCGCGCTGCTGCCCGATGTACGCGATCTGACGCTCGCGGAGCTCGAGTCGAGCCTCGAATCGATCGGCCAGCCGCGCTACCGTGCCGGGCAGATCTGGAATTTCCTCTACAAGCGCGGGCACTCGTCCTTCGACGAGATGCACACGCTCTCGAAGGAGCTGCGCCGCGAGCTGGCGAGCCGCTTCCGGATCTCCGCGCTGCCGGTGATCGAGGTGGCGCACGCCGGCGACGGCACCGAGAAGTTCCTGTTCGGCCTCGAGGACCGGCGCGCGGTCGAGTCGGTGCTGATTCCCGAGGTGCGGCGGCTCACACTGTGCGTGTCGAGCCAGGTGGGGTGCGCCTACGGTTGCCGGTTCTGCATGACCGGTTATCGCGGTTTCGGCCGTGATCTGCGGCCTTCCGAGATCGTGGGCCAGGTGCTGGCGGCCGCGGCCCATGCGGGACGCGGGTCGCGCATCACCAACCTGGTGTTCATGGGGCAGGGCGAGCCGCTCGCCAATCTCGACGCGGTGATCGCCGCGATCGACATCTTGACCCAGCCGGCGGGAATCGCAATGTCGGCGCGGCGCATCACGGTGTCGACGGTCGGGCTCCTGCCCGAGATGCGCGAGCTCCTGTCGCGCACCAAGGTGGAGCTGGCGGTGTCGCTGCACGCGACCACCGAGGCGTCGCGCACCGAGCTGGTGCCGTCGAACCGCCGCTACGGTCTGCACGCCCTCCTGGCGGCGTGCCGGGAGCTGCCGCTCGCCAAGCGCAGCCGCGTCACCTTCGAGTACACGATGCTCGAGGGGGTGAACGACACCGACGACGACGGCCGCCGGCTCGCCAAGCTGCTGCGCGGCACTCGCTGCAAGATCAACCTGATCCCGTTCAACGCGTTCCCGGAGGCTCCTTACCGGCCGACCTCGCCCGAGCGCATCGACGCCTTCGCGGACGCGCTGCGCGCCGAGGGCTACGCCGTCATGGTGCGGCGCACCCGCGGCGCGGATGTGAGCGCCGCGTGTGGCATGCTTGGCCGAACCACGCCCGAGAACGATCAGCCCAGAGCGGCGAAGGAGCGAGCATGACGACGGTCGGAGTCATCGGCGGAAGCGGCCTCTACGCGATGGATTCCCTGGAAGGGATCGAGGAAGTGCGCCTCTCGACGCCCTTCGGCGATCCGTCCGACTCGTACATCGCCGGCACGATGGCTGGCGTGAAGATGGTGTTCCTGTCGCGCCACGGCCGAGGCCACCGCATCCTGCCGCACGAGATCAACTTCCGCGCCAACATCCACGGCATGAAGCAGCTCGGCGTCGAGCACATCTTCTCGGTGAGCGCCGTGGGCAGCATGAAGGAGCACATCCAGCCGGGACACATGGTGGTGCCGGATCAGTTCTTCGACCGCACCAAGTCGCGGGTACCGACCTTCTTCGGGAACGGCGTCGCGGCGCACGTGGCGTTCGCCGATCCGGTCTGCCCGGAGCTCTGGGCGCTGCTCGGCACCGCGGCCGAGCAGGCGGGCGCCACCGTGCACAAGGGCGGGACTTACCTGTGCATGGAGGGGCCGCAGTTCTCGACCCGCGCCGAGTCGCGGGTCTACCGGACCTGGGGCGTCGACGTGATCGGCATGACCAACATCCCGGAGGCGAAGCTCGCGCGCGAGGCCGAGATCTGCTACGCG
>CAZYWA010000242.1:0-10840 GCA_964650975.1 uncultured bacterium
GGGCGATGAGTTGCGCCGGGCGAGAGCTACGCGAGAACGCTGAGCACGCTCGATGGATCGCTGGTCGGGTCGCCGGATGCATCGCCCGAACCGTCGCCGGACGACGCGCCACCGTCACCCGAAACGTCCACGGGAATCGGCGGCGTGTGATGGGTGTGATGGTGGTGCATCAGGCCGCCCACCTTCTGCGTGAGCGAGCTGACGGCTTGCTTGGCCGAGGAGAGGTCGCCCGAGTCGAGCGCGGCGCCGATCTGGCTCAGGCCCTGGGCGATCGGACCGCTGCGGCCGTTCGCCCCGACGCCCTGTGGCGCTTCCTCGCTGAGGCTCTCGAACGCCTGCTGCGCGCCCGCGAGATCGCCGCTCTGGATGGCCTTCGCGAGCTGGCCGAAGGACTGGCGGAACGCGCGGCGTCCCGGGCCGAGGTCCCGGAAAGCGCTCGCTGCGGAAGAACTGCCGGATGAGATCGGGTCGGTGCTCATGGTCCGTGCTCCTGTTAGGGGTGTGAACGACGTTAGGCCCCTCCGCGTGCGAGGGTTCGCAAGCGCCGTGCCCGAGAGAAACGCCTGCGATTCCGCGCGCAGCAGTGCGCGCACCGCTCGACCGGCTCACCGTCACCGGCATAAGTTGCCGAGGCGCCACCGAGGTTCACGTTTCTTCACGATCCGGTCATGTTCCGGAAAGAAGCTTGCGGCACGATGCCGCGAGGGGGAGGTCTCGATGTCACGTTCGATTCGGTCGGAGAGGGAGAGATCGCGAAGACGCGCGCTGCCGCTCGTGCTCGCGGCGGTCAGCGCGATCGGGGCGCCGCGCCTGGCGCTCGCGACGCTCGGCGAAGCTCGCGCTTCGATCGAGCAGGACGGCGCGGCGCTCGGAGGCAAGCCGTCGAGGACGGCGACGGCGCGCTACGAGATCCAGCGCATCGACGCCGCGAGCGGCACGCAGATCCGCGAGCTCGTCGAGCCAGGCGGCCGGGTGTTCGCGGTCACCTGGCTCGGTCCCGCGATGCCCGACCTGCGAAAGTTGCTCGGTACCCACTTCGACTCGTACGCGAGCGCCGCGCGGCTGCACGCGAACCGGCGCCACCTCGCGGTCGACGAGCCCGACCTCGTCATCCGCTCGGCGCGGCACGGGCGAACGTGGAGCGGCGGCGCGTACGTGCCGTCGCTCGCCCCGCAGGGTATGTCGGCAGCCGAGCTCCTCGCGGCCGGCGGAGAGAACCCGTGACGAGACCGCGAGATGGGCTCCTCGTCGTCGTGCTCTTGGCCGCGGTGGGCTGCGGTGGCGGCGGAGGCGGTGGCGGCGTGCCATCTTCCTCCACGCCGAACACCGAGACCCTGATCGTCGACGGCGGGCCCACCAACGACTCGGCCAACGAGCCGTTCGTGACGGTCACGGTTTGCGTGCCCGGCAGCTCGTCGAGCTGCACCACCGTCGATCACATGCTGGTCGACACCGGATCGACCGGCGTCCGGATCGTGTCGTCGGCGCTTCAGGGCCTCTCGCTTCCCGGAGAGCAAGACGGGAGCGGTCGTCCGATCGGCGAGTGCGCGCAGTTCGTCGACGGATACAGCTGGGGACCGGTCGCATCCGCCGACGTCGGGTTCGCCTCCGACACCGCAGCCGGCCTCGCGGTGCAGGTGATCGGCGATCCGTCGTTCGCGGCGGTGCCCGACGACTGCTCGGCCGGGCTGCCGAGCGAGAACACCGTCGAGGATTTCGGAGCCAACGGCGTGGTCGGGATCGGATTCTTCGCCCAGGACTGCGGTCCGGCCTGCACCGGCGGCCAGCAAGGCGGCAATTACTACGCCTGTCCCGCGAACGGCTGCGAGGCGATCGCGCGCGCGCTGCCGGATCAGCTCCAGAACCCGGTGCTGGCGCTCGGTGCCAACACCAATGGCATCTTGATCGAGCTGCCGGCCCTGTCGTCGCCGAGCGCCGCCACCGTGACCGGCACGCTCACGTTCGGGATCGGCACCGAGGACGACAACGCGCTCGGCGACGCCGCGGTCCTGACCGTCGACGGCGAGGGCGACTTCAGCGCCTCGTTCGACGGCCAGCTCTGGCCCACCAGCTACATCGACTCCGGCTCGAACGCGAACTTCTTCGACGATCCGGCGCTGCCCTCGTGCCGGGTGTCGACCGGATTTTACTGCCCGGGCTCGCGCTTCACCTCGCCGGTCGAGAATCGCGGCCTGAACGGCACCGCCACCAGCGAGACGGTGACGGTCGACGATGCCGACCAGCTGCTCGACCAGCATCCGACCGACAGCGTCTTTCCGACCATCGCCGGTCCCTCCGGCGACGCCACCACCTTCGACTGGGGCCTACCCTTCTTCCTCGGTCGGCGAGTGTTCGTGGCGATCGAGGGGCAAGCGGCGCCGGGAGCGCCCACGCCCTACGTCGCGTACAGATGACCGGTGGGTACGCTACGATCTCGACGTGCGAATCCCGCGATTTCTCGCGTCATTCGAGGCACACGTCGCGATCGGTGCGCTGCTCCTGATCGGCGGCGCGGCCGCGTTGACGCCACGTCTCTACGCCACCGACCTCGCCACTCCGTTCCGGAACCGCGACGCTCCGTGGGCGCGCTCCACCACCTGCCAGTCGTGCCACCCCGATCACTTCGCGTCGTGGCACCGCACCTTCCACCGAACCATGACGCAGGAAGCGACTCCCGAGTCGGTGCAAGGTGCCTTCGACGGCCAGACCGTGAGCTACTTCGGCATCACGGCGCGGCCCTACCAGCGCGACGGCCAGTTCTTCATCGACTACCTGCGGAAGGACGGGACGGCCTTCAAGACGCTGCACGTGCTGCGCACCGTCGGCTCGCGGCGCTACCAGCAATACCTGGTCGACAACCCGGACGACGGTTGCGACAACTACTACCGGATCCCGCTGCTCTGGCACATCGGCGAGAAGCGTTGGATCCATCTCAACGGCGCCTTCCTGGGCGACGACCGCCAGCCCTACGACGCCTATCTCGCGGTGTGGAACCAGAACTGCATTTTCTGTCACAACACCGGCCCGCGGCCCGGCAGCCTCAACTACGACGAGCTGCAAGCGCGCTTCGCCCGCGGCGAGCACGTGAGCTGGAACTTCGACGCCAAGTACCGCTCGTCGGTCGCCGAGCTCGGCATCTCGTGCGAGAGCTGCCACGGACCGGCCGGTGAGCACGCGGCGCGGAATCGCAGCCCGCTGCGCCGCTATCTGCTGTATCTCACGGGACACGCGGATCCCACGATCGTGAACCCCGACCGGCTGTCGAAGGAGCGCAGCGTCGAGGTGTGCGGGCAGTGCCACGGCCAGCGGGTGGCGAACCCACCCACGTCGATCCGCGAGTGGATGCACACCGGCCCCCTCTACCGGGCCGGCGAGGAGCTGACCGCGAGCGTGACGCCGATCTCGGCGGACATGCGCGGGCCTCCCTGGGACCCCGACATGCTGGTCAAGCGCTTCTGGAGCGACGGCACGCCGCGGCTCACGGCGTACGAGTACCAGGGGATCACGATGTCGAAGTGCTACCAGCAGGGCGAGCTCACGTGCACCACGTGCCACTCGATGCACGGCGGCGACGTCCGCGGACAGCTCGAGCCCGCGATGCGCACCAACGAGGCGTGCCGCGGTTGCCACGCGGAGATCGTGGCCAACCCGCGCGCGCACACTCATCACGACCCGGCCGGGTCGGGCTCGCTCTGCTACGAGTGCCACATGCCGCGCGCGGCCTACGGCATCCTCGAGATCCATCGCAGCCACCGCATCCAGAATCCCGACCCGGCGCGCGACGCCGAGGCGGGGCGCCCGGACGCTTGCACCAGCTGCCATCTCGACCGCTCCGCGCCGTGGGCCGCGGAAGCGAGCCGCCGCTGGTGGGGCGAGAAATACCGTCAGCCCGAGAGCCGCGGCGACGGCGCACCCGTCGAGACGCCGGCCTTCGTGGCCGAGCTCCTGGGCGGCGACCCGGTGCAACGCGCGGTCGCGGCGCGGCTCGCCGGCCGTCGCGACACGCCGCTCTCGATCGACGTGCGCAACGCGTTCGTCACGCCGCTGCTGCTCCAGGCGTTACACGACGATTACCCCACGATCCGCTTCTTCGCGCGCTCCAGCCTGATCGACCTCGCGGCCGAGTCCGGCGACGCGCCGCTCGGGGACGCGGTGCGGGCCTTCGATTACATCTCGGACGCGCCGGTGCGCACCGCGGCCCAGGCCAGAATCGACGCGGCGTGGGCGGGGTTCGCCGCCGAACGCGGACGATCGTTGCCACCACCGCCGCCGGGCACGCCGGTCGCGGCCGATCACCGGCTCGATGCCGATGCCGCCTCGCCGCTGATCGCGCTCCGGCTCACCGCGGCCAAATCCGTGGACATCGGCGAATGAGCAAAGCACCGAAGGGCCCCTCCGAGCCGCTCGACCCCGCCAGCGCGGGGTGCCTCAAGCTGGGCTGGGCGATGATCGCGATCTTCCTGATCGGCGGCCTGGCGCTCGAGTCGATGCATTTCTTCAAGCTGCCGCTCTACGAGGACGCGCGGCTGCGCCGCGAGCTCTGGACCCTAGCGCACGCCCACGGCACGCTCTTCGGCGCCATCAACGTGCTCTTCGGGCTCTCTGCCACTCGCGGCATCGCGGACCCGGCGCGGCGAGCGCGCGCCGCGCGGCTGCTGCGGATCGGCGCTCCGCTGGTGCCGATCGGCTTCTTCCTCGGCGGGATCGGCGGCTCCGAGGGCGATCCCTCGCTCGCGGTGCTGCTGGTGCCCATCGGAGCCTTGTTCGCGATCGCCGGCATCGGCGCGCTCGCGATGGGATTCTGGCGCGGATCCGGTAGCTGACGCGACGGCGCGCCGAGGCGGCCTGCATGCCCGCTCCAAACGACCGCACCCCGACGCTCCTGGTCGCGGCCTTCGCGGCGGTCTCGATCAGCTTCATCGCGTCGAGCTTCTTCACCGAGTACGCGGCGCGCGGGACACGCGAGGCCGGCGACGAGATCGCGACCGATCTGGTCCCCGGGCTGGCCGAGCTCTTCGAGAGCCGCACCCATCTCCACGAGCTGCGCGTGATGCTCGAGCGTCCCGGCGAGAGCGCCGATGCGCCCGAGGATCCGGAGGCGCGTCTCGCCGCGGCCGACACGGCACGCCGCAAGCTCGACCAGAACCTCGATCGCTACCGGGAGCGGCCGATGAGGCCGCGCGAGCGCGAGCTGTGGGCGGACGTCGAACGATGGCGGCCCGCGCTCGACCGCGCGAGCGCCGGGTCGCTGGCCAGCGGTAGCGACCCGGTGAGCCGTCCCGGGGGCCTGGGCACGGTGGAACGCTGGGCCGAGCCGTACGAGAACCTCGACAGCGCGCTGCTCCGGCTCATCGATCTCGAGATGGAGGTCGAGCGCTCCCTCGCGGGGCGAGTCGAGCGCCTGCGCCACCGTTCGGTGGTGACCGCGCTGGTGCTGGACGGCATCAGTCTGCTGCTCGGGCTGTGCGTGCTGCTGCTCGTGATGCGCCTGGTGCGCCGCGACCGCGCGCTGGTCCAGAGCCGCGCCGAGGAGCTCGACATGTTCGCGTCGCGGATGGCGCACGACGTCGTGAACCCGCTCACCGCCGCGAGCCTGTCGTTCGACCTGGCGCTCCGGGGTCTGGCTGGCGACGAGCAGCTCGCCGCCGAGGTCCGGAACGGCAAGGCGAGCTTGCGCCAGATCCAGGAGCAGGTGGAAGGGCTGCTGGCGTTCGCACGCGCGGGAGCGGCGCGCGATGCCGCCGCGGCGACGGAGCTGGCGCCGGTGGTGGAACGCGTGGTGGCTCAGCTCGCGCCGCGGCTCCGCGACCAGCGTATCGAGCTCGACGTGCAGGTGAGGGCCGGACACGAGGTCGCGTGCGACCGCGGCCTGCTCGCGAGCGTGGTCTCGAACCTGGTGGGCAACGCGATCAAGTACATGGGCGACGGCCCGGTGCGGCGCATCCAGGTGCGCGCGCTGGAGCGCGGTCCGAGCCTGCTGATCGAGATCGAGGACACGGGGCTCGGCGTCCCGCCCGAGCTCGGCGCCAAGGTCTTCGATCCTTACGTGCGGGCACCCGGGACGCGGCAGCCGGGGCTCGGCCTCGGGCTCGCGACCGTCAAGCGGATCGTCGAGGCTCACGGCGGGCACGTGGGTGTCACCTCGACACCGGGGCGAGGCAGCCGCTTCTGGCTCGAGCTGCCGAGAGCGGCCCCGGCGCAGCTTTCCTGAACCGCGCAACGCCGCACGCGCAAGGCAGGATGATGAAGGCACAACGTCACGGCGGGCTGCTCGATCGCGAGATCGAGACGCTCCACGTCACGCCCTCGCGGATCGCGGATTTCAGCGTCAACGTGAACCCGTACGGCCCGCACCCCGCGGTCGCGCGGGCGGCGCGCGCAGCCGATCTCACCCGTTATCCCGATCCGACCGCGCGCGCCGTGCGAGTGGCGCTCGGCACGCACCTGCGCGTGAGCCCGGACCGGCTGGTGCTCGGGAACGGTGCCGCGGAGCTCATGTGGAGCCTGGCGCGAGCGCTGCTCGTCGCCGGCGACGTGACCCTGATCGTGGAGCCCACGTTCAGCGAGCTGCCGAGCGCCGCGATCGCCGCCGGAGCGCGAATCGCCGCATGGCGGGCGCGGGCCGGCGACCGGTTCGCGGTCGACGCGGCCGCGGTGAGCGCGGCGGTCCGCGTGAGCGGCGCGCGCCTCGCCTATCTCTGTACGCCCAACAATCCGACCGGCGCACACTTCCCCGCTCGCGAGGTAGCGGCGCTGGCGCGGCGTCATCCCGAGACCACGTGGATCGTCGATCAGGCGTTTTTGCCGCTGAGCCCGCATCACGACGAGGGCGCCACCCGCTTCCCGGCGAACGTGGTGACGCTACGCTCGCTCACCAAGGACCACGCGATTCCGGGACTCCGGATCGGCTACCTCGTGACCACGGCCGCGATCGCGGCGCGGATCGAGGCGGCGCGCGCGCCTTGGACCACCAGCTCACCCGCGCAGGCGGCCGCGCTCGCGACCCTTCGCACCGGGGATTTCGTGGCGCGCAGCCGGGACCGGCTGCTGGCGGATCGCGACGCGCTGGCCGCGAGCCTGCGCTCCCTCGGACTCGATCCGCTGCCGTCGTCGGCGCCGTTTCTACTGGTGGACGTGGGTCACGCGACGCGCCTCAAGAACCGGCTGCTCGAGAATCATCGCGTGCTGGTGCGCGACGGCACGTCGTTCGGCCTGCCGCGCCACGTGCGCCTCGCCGGGCGCCCCGCCAAGGATCGGGCGCGGCTGGTGCGCGCGCTCCGCGCCGAGCTGCCGCTCGAGACCTAAACCATCGGCCAAGCACCAGAGCGATCTCGTAGGGAGGGCGCCCGCGCCTTCGGCGCTCCTGCCGCGCCAGGCTCGAAGCGGACCGGCAGGAGCCGGTCCCGCCCGCAGATCGCTCACATGCATGGTCGGTGATTTAGAAGGCTTGGACGAAAGAAATTCAGACGCCTGGATCAGGGCATGCGTGGCGGGAAGCCGCTCGAGCGTCTGTGCCTCGTCGCCTATGGGCTGCGGTCCCTCGCAGCCGCAGGCGTCCATCTTGGTTCAGACGCTGCGGACGCGAGGGACCGCGTCCCTCCAAACATTAAGCAATCGGTTCGGAGGAAGCGCTCCGGGCAATGATCCGATTTTGTCCACACCTTCTTAGACGAAATCGGTTCCGCTCAGCCGCGCTCGGCGAGCCAGCGCTCCACACCGGCCCGCACCGCCGCGTGGACCGCGGCGCCGATCAGCGATCCCACGCCGGTGTGCTTTCCCACGAATCGCTCCGCGCGGCCCGTGGTCGCGGCGAGCGGTGCCGCGACCGCGATGCAATCGGTGCCGCTGCCCGTCGCCGGCGCGGCGCTCACGACGCTCGCGACGCCTGCTTCGAGGACCGCGAGTGTCCGCGCCTCCGCCGCGAGCGCCAGCGCCTCGAGCAACGCTTCCGAGGTGAGCGGCACCGAGGTCCGTACCAGCACGTTGATGGTACCGGCCGCACGCGCCGCCGCGGCGGAGGCGTCGGCCGGATCTCCGGCTCGCAGCGCGTTGGCGAGCCCCACCGTCACGATGCACTGGACCGAGAGATCCCCATCGGCGCGCGTCACGTCCTGGTACGCCGCCACCCGGCGGCTGGTGAGAAACAGCACCGCGCCGTCGAGCCCCGCGTCGCGAAGCCGCCGATCCGCGAAATCGCGAGCGTCGACCCCCGGCGACAATTCCTCCTCGGTCACCTGATGCCAGGCCACGGTGGTGGCGTACACCAGTCCCCCGCCAACGAGCGCCCAGCTCGCAACGTCGTGCACCCCGGGTAGCGTGGCGACCAACCATCGATCGCGCTGCTCGATCCGCAGCTCGCGATCCCGATCGGGCTCGGCCACGCGCCGCCCGAGGCCGGCGATCCGGTAGAGCGCATTCATGTCGAGGCTCGCGCGCACCTCGCTGGCCAGCCGGTCGATCGGATCGGCTGGCGACGGTGCCGCATCGGGACTGCGCGTGACCGGCGCCCGCCCACGATGACGGGCCAGGGAGTCGCGCAGGTGCGCTCGCACCGCGGCATCCTCGAGCAGCCCGTGGATCAGCGTGCCGACGACCGCGCCGTCGCGCGAGACCGCACCGTCGAGCGCGGCACCGGCCTCCTTCCCTACCTCCGCGACGCCCTCCACTCCACCCTCCGCCGCGACGTCGAAGATCGCGGCACCAGCGGGCGATTCGAGCCACTCGATCCGCCCGGCGTGGATCTCGTATCCCTCGACCGAGAGCCGCGACGGAGCGAGGAACGAGCCGACGCCGGCGCTGGCGCGGACGCGCCTCGTCACCTTGCCCTCCGCGAACACGGTGCGAAACGGCAGCAGGCCCAGACCCGCGACGCGGGCCCGCGACGACTCGAGTCCGTGCGGATCGAGGATCTCGCTCCCCAGCATCTGGGCGCCGCCGCAGATCGCGAGGGTCGGGCCGCCCGCCGCCGCGCGCGCCACGATCGCGTCCGCGAGGCCGCTCGATCGCAGCCACCCGAGATCGTTCACGGTCGACTTGGTGCCCGGCAGCACCACCAGATCGGCGCCCGCGAGCTCATCCGCGCGCTCGACGAAGCGCACGTCGAAACCCGCTTCGCGCTCGAGCGGCTGGAACTCGTCGTGGTTCGAGATCCGCGGCAGGCGCACGATCGCGACCTGGATCGGATCGCTTTCGGCGCCCTCGCCGCGCGCGCGCGTACCGCGCGCGCCGGGCGTGTCGAGCGACACCGAGTCCTCGTCGGCGAGCGCCAGGTCGCGCAGGAACGGCACGATGCCCAGCACCGGGACGCCGGTGCGCCGCGCCACGAAATCGAGGCCCAGTTGCAGCAACGCGGCGTCGCCGCGAAAGCGGTTCACGATCAACCCGCGCACGCGGGCGCGCTCGTCGCCTTCGAGCAGCGCCAGCGTGCCCACGAACGACGCGAGCAAGCCGCCGCGGTCCACGTCGCCGACCAGGAGCACGGGCGCATCCGCGAGCCGCGCGACGTGCATGTTGGCGAGATCCTGCGCGCGCAGGTTCACCTCGGCCGGGCTCCCCGCTCCCTCGATCACCACCACGTCGTGACGCGCGCGCAGCGCGGCGAGGCCCTCGGCGATGGCGGGCTCGAGCTGCGCGCGCAGGCCGCGGTATTCGTTGGCGCGAACCCGCGCGAACGGCCGTCCGCGCAGCACCACCTGGCAGAGCCGATCCGCCTCGGGCTTGAGCAGCACCGGATTCATCTCGACGGTGGGCTCGATCCCGCACGCGGCCGCCTGCACCGCTTGCGCGCGCCCGATCTCGTGGCCGCTCGCGGTCACCGCCGCGTTGAGCGCCATGTTCACGCTCTTGAACGGCGCCACCGACCAGCCGTCCTGGCGCAGGATCCGGCACAGCGCGGTGACCAGGATGCTCTTCCCGGCCGACGACGCCGTGCCCTGCACCATGATCGTGCGCGCTAGCCTCCGGTCGCTCATTCAGAACTCGACGCCCGGCTGCGCGCGGATGCCGCGCTCGAACGGATGCTTCACGAGCTCGAAGCGCGTCACCAGGTCGGCGGCGGCGATCAGCGCGTCGGGTGCGTAGCGCCCGGTGCACACCACGTGCAGCTCGGGCGGCCGCGCTGCGAGGAACATGAGCAGCTCGTCGCACGGGAAAAAATCCTTGCCGAGCGCCACGTTGATCTCGTCGAGCACCAGGAGATCGAGCGCGCCGCATTCGACCGCGGCGCGCGCTCGCTCCATGCCGTAGCGCGCGAGCTCGCGCTGGCGCTCGTCGGAGCGCACCTCCCAGGTGAAGCCCTCGCCGGCGCGCTCGAGAGCAATCTCCGGAAAGCGGCCGAGCGCCGCCAGCTCGCCGTAGTCGCGCGAACCCTTGATGAACTGGACGATGTGGGTGCGCATGCCGTGTCCGGCCGCGCGCATCGCCATGCCGAAGGCCGCGGTCGACTTTCCCTTGCCGTCGCCGGTGTGCACGATCACCAGACCCACGCGATCGCGGTTCGCCGCCATCTTGCGATGCTTGGGGTCGGGTGGCCGGATGGTCTCCGGCCCAGCTGGCGCCTCGGGTTCCACGGCGTGGCTACTTGTTGAAGAAGGGCTCGACGCGGATGCGCGCTTCGTCGATCCCACCGTCGCTGAGCCGCGCGGCCACGGCGGCGATGACGCGGCCGTCGCCCGCCAGATAATAGGTCGCCGCGCGATCGGCTGGAATTGCCGGATCTTCGCCGCCGAGCCTGGCGAACGAGAAGCGCGAGTCGCCGCGCCAGGCGGCAAGCCTCTCGGAGTGATAGGGCTCGTCGATCTCCCACCACAGCCGGATCGGATCGGGCCGCGACGAGCGCAGA
>CAZYWA010000243.1:0-10800 GCA_964650975.1 uncultured bacterium
TGCACCGGATTGAAATCGCCGGTGAGCTTCGCGAAGTCGAGACCGGCGTTCCCCGCCAGCGACCAGCGCGCCAGCTCGCGCGCATGACCGGGAACGGTCGCCACTTCCTTCTTCTTCGTCTCGCCGCTTTCGGAAGCACTCTTCTTGCCGCCGCCGAGCGGGACGATCGCATACAGGTGCGCGGTGATCGCGGCCGGGGCGCTCCGCGTCCCGGTCACGATTTTCTGATGGAGCACGGCGCGGCGGCCGTCGTCGTCGATGTCCTCGAGCCGCGCGGTGACTTCCAGCTCCTCGTTCGCCGGCAGCGGCTTCGCGATCTCCACCCGACAACCGCCGTTCAGCACCCTCATGAGCGGATACGGAATGCCTTCGAGGGTGCGCGCGGCGAGCGCGAAACCCCACTGCGGGAAAAGATGCGGTGGTAGCACGTCCCGGTAAGCACCGGGATTGCCGCCCACGTGGCGCAGGTAGTCGCGCACCAGAGCCGGGGCGCGCGGACGGAGGCGTGCGCTCAGCTCGGGGCCGGGTGTGGTCACGCCGGCGCCGCCGCCGGCTCTCTTCTTGCCACCCATCGCCGAGAACGCGGTGCGCCCAAGCGACGCGATCACCGGACCCTGGTGGAGCACGTATCGCAGCGGGATCGACATGGCGGCATCTCCGACGACGCAACGTCAGCTGGCGGCCTTCACCTGGGACCCGCTGCTCGCGGTCTCGCCGCCGCCGAGCTGGGCGAGCAAGCGCTCGCCGGTCGAGACGATCTCGTCGTGCAGGAACCGGCAACGGGGCTCGGCACGCTCCAGGTAGCGCTCCGCCACCTCGCGGCGCTCGGGAAACTTGGCGGCCTGCTCGCACAGGAGCTCGCCCACGGCTTCGTCGATGAGGATCCGGGTCAGGCGCTCGGCGTGCAGCATCGCCAGGGCGAAGTCGCGCTTCGGGTTCCAGTCCTTGGCGAAGAGCCTGGGCCATTGCGTGATCGGTTTGCCCTGAAGCTGACGCGCCTTGGCACCGGCGGTCTTGAGCACCAGATGCTGCTGCGCCGCCAGCGACAGCGACTGGATCCGAGCCAGGCGCTTCACGAGTGGGTCCTTCGAGGAGAGCGCGCGCCAGCGCGCCTGCGCCAGACGCCGCACGAAACGCTGCGGGTTCTTGAGGATGGCGCCGAGCGTGTCCTTCATCGCCATGAGCGACTGGATCTGGCTGGTGCCCTCGTAGATCGGCATCACCATCGCGTCGCGCAAGAGCTTCTCGACCGGGTACTCGCGGATGTAGCCGTTGCCGCCGTGAATCTGCACCGCGCGCCGCGCCATCTCGACCGCCTTCTCGGCGGCCAGGTACTTGAGCAGCGGCGTCAGCCGGCGCGCCACCTTCTTGTGATGGCGGACGCGGCGCGCCAGCTCGTCCTTGTCGGCGCCACCCACTCCGGCCACGTAGTCGGCGAAGAGCGACAGCTTGGTCGCGAGCTCCTCGTGGTAGGCACCCACCATCGCGAGCGCCCGGATGCCCTGCACGTCGGTGCGCATCTCGTCCAGGTAGTCGGCGATCATCTCGTGGCGGTCGATGGTCTTCCCCATCGAGCCGCGCTCCGACGCGTAGTGCTTGGCGGCGCGATACGCGGCCTCGCACATGCCGAGCGACTCGAAGCCCACGCCCAGGCGCGCGTTGTTCATGAGCGTCAGCATGTACTTGAAGCCCTCTCCGCGCTTGCCCACCAGCTGCGCGGGAGCGCGCTCGAAGTCGAGCGAGCAGGTGGCGGAGCCGTGGTGGCCGAGCTTCTCCTCGATGCGGCCGAGCTTCACGATGCGCCTGCGGGTGCCGTCGGGCAGGTCCTCGTAGGTCGGCACCAGGAACATCGAGAGACCGGCAAGACCGGCGAACGGATCGTCGCCGCTCTGGGGCTTTTCGGTGCGCGCGATCACGAAGTGGTACTTCCCGTGGCCCGAGGTGATGAAGATCTTCTGGCCGGTCACGAACCAGCTGCCGTGCTCGTCCTGCTCGCCCACGCAGCGCAAGGCCGCCATGTCGCTGCCGGCGTCGGGCTCGGTGATGTCCATGGCGCCCCACGCCTCGCCGCGGATGATCTCGCCCAGCTCCTTGGCCCAGCGGGTGCTCGCGATCTTGCCGCCCGCGACGTCGAATTTGGTGGTGCCTTCGAGCACCGAGAACACCAGCATCGCGAGCGCGATCCCGCCGTGGAAGCTGTGGTGCGCCATCACCGAGACGTCGCCGCGCGCCATGATCTCGGCGTTCATGAAATAGAGAATCGCCGGAGTGTTCTGGCCGCCCAGCTCGCGAGGCACGCACATGCCGTGCAGCTCGAGCTCCTTCAGCTTGTCGAAGATGCCCTGCAGGCGCGGCGGGAAAACACCCTCGCCGTTCTCGAGTTTGACGCCCTGCGCGTCGATCTCGGCCGCGGCCGGCGCGATCTCGTCGGCGACGAAGCCGCCCACCAGCTCCAGGATGTCCTTGTAGAAGGCGAGTGCCTCCGCCGGGTTCTTGAAGCCGTCGGCGCTCTTCCAGCCGTACTCGGTGGCTTCCACCAGCGGCGCCCAATCGATGCCGCGCTCCACGTAGAAGCGCAGATCCTCGTTGTCGGTGTAGTAGTTGGACATGACTACCTCCGCGCCCGCGCTCGCGCGGGCTTGGTGTTGCGCGCCGGCGGCCGGCCGTTGCGCTTGGTGGTGCGGGTCGGCGGGACGCGAGTCCTCGCCGCCGGATTCGGTTTCGAGTCGAGAAACAGCGCATCACGGGCGACGCGCACCAACTCGCGCGAGAGCCGCTCGGGTCCACGATCCCCAGCGGAGCCGGCGCTCACCAGCCCTCCCAGGATCTCGCTCGACGCGATCCCCGCCACGATCAGGTTGGTGATCACCACGATGTAGGCCTCGGGATCGAGCGCCGCCCGGACCACGCCCAGCTCCTGCCCTTTGCGCAGATAGCGTGAGATCACGTCCACCCACGGCGCCAGTTGCTTCGCGAGCCGCTCGCGCATCTCGGACGGATGGTCGAGCAGCTCGCGCACGATCAGCCGCGCCCGGTTGGGATCGACGGTGAAGAAGCTCACAGCCTCACGCACCACGGCGTCGAAGAGCTCGTCGCCGGCGGTGGCGGCCATGAGCAGCCGCGGCAGCACGTCGTTCCAGCGAGTGAGCAGCGCGTCGAGCACTGCCTGACGCAGCTCGTCCTTGGACGGGAAGTGGTAGAGCAGCGATGGCTTGCGGACGCCCACGGCGTCGGCGATCTGCTGGAGTGGCGTCGAATCGAAGCCCTGCGCGGCGAAGAGCCGCGTGGCCGCCTCGAGGGTCCGCGATCGCACGTCAGCCGGACGCTCGGACGGATCCCGGCCGTTCGGCACCGAGGAGTCGGGGGTGGGCTTCATGACGTCTACCGTGAAGTCGTCAGTTGTCTACCAGATGGTAGACGCTGTTCGGCCATCCTGTCAACGCGGTGCGTCAGCGAATCGCTCGATCGAGCCACCGTCGGGCGCCCGGGCCTCACTCCCGGCCCGTTCACCCCGAGCCTTTCTCTTGACCGCCCATACGCAAAGACCCTATCGTCGCGCGCCCGGATTCTTCTCGGAGGGGAGAATGATTCCGACGCGCTCGATCTCCGCCTATCTCGCTCATCGTCCGCGCAGGGGACGCGCGCTGGCCGCGTTCGCCGGCCTGGCGCTCCTCGCCGCGCGCACGCGGGCATCCGCCTTCGACTACGACGTCGACGGCTTCACCCGCTTCACCGAGCACTGGAACGAGAACCTGCCGCTCTCGCCGGCGGGACTGCCCACCCAGGAAGAGTGGGTGGACATGCGGATCTCGGTGACACCGCGGCTTCACCTCGGCGAAGACCTCGTCGTGGCGGCGCGCGTCGACGCGCTCGACGGGGTGATCGCCGGCGACGGCCGCGACGACCTCGACGTGCTCGCCGGGCTCGGTGACGCCACCGGCACCCGCGACCGGAACGGAAAGCAGCTCGACTCGATCGAGCTCGACCGCGGGTGGATCGAGTACACGCCGTCCTTCGGCCTGTTTCGCGTGGGCCGCCAGGGATCCGACTGGGGGCTCGGCATTCTCGCCAACTCGGGCGGCGACAAGCTCGAGTGGGGACTCGCCGGGAACGGCCCTGGAACCGGCGACACCGTCGATCGCGCGTCGTTCGTGACCGACCTCTTCCAGTGGCTCGACATCCCCCGCGATCACCTGCTGCTCGGCGGCGCTTACGACCGGGTCCACGAAGGCGACCTTCTGATCCGCGCCGACGACGTGAGCGAGCTGGTGGCGAGCGTCCTCTACACCAACGGCACCATCCGCCCTCGCGAAACCGGCACCCGCGAGGCGGGTCTCTACGCGATCTACGTGCTCAACCACGATGCCCACGCCGATCTGGGCGTGATCGATTTCTACGGGCGCCTCGAGCTCGGCCCCGAGCGCTACAACCTCTTCGGAGAGATCGAAGGCGCCTGGACGGTCGGCTCGGCGGACCGCCGCGGCCTGGTCTCCGACTCGTTGCTCGACGATGCCGTCACCACGGCCACCTCCGCCTACACCGACGCACTGGTGAAGACAGGACTGGACGCCGATTCCGCCGCCACGCGCGCAGCGCAGATCGCGCACCACGGCAGTCCGGCGGCCGGCGAGCGCGCGGCCATCACTCCCGACCTGGTCACCGACCTCGAATCGAGAGGCTTGTCGGACGACGTGGCGCTGGCGACCGCCGACCGGATCGCGCTCTCAGGCGTCGACACCATCGCCTCCGACACCGTCACCTCGCAGGCGCTGGGCGGTGTGCTGCGCTCCGGCATGCGGATCGGGCCGCTCAGAGCCGGTGTCGAGATCGGCGGCAGCCGGGCGCTCGCGAGCGACGACGTGACACCACCGATCGTGGGGCCGATGGGCGCCAACAAGAGCCAGATCGCCAGCGACGCGATCCGCACCGAGCTCGAGGCGCGCGAGCTCGAGGCGGCGCTCACGGGACGGCGCGCGTCGCTCTTCTCGTTCGACCGCGAATACGATCCAGCGCTCATCCTGTTCGACGAGGTGGGACCGCTCGGCTCCGACGGCAGTCCCACGGTCGCCAACGCGTTCTACGTGAAGCTCTCGGGCCAGATGGAGATCCTCCACGGCTTCGACGCCTTCGGGCTCGTCGTCTACGGGCAGCTCGCCCGCAAGGTGGAGCGATTCCGCGTCGAGTGCGGACCGCCGGCCGATTGTCGCGCGAACCTGTCGGCGCAGGTGGTGCCCGCGGGCGCGGCGGACGAGCTCGGCGTCGAGATCGACGCCGGCATCACGTATCACCTGAACGACTACCTCACGGCGGAATTGCGGAGCGGCTTGCTGATTCCTGGACAAGCGTTCGGCCCCGGGGCCCACGACGTGTTCGCGATCCGCCCGCAGATCGGCGTCGAGTGGTGAGCGGATCACCCCACGCCGCGAAGCTCGAGGACCAGACCGGCCAGAAACGCGGCGCAAGCGAGCACGAAGATCGCGACCAGCAGTCCGGGCCAGGGGCTCTTCGGGTCCGTGCCATATGCGAAGCCCACTCGCGAGAGCGATCCGCTGGTGGCGTCGAGGTGATAGAGCGGCAGCCCGCCGAACGCGAGCCAGTACTCGAGTAGCTGGCGGCGGGTCTCGTTCTCGGCCGGTGAGCGCACGCCTACTCCGCTTTTCACCTCGACCAGCCCGAGCGTTCCGCCGCGCCGCACCAGGTAGTCGGCGCGAACCGGGCATTCGACGCGCTCTCCGTCGACCTCGACGTGAGCGACGGCCTCCACTTGAGCGTCGATCACCTCGAAGCCGAGCGCGCGCAGCCGGTGCACGGCATCGCTCTCGGCGACGCGCCCCGCGCGGAACCGGCGCACCACGCGGGCGCGCGCCCGGGACCGTTCCGCGAGGGCGCCCAAGACCGCCCCGGCGAGCAACCCGACGCCGAGCGCCACGGCCGCGAGGGCGGCGGACGCGGCCTGGCCGTGAAACGCGGCGCGGAGGAGGTCGAGCGGAGTCGAGCCGGCCGTCAGTACTCCTGGGTGGTGATCACATCGGCGAAAGTCTGCGCCATCACGTCGTAGCCCGAAGCGTTCGGATGCAAGCCGTCGAAGAGCAGCGACGAGATGTCCGCGCTGCCCGTGTGGGTCTGGAAGGCCTGCTCCATGTCCACGAACAGCGAGCCGGTGTCGCTCGCGACCGGGATGAGCGCCGCGTTGAGCTCGTCGATGTACGCGTTGCGCTCGTCCACCGGCGGCCCCTCGCGGCCGCAGCACACGTGGGTGATGCCGGAGATGATCGCCTTCGCTCCCGACACCTGTACCCGCGAGATGATCTGCCGCATGTTGTCGGTGAAGTCGTGCACCGTGACTCCCTCGAGACTATCGTTGGCGCCGAACAGCACGATCACCAGGTCCGGGTGATCGGCCGCGAGGTCGTGGTCGATGTGATCGACCCCGTCCGCGGAGACGGTGCTGGGACGCCCGCGGTTGTCCATCGCGTCACGCGGGACCCCGAGCAAGTCGGCGAGCCGCGGCAGGTAGCCGGCGGCGTCGGGATTCGAGTCGTAAACCGGGTCGCCGAAGCCGGCGGTGACCGAGTCGCCCTCTCCCATGATCGTGTTGCCGGGGATGATGCCGTTGCAATTGTGGTCCTTGCCGCCACCGAAGACTTCGGGCGCGCCGGGGTATGTGGTCGGATCTTCGTCGTCGCAATCGGGCCCCGGGTCGGTGCCGCCGATGTTGTGGACGAAGCCGTCGTGGTCGTCGTCGTTCACCTGGATGCCGTCGCAGTTGTTGTCGATGCCGTCGCTCGGCACCTCGGTGGCGCCGGGGTTCACCTTGGGATCCTGATCGTTGCAGTCGGTGCCGCCCGGGAAAGCGGCGCTGCCGTAGCCGTCGTGATCCTCATCCGGGATGTCGAGGCCGTCGCAGTTCTGGTCGATGCCGTCGTTGGGGATCTCCGTGGCGAGCGGCGAGATCGACGGGTCCGAGTCGTTGCAATCGAGCGGCGCGGCCACGCCATCGCCGTCGGCGTCGATGGAGAAGTCGGTGATCGGCTGGAAGGCCACCAGCTTCTGGCCGTCGAACTCGTCCACCTTGTCCACGACGGCGGAGAACTTGCCATGCTCCGAGGTCTGAAAGTGAACCAGGTTGCCGTCCACCACCGGCGCCGACACCAGCGAGCGAGCGTCCACCAGCAGCGACATCCCGCCTCGCGCCGTGACCAGGATCTGCTCGCCGTCTCCCACGTATTGCTCGGAGAACACTTCCTCGGGTGCGACGCTGATGTCGAAGGCGCCCTTGGCCGGGCCGAGGGCGATCGCGTAGGGGTCGGCGAGCGGCGGTAGCTCGCGGGCGTCGTAGCCGATCGTGAGATCCGGACTGCCGCTGAAGGCCAGCGCCAGCGCCAGCGGACCGAGCTCGCCGCCGTGTCCGATCATCGACACGCCGCCGGCGGCGTCGATCCGCGCGGCCTCGACGTCGCCGCTCAGGTAGAGCGGGTTGTGGGGCGGTCCGCCGCCACTTCCGCCGCCGGCCCCGCACGCCGCGGTGACCGTGGAGAGCAACACGGGAATGCAGGCAGAGCGGAGGCCGCGCGCAAGCCTCGACGATCGCGTCATTCGGACCATGACGTCTGACACCTCGATTGTGGGTTACCGCGTACCGCGAGCCGAGCCCGGCGGGCCGGGCGAAAGCGGCGCAGAATAGCACTGGCCCTCCCATCGAAACCAACGCAAGTGCCTTGGTTAACGCGGGACGCAGCGGGACTTCGTCTTTCCGGTCCCGCCGGGCGGGGCTAATCTCGCCGGTCGGCGGCGCGCCGCGCGCCGCGGCAAAGACGGGGCGAAGAACACGTGAGCGACCAAGGGCGAACGAGGTCCGTGCTGGCGGCCATCGCGGCGGTGGGACTCGCCGCGCTGGCGGTGTGGCTCTGGCCGAAGATGCGCGCGGCGCCTCCAGCCGCGGCGCAGCACCCCGCCTCCCACGCGACCGCGGCCCCGGCGGCGGATTGCGCCTCGGGCGACACCTCGTGCTCGATCCCGAAGCCGGCTCCATCGGTGGTCGAAGTCCCTCCCCAATCGAGCGCCCAGGCCGGGGCCCCGATGGATCCGGCCACGGCACGCGCGAAATTCGACGAGATGCTGAAGAGCCCCGGCGTTCAGCAGCTGCTCGCCCGGCAGGTTCACAGCCAGCTCGAGGAGATCGACGCGGCGTTGCACCTGACGCCGGAGCAGAAGGCCAAGCTCGCCACGTTGCTCGATCGCCAGATGAGGGCGGGAGTGGCGATGAGCGCCGCGGTCTTCGGCGCCGGAGGTGGCGCGAGCGCCGAGGACGTGGCGGGCCTCCAGCACCAGATCGAGGATGTGTTCACGCCCGAGCAGCGCGAGCAGTACGACCAGTACCGCCGCACCAAGTCCGAGCAGATGCGGGCGCGCCAGCGCGACGTGGAGGAGAACAGCCTGATCGGCGCGCTCGGGCTCGAGGCATCGCAGCGCGAGGAAGTCGAGAAGCTGGTGTCGGCCTCCCAGGCGGCGACACCGGCCGCGCTGAGCGACGAGGAGCGTTCCGAGCTGGTACGCCCCTCGACCAGCGACTCCGAGCGCAGTGCGGCGTTCAAGAAGATGCTCGACAAGGATGTCGAGGACCCGCAGCTCACCAGCCAGCTCCGTGCGGTGCTCAAGCCGGAGCAGTTCGAGCGCTACCAGCAGTACATCGCCCGCAAGCAAGCCGAGCGAGAGCGCATGCGAGCGATGCTCGCCACGCCCGGGCCGGCCACTTCCCCGCCGGCGCCGATCCCGGCCAGTCCTCCCGCCGGCCCCCCCTGAGCGGACCGGGCGCCGCTCATGGCACGACGATGGCCACGGCCGCAGCTGGGGTGCCAGGTGGGTAGCGGGGCATCGTTCGCGAACGACCTCGAGGGCGCGACGACGGCGCGCGAGAACCTGGTCCCTCGGTAACGGAGCGCTTCCCTGGGAGCACCCCGCCAGCCAAGCGAAACCCGCGAGAGGTCCACGTTGCCACTCGCTCGCACCCGCCTCGCCGCCCTGCTCGCGGCCGGGTCGGTGGTGCTCGCCGCGGACGGCTGCACCCCCAAGCTCCCAGGCGAGAACGCACCGCCGCCCAACGTGGTGCTGGTCACGATCGACACGCTGCGCGCCGACCATTGCTCCGTCTACGGCTACGCGAAGCGCACCACTCCCGGGCTCGAGCGGCTGGCGCGGGAGGGCACGCTCTTCGAGGCGGCCTACGCGCCGATGGCCACCACCGGGCCGTCGCACGCGAGCATGTTCACCGGGCTCTTCCCACGCACCCACGGCCTGGTGAAGAACGGTTTCGCGTTTCCGGCCGGGCCTCGTACGCTCACGGAGGAGCTGGCGGCGAAGGGCTACCGGACGGCGGCGGTCGTGAGCTCGTACGTGCTGGCCTCGAAGTTCGGATTCGCGCGCGGGTTCGAGAGCTACGACGATGACTTCCGCGGCAGCCACGGCACCTTCCAGTCGCGAATCTGGGAAGGGATCGAGGCACCGGCCAATTTCGATCGCCGCGCCGACGAGACCACCCAGCATGCGATCCAGTGGCTCGACTCGCGAGCCGCCGCGAGCGGCAACCACACCGCCGCGCCACCTTTCTTCCTGTGGGTCCACTATTTCGATCCACACGATCCCTACGATCCGCCCGACCCCTACCGCCACGATTTCGCCGCCGCTCCCGGTGCGAGCGATCTGGATCGCGAGGTGGGCGGCTACGACGGTGAGATCGCCTTCACCGACGCCGAGCTCGGTGTCTTCCTCGACGGCCTCTCGCGGCGCGCCGGTGACGGCGCCACGCTGGTGATCGTGGTGGGCGACCACGGCGAAGGGCTCATGGACCACGGCCACATGCACCACGGGCTGCAGATCTACGAGGAATCGGTACGGGTGCCCTGGATCGTGTGGTGGCCGGGGCACGTACCGGCCGGGCGGCGGGTGACGACACCGGTCGAGCTGGTGGATCTGATGCCCACCGTGCTGACGCTCGTGGGCGGCGGCGCAACACCTCCCGCGCTCCAGGGCCGCGATCTCGCGCCGCTGCTCGCGGCCAAGCCCGCGCCGCCCGAGCAGCGGCCGGTCTTCCTGCAGCGCCGCCTCTACAAGACCCAGGAGGTCGAGGGACGCCAGGTGCAAGGCGAGAAGTACGGCGTCCGGATGGGTACCTGGAAATACCTGGAGGCGCTCGGCGAAGGCACCCGCGAGCTCTACGACCTGAGCAGCGATCCCGGTGAGCGCCGCAATCGCGTCGACGAGCAACCGGAGCGAGCCGCATCGCTGACGCGTGAGCTCCACGGGTGGCTCGACGCGACACCGGCGGGCCGCCTCGAGATGCCGGCGGTGTCGCCCGAGGACGAGGAGCGCTTGCGGTCCCTGGGCTACGTCCCATGACTCGAGGACCGGATCTCGGCCGCGCGGCGGCCCTGGTGATCGCGCTGAGCGCCGTCTTCTGGGCTCCCTACTTCACCCCCGGGCATGCGTTTCTTCCGATCGACCCGCGGTCGCACTTCCCCTGGAACATGGCGCAGGACACGGCCGAGGCTCCGAACGGCGCATCCAACGACCTCATGTCCGACGCGCTGCTGCTGTCGGTGCCGTGGCGCACCTTCAATGCCGAGCGGCTGCACGCCGGCCACGTGCCGCTCTGGAATCCGCACATCTTCTGCGGCTACCCGCACCTCGCGATGCCGCAAGCGAACGCGCTCTATCCGCTCACCCTGCCCTTCGACCTGATCGACCCGGTGCGCGGGATCGGCTGGAGCCTGGCGCTTCACCTGGTGCTCGCGGGCGTGCTCA
>CAZYWA010000244.1:0-10789 GCA_964650975.1 uncultured bacterium
CTCCGACGCGGGCTCCACGCTTGTCACAAGCAGGTGGTCTCGCGCACGGGTGCATGCCACGTAGAGCAGATGCCGTTCCGTGTCATAGACCTCCTGGAGGTCCGCGTCGTCACCAACCGTCTCGATGCGCTCTTGCAGCGGGATGACCTCGTCGTCGCAGGCCATCACGACGACGGCGCGGAACTCGAGGCCCTTGGCGAGGTGCATCGTCCCCAGCGACACGTGACCGCGGGCTGTTTCGACATGCTCGTCGAGAACCTTCAACGCAAGGCCCGCGCGCTTCACGGCGGCGCGGGCTCGGTCCAGTTGCGCGTCGGACCGAACGAACACCCCAATCTCGTGCGCCAGTACGCCTTCCTTGGCCCGCTCGGCGATCCAGTCGCCGGCGGTCTCGATCTCTTCGCCCTCGCTCTCGAGCCGTTGAATGGTCGGCGGTGGTCCGTTGAACACGGAAATCGTGCCGGTTCGGTCCTCGCTGTTCCCATCCACGTCCATCATCACCGGCCCGAGCAGGCGGTCCGCCTGGGTGCGGATCTGGTGGGACGTGCGGTAGTTCACCCGCAGTGTGCGAGAGCGTTCTCGAACGGCGTGGCCGCGACTCGTTTTGCGAGCCGCTCGAGTCGCCCGCGAATCAGACCCGGTTGTCGGTCGCGAGCATCCGTGGCGGGCGAGGCTCGCTCCGCCACGGTTTCGTCAGGCGTTCAGGCGCTTCTTGAGACCGTCGAGCTGCTTGGGCAACTCGCTCGGCAGTTTGTCGCCGAACTTCTGCTGGAACTCGCCGATCTGGTCAGCCTCGCTGCGCCACACGTCGCGGTCGACGGAGAGCAGGCCTTCCATCGTCTTCTTGTCGAGCGAGAGGCCGTCGGCGTCGACGTCGGAGACGTGCGGCAGGTAGCCGATCGGGCTCTCCTGCGCGGACGAGGCGCCGTTCTGCTTGCAGCGGTCGAAGATCCAGCGCAGCACACGCAGGTTCTCGCCGTAGCCCGGCCACACGAACTTGCCGTCGTCGCCGGTGCGGAACCAGTTGACGTGGAACACCTTGGGCGGGTTGGGCACGTGCTTGCCCATTTCCAGCCAGTGCTGCCAGTAGTCGCCCATGTTGTAGCCACAGAAGGGCAGCATCGCCATCGGGTCGCGACGCACCACGCCCACGGCTCCGGTGGCCGCGGCGGTGGTCTCCGAGGCCATGCCCGAGCCGACGAAGACACCGTGATTCCAGTCGAACGATTCGTAGACCAGCGGTGCGGTGCGCGCGCGGCGGCCGCCGAAGAGGATGGCGCTCACGGGCACGCCTTGCGGATCGTCGAACTTGGGATGCACCGACGGGCACTGGCGCGCGGGCGTCGTGTAGCGGCTGTTGGGGTGCGCGGCCTTGTCCTTGCTCGCCGGCGTCCAGTCGTGACCCTGCCAGTCGATCGCGTGCGCGGGAGGATCGCCTCCCATGCCCTCCCACCACGGGCACTTGTCGTCGGTGAGGCCGACGTTGGTGAAGATCGAGTTGCGATTGAACGTGAGCATCGCGTTCGGGTTGGTCTTCATGCTGGTGCCGGGGGCGACACCGAAGAACCCGGCTTCCGGATTGATCGCCCACAGGCGCCCATCCGGACCGCGGCGCATCCACACGATGTCGTCGCCGACGGTCCACACCTTCCAGCCGAGCTTCTTCTGCGACTCGGGCGGCACCAGCATCGCGAGGTTGGTCTTGCCGCAGGCGCTCGGGAACGCACCGCCCACGTAGAGCGTCTCGCCCTCGGGCGACTCGAGCCCGAGCAGCAGCATGTGCTCGGCCATCCACATCTCGTCGCGACCCTGCACCGACGCGATGCGCAGCGCGAAGCACTTCTTGCCGAGCAGCGCGTTCCCGCCGTAGCCGGAGCCGATCGACCAGATCTCGCGGGTTTCCGGGAAGTGGCACACGAAGCGCCGCTCGGGCGAGAGATCGCCGATCGAGTGGAGCCCGCGGCAGAAGTCGTCCGACGAGCCGAGCTGATCGAGCGCCGCCTGACCCATGCGCGTCATGATGCGCATGTTGATCACCACGTACGGGCTGTCGGTGAGCTCGACGCCGATCTTCGAGAGCGGCGAGCCGAGCGGCCCCATGCAGTAGGGCACCACGTACATGGTGCGGCCCTTCATGCAGCCCTTGTAGAGCGCGCCGAGCTTCGACTTGGCGTCGGCGGGGGCCATCCAGTTGTTGGTGGGGCCGGCGTCCTCGTTGCGGTTCGAGCAGATGAAGGTCAGGTGCTCGGTGCGGGCGACGTCGCTGGGGTGCGAGCGGTGCAGGAAGCTGTTGGGGTACTTCTGGTCGTTGAGGGGGGTGAGGGTGCCGTCGTCGACCATCGCGGCGATCAGGCGCTGGTACTCGGCCTCCGACCCGTCGCACCACACCACGTTGTCCGGCTTGGTCAGCGCCGCGCACTCGTCCACCCACTTGCTCAACGTCGTATTCATCGCTCGTTCGCCCCTGTGTTTGGAGGGCCGCCCAGACACCTCGCGTGACGAGCGAAGTGCTCGGATCGACCCAAGAACCTGAATCGATGAAGAACGGAAAAAGGAATGTCGCCGCGCGTCAAAACTAGCACACGCGTTTGGCACCGGAAACGGACGGCCAAACGCGTAGACTACCCGCCGTGAGCCGTTTCCGAGTCGCACCGGGGGAGGTCGCTCGGTTGGAGGGCTGCGGTCCCTCGCGGCCGCCGCGTTCCATCGCGACCGAGCGCAGCCGACGCGACGGAGCGCGTCCCTCCGCCCGCCGGGGACCGGCGGGCTCCAGCACGGGAGTGGAGCTCGACCGTCTCCGGCGCGCCTCTCGCCGGCGCCGGGCCGGCTGGATCTCCGCGATTTTGCTGCTTTTCGTGTTCGATCCGCTGCGCGCCCACGCCCAGGGCTATCCGGCGTCGGCCGCCGAGGCGCGGCGTATTCGCGAATCGCTGGAGAGCGACGTCGCCGAGGAGCGGGCCCAGCCCGAGCCGAAGCTCAAGCTCACCGACGCGCGCGAGGAGTACGTGGCACTCCTCCAGGACATCGAGTCGCTCTACGCGCGCGGCGCCGAGCTCGAGTCGCGCCGCGCGTCGCGCGCGCAGCGCGAGAGTGCCGCCCGCGCGAGCCTCAACAAGCCGGCTCCGCCGGCGGTCTTCCGCGGCACGCCCACGCCCGACCGCATCAACATGCTGTCGGGCAATCTCGACGACCTGCGCCAGAAGCTCGACCGGCTCAAGGGTGAGCGCGCGGCGCTCGAGCAAGAGCGCGACTCGGGCCTCAAGACCGAGCGCGATCGCGCCGTCGCGCGCCGCGACGACACCGCCGCCAAGCTCAACGCGTATCGCGCGAGCCTCGACAAGCTGCGCAGCCAGGCCACGACGCTCGAGGACCAGCAGGTCGTCGAGGTGCGCCTCCACGTCCTCGAGCTCGACGCCGATTACGCCGCCCGGCTGATCGATTTTCTGAGCCACGAGGGCGACGACATCCCCACGGAGATCGCGGTGCTCGATCTCGAGACCGAGGTCGCGGCCAAGAGTGTCCAGCGCGGCGACGCCGAGCTGCGCGCCGCGTGGGACGCCGAGAGCGCGGCCCTCGGCCGCGTGCAGCGCGAGACCGAGGCCGCGCACCGCGTGGCGGCGCGCAACGTCGACACCGCCCTCGGCGAGTGGGAGCGCGCGCTCAACCAGTGGCGCGCCGACACCCTCGATCGCAACACCCGCACCGCGTCGCGAAAGCGCGAGCTCGCGGCCGTGCAGTCGTCGGGCCTGAGGCCGGACGCGATCGAGGCGGCCAAGGCGCGCTTCGACCAGCTCCGCGAGCGCTACGCCAAGAGCCGCGCCGTGGGCATCGCCACCGAGCCGCTCATCAGCCGCGGGCTCGCGCGAGTGGCCAAGGACCGCGACGACTACCTGAAGTCGAGCGACGCGGCGCGCTGGCGGGCGGCCCGTGTGGACGCGGTCTCGAACCTGGAAAACGTCGAGAACGAGCTGGCCGACCTCGAGGAGACGCTGCGCGGGCAAGTCGCGATCGCGCGCCAGGCGTGGCTCGGTGCCAGCGCCGGCGATCCGCAAACGCTGACCCAGCTCTGGGAATCGGAGGAGCTGCCGATCTGGGAGGACGCGGGACGGCAGCGCCGCGAGGCGTTGCGGGCGCTCGACGACGCGCTGCGCGCCGTTGCCGACGAGTACCAGGCGCGTCTCGAGCGGATCGCCACCCTCGACTCCATGCTCGACACCGAGCAGTACTGGCTCGAGCGACGCGCGCTCTTCACGCGCGGCGCGTCCGCCAGTCCCGCGAAGGCCGTCCGCCAGGCGTGGCTCGACTACGGCGCGTGGCGCGCCAGCGGCCGGACCGTGAACTGGGTGGTGCTCGCGGCGCTGGTGCTGCTCGCCGGCTGCTGGGGGCTCCTGGTGGGGCGCTTGCGGCACCTCTCGATGCGCTGGATGGAGCCGACCGCGTCGTCGACCGCCAAGCAAGCCTCGGCGCGACGGGCGTGGCGGGCCGTGATCGTGCGCGCACTGTGGGTGCCGCTGCCGCCGCTCCTCTGCTGGCTCGCGGAGTCGGTGATCGACGCGGAGCCCGACGAAGCGAAGGCATTGGTCGCCGCGGGCTGGATCGGCGCCGGCGTGCTCGCCGTCTACGCGCTGGTGCGGGGCCTCATGTCGAGCGTCGAGGATCCGCGCGCGGTACGCCGTTACCGGCACGTCGCGGCGATCGGCGCCACCATCGTCATGGTGCTCGGTTTGCCGCTCTCGTTCTTGTCGCGAGTCGGCTATCCGTCGTGCAATCCCGATCTGGTGGTGCTCCTCGGGCGAGTGGTGCGCACCACGCTCGCGAGCTCGATCATCGTCGCCAATTTCTTCGGGGCGTCGCTGGTCGGGCTGGTGGTTTCGCGCGCGCCCGACGCGGTGCGCCGCCGCTTCGTGCCGCTGCGCGTGCTGTTCCTCGCCTCTCTCGCGGCCACCGTGATCGCCGACTGGAGTGGCTACGCACAGCTCGCGAGCTGGCTCTTCACGGCAGCCTTCGGCAGCGTGCTGGTGCTCGGGATCGGGATCGCCGGTGCGCGCAGCGCGCTCGCGGCGCTCGCGTACAACGCCGAGAGCACCGTGACCGACGCGATCGCCGAAGCGCGGCACGGGTTCCTGCTCGGGCAGGCGCGCACCGGGGTGGTGCTTGCGGCGCTCGCCGCCACCGGGATGGGATTGGCGTTGTCGCTGCGCGTGTCGATCGCCGACCTGCAGGTGCTGGGAGCGCAGCAGATCTGGCCGTTTCACACCGAAGGCGCCGGTGGGCTCGACCTCAGCTCGGTGTGGAGTGCGGCCTCGCTCTTGATCGTAACGGTGGTGGTGGCGCGGTTCCTGCGCGGGCTGCTCGACCACTTCGTGCTGGCGTGGGCGGGGATCGATCGAGACCTGCGCTACTCGATCTCGACCGTGACCCACTACGTGATCCTGCTGGTGGGCAGCGCCAAGGCGATGGGCCGGCTGGGCGTCGACATGAAGGACATGCAGTGGCTCCTGGCCGCGGCCGGCGTGGGCATCGGCTTCGGCTTGCAGGAGATCATCTCCAACTTCGTGAGCGGGATCATCATTCTCTTCGAGCGGCCGCTCAAGATCGGCGACGTGATCGAGACCGACGGCAAGCCTGGCGAAGTGGTGGACGTGAGCATTCGCAGCACCACCGTGCGCACCCAGGACAACAAGTTCGTGCTGGTGCCCAACAAGGAGCTGATCACGCAGCGGCTGGTCAACTTCACCGGCACCGATCCCAAGCTGCGCATCGACGTGCCGATCGGCGTCGCCTACGGCACCGACACCGGCTTGCTGCGCGAGACGCTGATCGACGTGGCGCGCCGTCACGGCCGCGTGCTCAAGCGCCCGGCGCCCGACGTGCTCTTCAAGACCCACGGCGAGTCGAGCCTCGACTTCGTGCTGCGCGCGTGGGTGCACGTGAAGGACCGCGACGAGGTCGCGAGCGATCTGCGCTTCGCGATGGAGCAGGCGCTGCGCCGGCTTCACATCGAGGTGCCGTTCCCGCAGCGGGTGGTGCACGTGGTGAACGAGCCGGCGGCCGAGCAGCCGGAACCGGGCGCGGCCGCGGAAAGCGACTCCGCAGGTTCGGGAGGAGCGCGCCGTCTGGCGTGAAACCATGCGATCCTCTCGAGTGTTTCTCGTGGCCAACGAGCTCAGAGATCGAGACCGCAGCGCTTTCTGACCGTCTCCTCGCCATGGCCGACGACCAGAGCGCCCTCCGAGAGCTGGCGCGAGAAGAAGGCCTCCTCACCACCTACACCGACGCGTTCGGCGAAGAGCGCACGTCGCCGCCCGAGTCGCTGGTGTCGGTGCTGCGGGGGATCGGTGTCGCGATCGAGAGCGCGGCGGCCGCCGAGGAGTGCCGCCGCGAGCGCGCGCACCGGCGCAGCCTGCAGGTGGGGCCCGCGAGCGTCGTGGTGTGGGCCGGCACGCGCCCGCGGTTGCGCCTGCGCTTGCCGGCGGCGCGGGTCGAGAGCGCGCTGCGGCTCACGCTCACCACCGAAGCGGGAGAGGCGCTGGAGCGGGAGATCGCGCGCGAGGCGCTGCGCGTCACCGGCGAGGCGCGCGTCGACGGACGCCACCTGCTCGATGTGGAGGTGCCGATCGCTGCGGCACGAGCGCAGCCGCTCAAGCTCGGGCTCCATCGGCTCGCCATCGAGCCGGCCAGGGGCGAGCGTTTCGAGACCCAGCTCATCGTGGCGCCGCGCTCGGCGTGGCCGCTCGAAGGGCGCACCTGGGGTGTGTTCGCGCCGCTCTACGCGCTGCGCACGCGGCAGAGCCTGGGCGTCGGCGATCTCGATGACCTGGGCGCCCTCACCGACGCCGTGGGCCGGCTCGGCGGGGGCTGCGTCGCCACGCTGCCGCTCCTCGACTGCTTCCGCGACGAGCCGTTCGATCCCAGCCCGTACGCGCCGGTGAGCCGGCTCTTCTGGGATCCGCTCTATCTCGACGTCGATTCGATCCCCGAGGCCGAGGGGCTGGGCGACGCCGCGCTCCGGCTCGGCACCGCGCGCGCGGCGCGCGAGGCGCAGGCGGCGGTCTCGTCGAAGCTGGTCGACCATCGGCGGGTGATGACGCTCAAGCGCGGGATGCTCGACGCGTGCGCGCGGCGGCTCTTCACGCTTGGCGGACCGCGCCTCGAAGCGTTCGAGCGGTTCCTTCGCGAGTCGCCGCGGATCCTCGACTACGCGCGATTCCGTGCCACCGGCGAGCGGCTGCGTGCGCCCTGGCCGCGCTGGCCGGGAGCGGATCGCGAGGGTGTGGTACGCCGCGGCGGCCTCGACGACGAACGGGTGCGCTTTCACGCGTACGTGCAGTGGATCTGGTGCCAGCAGCTTGCCGCGGTGGCGAACCGCGCGCGCTCGATCGGACCCGGTCTGCTGCTCGATTTCCCCGCGGGCGTCCACGCGCACGGCTACGACACCTGGCGCATGCGCGGCTCGTTCGTGGACGGCTGCTCGCTGGGCGCGCCACCGGATCAGCTCTTCCAGCGCGGCCAGGACTGGGGGCTCGCGGCGCTGGCACCGAGCGCCGTCGGTCACGGCGGCCTCGCGTATTTCCGCGACGCGCTCGCCACCCAGATGACGTACGCCGGAGTGCTGCGCATCGATCACGTGATGGGTCTCGAGCGCCAGTTCGTGATCCCCGCTGGCGCGAGCCCGGTGGATGGCGTCTACGTGCGCATGCCGCGCGACGAGCTGCTGGCCCTAGTCTGCCTCGAATCGCGGCGCCGCCGCTCTGCAGTGGTGGGCGAGGATCTGGGAACGGTGCCCGCCGGCCTGCGCGCCGAGATGAAGCGTCGCGGGTTGCTGCGCATCGTCGCGTTGCAGCTCGAGCTCCGGCCGCGGGCGCGCGATCCGCTGCCGCGCGCGCTGCCCGAGGATGCCGTGGCGACGTGGGGAACCCACGACATGCCCACGTTCGCCGGCTTCCTGGAAGCGCGCGATCTCGCGGACTGGGAGGATCTCGGCCTGCTCGACGGCGAGCAGGCGGCCGCCGCGCGGGTGTCGCGCAGCGCGCTGGTTGCGCGGCTCAGCCGTGCACTGACCCGGAAGCCGGCGGCCCGGCCCGAGGTGCTGCTCGCGGCGTGCTGGAAGTGGCTCGCCGCGAGCCGCTCGAAGCTGGTGATCGTGAGCCTCGAGGACCTGTGGCTCGAGCGTGAGCCGCAGAACGTGCCGGGCACCGGAGCCGAGCGCCCCAACTGGGTGAGGCGGATGCGCCATGCTCTGGAGGACGTGCTCGAGCACCGCGACTGGCTCGAGCGCTTCCGGGTGTTCCGTTCGGCCCGCCGTCCTCCTCGCACATGAGCCATCTCGACCCCTCGCCTGGTTCCCGCGCACCCGCCGCGAGCCTGCTCAGCGATTTCGACCTGCACCTCTTCAACGAGGGCAGCCACACCCATCTCCACGACAAGCTCGGCGCGCACCTCGTGGACGTGAACGGCGTCGCGTCGACGTACTTCGCGGTCTGGGCGCCGAACGCCCGCGCGGTGAGTGTCGTCGGCGACTGGAATGGCTGGGACGCGTCGCGGAACCCTCTCACGCACCGCGGCTCGTCGGGAATCTGGGAAGCAGTAGTGCCCGGCGTGGGCAAGGGCGCGGTCTACAAGTTCCACGTGGTGTCGCGAACGCAGGGCTACGAGGTCGACAAGGCCGATCCGTTCGGCGCGATGCACGAGACGCCGCCGCGCACCGCCTCGGTGGTGTGGGACCTGGACTACCGCTGGGGCGACGCCGCATGGATGCAATCGCGCGCGTCGCGCCAGACGCTCAGCGCGCCGATGTCGATCTACGAGATGCACCTGGGCTCGTGGATGCGCGTCGCGGAGGAAGGCGACCGCTCGCTCACCTATCGCGAGCTGGCGCCGCGGCTGGTGGCGCACCTGCGCGACATGGGCTTCACCCACGTCGAGCTGATGCCGGTGATGGAGCATCCGCTCTTCCGCTCGTGGGGCTATCAGGTCACCGGCTACTTCGCGCCCACGCACCGCTTCGGAACGCCGCAAGACCTGATGTTCCTGATCGACTCGCTTCACCAGGCGGGGATCGGCGTGATCCTCGACTGGGTGCCCGCGCACTTTCCGAGCGACGAGCATGGGCTCGGCTACTTCGACGGCACGCATCTCTACGAGCACGCCGATCCGCGCCAGGGATTCCATCCCGACTGGAAAAGCCTGATCTTCAACTACGGCCGGAACGAGGTGCGCTCGTTCCTGCTCTCGAGTGCCCTCTCGTGGCTCGAGCGCTATCACGCCGACGGGCTGCGCGTGGACGGCGTCGCGTCGATGCTCTACCTCGACTACTCGCGCGAGCCCGGCGAGTGGATCCCCAACAAGTACGGCGGGCGCGAGAACCTCGACGCGATCGATCTGATCCGCCGCTTCAACGAGATGGTCTACGGCCGGTTTCCCGGCGTGCAGACCATCGCCGAGGAATCGACCTCGTGGCCGATGGTGTCGCGCCCCACGCACGTGGGCGGTCTCGGGTTCGGCCTCAAGTGGGACATGGGCTGGATGCACGACAGCCTCGAGTACCTGGCGCTCGACCCGGTGCACCGCAAGTTCCACCACAACCAGCTCACGTTCCGAACGCTTTACGCGTCGAGCGAGAATTTCGTGCTGGCGCTTTCCCACGACGAGGTGGTGCACGGGAAATCCTCGCTGCTCGGCAAGATGCCGGGCGATCCCTGGCAGAAGTTCGCGAACCTGCGGCTCCTCTACGCGTGGATGTACGGATTGCCGGGGAAGAAGCTGCTTTTCATGGGCGCCGAGCTGGCCCCGTGGAACGAGTGGGACGAAGAGGCGCAGCTCGACTGGGCGCTCTTGCAGCACCCCGAGCACGAAGGCGTGCGCCGCTGGCTGGTCGATCTCAACCGCCTCTACCGCACCGAGCCCGCGCTCCATCAAGGCGATTGCGTTCCCGAGGGCTTCGAGTGGGTCGACTGCCACGATGCCGAGCAAGGAGTCGTGAGCTTCCTGCGCAAGCCGACCACGCCGATGTCTCAGATCCTCGTGGTGCTCAACTTCACGCCCGTGCCGCGCGTCGGGTATCGAGTCGGCGTGCCATTCCCCGGGCGCTGGCACGAGGTGCTCAACTCGGACGCCGCGTGGTACGCGGGCAGCGGCATGGGAAACCTGGGCGGCGTGGTCGCGGAGGACCGGCCCCTGCACGGCCGTCCGCATTCGCTGCTGCTCACGCTGCCGCCGCTCGGCGCGCTCTTCCTGCGCGGCGAGCCGCCCGGCGCGGAGGCACCGCAGGTTCGCGAGCCCACCCGGCGCTTGAAGGAATGAGATTGGACCTGGAGGGACGCGGTCCCTCGCGTCCGAAGCGCTCGATCTGGCTGTCACGCTGCGGCTGCGAGGGACCGCAGCCCTCCGGTCTCTGGACGACGCACCGCTCGACGTTCGATTCGACCCTGACCGCTCTCGCGGGTGTCGGGTGTCCGCGCCGGCGATAGCGCTCGATCGGCCGCCACACACGCTCGCCGCGGCCGAGGAAGCGGCGCGCCGCGGGCCAACCGGAGGGAGCGGCGCGCGCGCACGAGCGTCTTGCAGGTCGCCGCGCACGAGATCGGGCCGCTCGAGCGCGCGCTGCACCTGGAAGCGACCGACTGGGGCGAGCTGGGACTGGCCGCGGCGCTGGCGCTGGTGCCGGTCATCGTGCTGGAGACGGCCAAGCTCGTCCGTGGGAAGACATGAGTCGGCCGCGCGCCGGAGACCGGCGCGCTCCACTGGTTGGAGCCCGCCGGTCCCCGGCGGGCGGCGCGGGTAGTGGCCG
>CAZYWA010000245.1:0-10783 GCA_964650975.1 uncultured bacterium
ATTCCCGAACCCGGGAATTTCATCCGAGCGTGGGTCCCAGTGCTCGGTGAGCCATTCGAAGGGACCAACGAGGAGGACCAGGACTGAGACGACCCATCAAGAGGCCACCCAGTCGGGATCTAGGACCGCGCATCAACGAAAGCATCCGGGTTCCCCGTGTGCGCCTGATCGGTGATGCGGGAGAGCAAGTCGGAATCGTGACGATCGAGGAGGCACGAGCGTACGCGCAGTCGCGTGAGCTCGACCTCGTGGAGATCGTCCCGAACGCGACCCCGCCGGTCTGCCGAGTTCTCGACTACGGCAAGTACAAGTACGAACAGGCCAAGAAAGCTCACGAGGCCAAGAAGAAACAGACGGTCATCCAGATCAAGGAGGTGAAGTTCCGCCTCAAGACCGATGACCACGATGAAGAGACGAAGGTCCGCCACATCCGGGAATTCCTGGAGGACGGCAAGAAGGTCAAGGCCACCATGTTCTTCCGTGGCCGGGAAATCGTGCACAACGAAATGGGGCGGAAGACGCTGGAGAAGGTCGCCGAAAGCCTGGGAGACGTCGGCATCGTCGAGCAGGAGCCGCGTTTCGAAGGACGCGCGATGTTCATGATGCTCGCACCGAAGAAGCGCTGAGCGGATCGAGCCTCGATCTTTCGCCCACCCAAAGACTCGTCACGAAGAGCACAGAGACCACGAGAAAAGCCATGCCCAAGCTCAAGACTCGCCGCGGAACGGCCAAGCGGTTCAAGCTGTCCTCCAAGGGAAAGGTTCGTCACCGCAAGGCGTTCCGCAGCCACATCCTCACCAAGAAGAGCACCAAGCGAAAGCGCGGAATGCGGAGGAGTGGTGTCCTGACGGCGGGCTCGGCCGCGCTGGTGCGGAAGCTCTTGCCCTACGCCTGAACGCAACCATCGATGACCGAAGCACCGGCTCGCTGAGCCATTCGAGGGAGTTACCACCATGCCGCGCGTCAAACGGGGACCCCGCGGGGCCTCGCGTCGTAACAAGATCCTGAAGGCCGCGAAGGGCTACTACTCCGCGAAAAGCCGGCTGCTCAAGACCGCGAAGGAGCAGGTCTGGAAGTCCGGCCTCTATGCGTACCGTGACCGTCGCGCCAAGAAGGGCGAGTTCCGGCGCTTGTGGATCCGGCGGGTGAACGCGGCGGCGCGGCTCAACGGAATCTCGTACAGCCGCTTCATCGCGGGGCTCGACGTGGCGGGGATCGAGATCGATCGCAAGGTGCTCGCCGATCTCGCGGTTCGCGACCTGGTCGCGTTTGCCGAGCTGGCCCGGCGCGCGCAAGCGGCGCTCGCGGATCAGCCGGCCCGCGCCGCCTGATCGAGAGCCGCGCGGAAGCGCAGCGCCGGGTGCGGCGACCTCCGGTACGGGGTCGTCCCGCCCGGCGTTCGTGTTTCTGGCCACCCACGAGGCGATGAAACGGCGATGAACGTCGACGACTGGATCCGCGATCTCGAGGCCATCGAGAAGTCCGCGCTCGAGCGGCTGGCGCTGGCGCGCGAGCTTGCCGCGATCGACGACGTCCGGGTCTGGGCGCTGGGCCGGAAAGCAGGGCAAGTCACGGCGCTGCTCAAGACCCTTCGCGACGTCCCCCCGGAGGAGCGCCCACGGGCGGGTGAGGCGGCCAACCGGGTCAAGGAAGCGATCGAGCAGGCGCTCGACGCACGCACCGCGGCCGTCGAGGCGGCCAGCCGCCCCGAGCTTCAGCCCCTCGACGTCACGCTGCCGGGCCGTCGGTCGCCGCTCGGCCGCCTGCACCCGCTCACGCAGGTGGCGCGCGACATCGAGAGCATCTTCGTGGCGCTCGGCTTCCGCGTCGCGACCGGGCCCGAGATCGAGGACGAACGCCACAACTTCGAGGCGCTCAACACTCCCGCCGATCATCCCGCGCGCGACATGCAGGACACGTTCTATCTCGGTGGACCGTTCCTGCTGCGAACGCAGACGTCACCGGTACAAATCCGGCTGATGGAGTCCGGGCCGCCGCCGATTCGCGCGATCATGCCGGGACGCGTCTTCCGCCGCGATTCCGACGCCACGCACTCGCCGATGTTCCACCAGGTGGAGGGCCTCGCGGTGGATCGGCAGGTGTCGATGGCGGATCTCAAGGGCGTGCTGATGGCCTTCTTGAGGGCCTTCTTCGGCGATCAGACCAGAGCACGGTTCCGCCCGTCGTTCTTCCCCTTCACCGAGCCCAGCGCCGAGGTCGACATCGGGTGCGTGCTGTGCGCGGGGAAGGGTTGCCGCGTCTGCAAGGGCTCGGGCTGGCTCGAGGTGCTGGGTTGCGGGATGGTCGATCCGGAGGTGTTCCGCGCCGTGGGCTACGACCCCGAGGACGTGACCGGCTACGCGTTCGGGATGGGCATCGAACGGCTGACCATGCTGCGCTACGCGATCGACGACATGCGCCTCTTGTTCGAAAACGATCATCGATTCCTCGAACAGTTCTGAGACGGCCGCCGCGCCGCGGACACGCACGTGAAGCTCACCTACAACTGGCTGCGCGAGTTCGTCGCCACCGAGCTCGAGCCTCGCGAGCTCGCCGAGCGCCTGACGATGGCGGGCCTCGAGGTCGAGGCCCTCACACCCCTCGGCCAGGGACTGGCGGACCTGCGCGTCGCGCGCGTGCGCTCGGTGCGGCCCCACCCGCAAGCGGACCGGCTCGCGCTCTGCGAGGTCGAGGATGGGGCTGGCGTCATCCCGGTGGTGTGCGGAGCGCCGAACGTGGCCGCCGGCGCGTGCGTCGCGCTCGCGCCCGTGGGTGCCACGTTGCCGGGCGGCACTCAGATCCGCAAAGCGAAGATCCGCGGTGAAGTCTCCGAGGGGATGCTGCTCAGCGAGGCGGAGCTCGGGCTCTCGGCGAATCACGACGGGATCCTGCTGCTCGACGGCGAGTCGCCAGCCGGCGCTCCGCTGGCGCCGGTGCTGGGGCTCGACGACTGGCTGCTCGAGATCAATCTCACTCCCAACCGGTCCGATTGCCTCGGTGTCCTCGGCGTGGCGCGCGAAGTCGCCGCGCTGACCGGCACACCGCTGACACCGCCGCCGGTTGATCCGTCGGAGGCCGGCGCAGCAGCAGCGGACTCGATCCGAGTCGAGATCCGAGCGCCCGAACGCTGCGGCCGCTATGCGGCGCGGATCGTGCGCGGCGTGCGCGTCGCGCCGTCTCCGCTGTCGGTGCGGCTGCGGCTCGGCGCGGTGGGAATCCGAGCGATCTCGAACGTCGTGGATGCGACGAATCTGGTGCTCATGGAGTGGGGCCATCCGCTGCACGCGTTCGATCTGGCTCACGTGAGCGGATCCCGGATCGTCGTCCGTGAGGCGAGCGTGGGTGAGAAGCTGCTCACCCTCGACGGCGTCGAGCGCACGCTCTCCGCCGAGGACCTGGTGATCGCGGACTCGAAGGTCGCCATGGCCCTGGCCGGGGTCATGGGAGGCGAGTCGTCCGGCGTGCACGAGGGTACTCGCGATCTGGTGCTCGAGAGCGCCTGGTTCGCGCCGACCGGGATCCGTCGCACCGCGCGCCGCCACGGCATGCACACCGAGGCGTCCCACCGGTTCGAGCGCGGCACGGACCCCGTCGGGCTTGCCGCCGCGCTCGACCGGCTGGCCCGTACCGTGGTCGAGCTCGCGGGCGGGCAGGTTGCGCCTGGCGTGGTCGACGCGGTGGCGCGTCCCTTCGAGCCGTCGCGGATCAAGCTCCGTCCGGCACGGGTGCGGGCGTTGCTCGGGACCGAGGTCTCGGACGCCGCCTGCCTCGCGGCGCTCTCCTCGATCGGCGTCGAGACGCATCCGGCGGGAACGGCGATCGAGGCGATCGTTCCTTCGTGGCGGCCCGATCTCGAGCGTGAGGTCGATCTGGTCGAGGAGGTGGCGCGGCTCGCCGGATACGACCAGATTCCGGCCGCGCTCACATCTGGGACTGGGCTGGCCGGTGGCAGTCTCGGGCGGCCGTACGAGCCCGCGGCCCGGACCGTCGAGCGCGCCCGCGATCTGCTCGTGGCGCAGGGGTTCCAGGAGGTGGTGCGCCTCGCGTTCACCTCGCCCTCCGCTCTGGCACGCTTCTCGTTCCCGGATGGACGAGCGGAAGGGGTGAAGATCGAGAACCCCTTCGGGGAGGAGGGCTCGGTCCTGGCGACCGCGTTGCTGCCGGGGCTGGTCGAGACCGCGCGCGCACAGCTCAACCACGGCGCCGAGCGGGTTCGGCTGTTCCAGGTCGCGCGCACCCATCGACGTGCGGGTGGGCGCTGGCCGTTCCGCGAGATCGAGACCGCGGCGGCACTCCTCGGCGGCTCGCAGGGTTCCGCCCCGTTTTCGGAAAGCTCTCGAGTCAGCGACGGTCACGACCTAAAGGGGACTCTCGAAATTGTGCTGGAAGGCATTGGAATCAAAGATATTGCGTACCGTCCTGGTGACGGCCTAGAGTATGCGGAACGGGGTCAAGCGGCGGAGCTTTGGTGGCGCGACCAGAAGGTGGGCGAGATCGTCATGCTGTCCGGGGCGTTGCTCCGGGACATGGGCGTGGACCTGCCGCTCTACGGTTTCGAGGTCGAGCTCGGCACCTTGCACGAGCACCCGGAACCTCGCTACCGGCCGTTCCCGCGGCATCCGCCGGCGCTCCGGGATCTGGCTGTGGAAGTGCCGGAGAGCACACTGGCGGGAGAGATCCGGGCGCGCTTGCTAGGGGGCAAGTGGGTCGCATCGGCCGACCTCTTCGACGTCTATCGTGGCGAAGGCGTTCCACCGGGGCGGAAGAGCCTCGCTTTCCACGTGCGCTTGGTGCACGCGGAGCGGACACTCACCGAGGCCGAGGTGGGCGCGTCGCTCGAGAGGCTCATGCAGGTTCTCGAGACCACGTTCGACGCCAAGCGCCGCTGAGCCGCCCGCGAGGCGCGCGTCGCGCCCTGGGGCGCGCGGTGCGCCCGTGAGCAACTCCACGAGTGCCGCGAGCGCGAGCGGTGCCAGGCCGGCGATCCCGGACAAGCTCTACTTCAAGATCGGCGAGGTGAGCCGGATCACCGGGGTCGAGCCCTACGTGCTTCGCTACTGGGAGTCCGAGTTCGACTTCATCCAGCCGGTCAAGCTCCGGAACCAGCGCCGCTACCGCCGGCGCGACATCGAGCGCATCCTGGAAATCCGGCGGTTGCTCTACGACGAGCGCTTCACGATCGCCGGCGCCAAGAAGAGGCTGCGCGAAATCGCCCGTGAAACCAAGCCGCAGCTCGATCTCGAGCTCGCCGATCCCGGTAGCCGCGCGCTGGTTTCGAGCTTGCGCGCCGAGTTGGAATCGATCCGGAAGATGCTAGAGTGAGCGGCTTCGGGGCGTAGCGCAGCCTGGTAGCGCACAAGACTGGGGGTCTTGGGGTCGCTGGTTCAAATCCAGTCGCCCCGACCATGGAGACCCGGACCCGGCGGCTTCGGCTGCCGGGTTTCGTGTTCGTGAAGGGCCCCTCGAAGCAAGAGTCTCGACGAGTGCGATGCCGCTGATCCTGGTGACCAACGATGACGGGGTGCGCTCACCCGGGATCCTGGCGCTCGCCGACGCGATGCGCGAGGTGGGCGAAGTGCTGGTGGTCGCGCCCGACCGCGAGCAGTCGGCGGCCAGCCACGCGCTCACGTTGCAGCGGCCGCTGCGGCTCGAGCAGGTGGCGCCTGGCATCTGGGCCGTCGACGGAACCCCCTCCGACGCCGTGTATCTCGGCATCAACGCGGTGCTCAAGGGCCGGCGTCCCGACCTGATCGCCTCCGGAATCAACCTCGGCGCCAACCTGGGCGACGACATCACCTATTCGGGCACCGTCGCGGCCGCGATGGAGGGCACCTTGCTCGGGGCGCCGGCGTTCGCGGTGTCGATCGCGGCGCGCCGGGACTTTCACTTCGCGACCGCGGCCAAGTTCGCGGAGCGGCTGGCGCGCGCGGTGCTGGCCAACGGTCTGCCGCCGGCCACGCTGCTCAACGTCAACGTGCCCAACGTGCCGCCGAGCCCCGATCTCGGATTCCGCGTCACCCGCCAAGGCAAGCGCCGCTACACCGACGCCGTGGTGGATCGCACCGATCCGCGCGGCCGCACGTACTACTGGATCGGTGGCGACGAACTGGGTTTCGATCCCATCCCCGGAAGCGACGCGGTGACCGTGCTCAAGGACAAGATGATCTCGGTCACGCCGGTCCACCTCGACCTCACCAAGGCGGAGCTGGTCGACGAGATCTCCACCTGGTCGATCTGAGCGGCCGGCGCGGTCCGAACGGCAGCCACGGCTTGCACGGAGCGCACGCTTTCCTCTACAACCGAGCGCCCAACCCAATCACCGCCCAATCACCGAAGGAGCAACTCGATGGCAGCGAGCAAGCGCAAGGGAGTCGACCTCAAGAGCTACATCCGCGACATCCCCGACTTCCCCAAGCCCGGCATCCTGTTTCGCGACATCACGCCGCTGCTCCAGACGCCCAAGGCGTTTCGCGGCGCGATCCAGGCGCTCGCGGACCGGTACGCGGGCAAGAAGCTCGACAAGATCATGTGCGTCGAGTCGCGCGGCTTCCTGTTCGGGGCACCGCTCGCGATCAAGCTCGGTGTCGGGCTCGCCATCGTGCGCAAGCCGGGCAAGCTGCCGTGGAAGACGCGCAGCGTGCAGTACGCGCTCGAATACGGCACCGACATGATCGAGATCCACGAGGACGCGATCCTGCCGGGCGAGCGCGTGCTGGTGCTCGACGATCTGCTCGCCACCGGCGGCACCGCGGCGGCCGGCGTCCAGCTGGTTCAAGAGCATCACGCGAAGGTGGTCGAGTGCGCGTTCGTGATCGAGCTCAAGGCGCTCGCCGGGCGGAAGCGCCTGGCACCCGCCAAAGTGTACTCGGTCATCCAGTATTGATGCAGCGGCGAGCGCTCGCGGCGACGGTCATCTTCATCGCGGGTGCTGCGGCCCTCGGCGCGACGCTCGGCGCCTACGGCGCGGCGAGCGACGAGCCCAACTACCTGCACGCCGCGGATCTCGAGGTCCGCTGGGCCTCGCAGTGGCTCGGCACGGGCCAGGTCGACGGCCGCTCCGCGTTCGACCCCGAGGTGCTGCACCGCTACTGGGATTCGAACCCGCTGCGGATCCCCCATCCGCCGCTTTCCCGCGAGCTCTCCGCCGTCGCGGCGACGCTGGCGCCCGCGGGCGTCCGCCCGCTGGTCGCGCATCGCCTGCATCTCGCCGTGCTGGGCGGGCTCATGCTGGTGGTCGCGTTCCTGTGGCTCGACGAGTGGCTCGGTCGCCCCTCGGCGTGGGCCGGCGTCGTGGCGCTGATCGCCATGCCGCAGCTGGTCGGGCACGCCCACGTGGGGCTCACCGATTTCCCCCTCGCGTTCTTCTGGCTGGCGGCGCTCGCGGCCGCGGCGGCGACGCGGATCGCGCCGCTTCGAAGAGGGGCGCTCACCGGTCTGCTCGTCGGATGCGCGCTGGCGACCAAGCTGCCGGGTGCCTTCCTGGCCGTCGTCATCGCGGGCTGGATCCTGTGGGTGAGACGGACCGGTGGCTTGCGCGAGCTCGTGGTGGTGGCCGTGGTCGCCGCGGTGGTGGCGATCGCGCTCAATCCCAATGGCTGGGTGGACCCGGTCGAGAAGCTCCGCACCTGGCTGCGCCTCAGCACCACGCGCAAGGATTTTCACGCGATCCGCAGCTTCTACTTCGGGAAGACGTACGCCTTCCACCCGCCCTGGCATTACCCGTGGGTGCAGCTCTTCGCGACCACACCTCTCGGGCTCTTCGGTCTCGCGGTCGCGGGGCTGACCTCGGGACTCCGCGGGACCGGGCTCGACCGGGACAACACGCTGCTCGCGGGCGCGGGAGCCTTGATCCTGCCCGCGGTCCTGACCTGGCCCGGCAGTCCCTGCCACGACGGGGTGCGGCTCTTCTTGCCGACGCTGCCGCTGGTGGCGGTGCTCGCGGTCCGAGGTCATGCGGCGCTCGTGGCGTGGCTCGGCGCTCGCGCGCGCCACGGCGGCGCAACCGACGCCGAGGCGATTCGCCGCAAGCTCGCGTGGGCGGTGGGTGCCGTCGGCCTCGGACCGGGGCTCATCGCCACGGTGCTGACGCACCCCTACTCGATGGCCTACTACGGCGCCGGCGTCGGCGGTGTGCGCGGCGCGGACCGCCTCGGTCTCGAGACCACCTACCTGAAGGAAGTCATGACGCCTGGCTTCATCGCGGCGCTCGATCGCTCGATTCCACCGCATTCGGTGGTGCTGACCGGCTTCACCTACGAGGAGTTGGCCTTCGATCAGGAGACCGGCGACCTCGATCCGTCCTTCCGGCTATCGGATTTCCCGCCGGCCGACTTCCTGGTGATGGTGCATCGCAAGAGCGAGCTCTCCGAATTCGGCTGGAAGGTCCGGCGCGAGGTCACGCCGGTTTACGAAGTAAAGCTCGACGGTGTGCCGCTCGCGTCGCTCTATCGAGTCGCGCGCGAGGAACCACCGGCTTCCGTTGACGGGGCTTCACCCGGCGGCTAACGTCGCGCGGCTGGGTTCTGGTCTCACCTTCATTCGCCGCGTGCCGCCGTGGAAATCGCTGGAGTGGCCGCCGCCGGTTGGTTGGCGGTGGCGGTGGTCACGCTGATCGCCGCGTCGGCGGCCGCGCTGAGCCGGGATGCCTGGCGGGCCGCGATCGGGATCGCCTCGGTGGGTGTGGCGGTGCTCGAGGTGCTCGCGCACGCCGAGGCGGTCGCGGTGGCGCAGCTGGTCGCCATTCTCGTGGGTACGGCTGCGACGCGCATCCGGGCGCGCCGGCCGGCGGCGGTCGCCATCCTGAGCATCTGGTTGCTGGGCGCCGCAGCGTCAATCGTGCTGCTGGGATGGATCCGGTGGCCCGAGTCGGGGGTGAGCGAGGCGATCGCCGCCGGGCCGGAGAGTACTCGTGAGGTGCTCGTCAACGGCGTGGCGCCGTTCGCCGTCGCCGCGCTGGCGGGCCTGCTCGCGATGCTGGCTTGGGTCGCGATCGCTCCCAAGACGCGATCGACTCCATCGGCGCCAGTCCAGGCCCTCGAGAAGCCGTGGTGAGCGCGCTCGATGCGCTCGAGCTGGGGCCGATCGGCGCTCCCGAGTACCTGGCCGTCTCGGCGTGGCTGCTGGCCGCGGGGCTTGGCCGCGCGGTCTTGCGCCGCGACGCGATCGCGCCGCGCCTGGGCGCGGTGCTGATTCTGCAAGCGGGTGTTCTTGCGTTGGTGGGACTGGTGCGGTTCGCGCCGGGCTGGCTCGACGCCCCGCTCGCGGTGCGTGTCGCGGGTTCGGCTTCATCGGTCGGCTGGGGTGTGCTCCTGGTCGGAGTCCAGACTCGGCGGCAGGAATCGAGCGAGCCGCTCGTTCCGCCGCCGGTGGATGGGAGCCACGGAGCACGGCCGGTCTGATGCGCGCCGATCTGGAAATCAGCCGGAATTCGGTCTACTACTAACGCGTCCCCCGCTCGTCACACCTCGAAGCACGCGGAGATCTTCTCGTGGCCAGGGAGCCTGATCGAACCCCAAGCGGAGTCGCACGCCGCGTCGAGGTGTTCCTCGACCTCGCCGTGTTCAACGAGGTCCGCCGGGTTGCGATGGCCGACGACACCACGGTGAGCAAGGTGTTGACGCAGGTGGTGCTGGACCACTTTCGCGAGCGGGGAATCCCCCGGCGTGCCGCCGAGCCGCCGCCTCGGCCCCCGCCCCAGCAATCGCAGAATCGGGGACCTGCCGCCGACCCGGGCGGCTCGAGCCAGCAGCCGGGAGGGCTCAAGCGTCGTCGCCGTCGTCGCCGCGGCGGGCGCGGACCCGGGGCGCCGGGTGGCGGAACCGGAGGCGCGGGTGGTGCCTCACCGGCAGGAGGGTGATCGCCGATCGCCTCGAGCGTGAGATCTCGCTCGTGACATTTGGCACCATCGATCGTCAGTTTCGCTGGTGGCGCGGGTCATTTGCTTGAGATAGTTCCGTTCGCAGTCCTCTGGGGAGTCATCCCTAATCCCGGGTGCGAGACATTCCAGTGCTCGATTGGCGACAGCGGGCACCACCGTTGACGACGGCAGTCAAGCAGATCGCCGATGTCAACGAGTTGACTCGCCGGGCCGCCCACCTATAAGGTTCGGCCGAGAGCCCTGGTTACGGGCAAGTATCAAGATCCGAGCCGGGCGCGGGCGGGGGAATTCGTGCAGACGCGATTGCTGGTGGTGGACGACGAGCCTCACATTCTCGAGAGCTTGCGGGTGTTCTTCGCCCGAGAGGGCTTCGATGTGGACGCGGTGGGGGAAGGCGAGACCGCCATCGACCGCCTCCCCGGGTCGCCGCGCTACGACGTAGCGCTGGTCGATCTCAACTTGCCCGACCTCGGGGAGCTCGGCGGCATCGAGTTCGTGCGCAAGGCTCGCGAGGTCGCGCCGAATCTGCCGTGCATCATCATGACGGCGTTCGGGTCGATTCCCAGCGCGATCGAAGCCACGCGCTCGGGCGCGTTCCACTACGTGACCAAGCCGTTCAAGCTCGACGACGTGAAGGTCATCGTCGAGCGCGCGGTGCAGTTCGGCCGTCTTCAGGAAGAGAACGAGGAGCTCAAGTCCCAGCTCAAGTCCAAGTACCGTTTCGAGAACATCGTGGGCAACTCGGAGCCCATGTGCGACGTGTACCGGATCATCGAGCGCGTCGCGCGCACCGACTCGACGGTGCTGATCCTGGGCGAGAGCGGCACCGGCAAGGAGCTGGTCGCGAAGGCCATCCACTACAACTCGCCGCGCCGCCACCGGCCGCTGGTGGCGGTGAACTGCGGC
>CAZYWA010000246.1:0-10683 GCA_964650975.1 uncultured bacterium
GCTCGGACGGCTCCACGTCGAGCTCGGCCGCGGCGGCCCGCACGCAATCGCCGCTTCGATTCATGAAGGTCATGGGTTTGAGCAATGCCACCGCGTCGGATCCGATTCTTCCCTTGCCGAAAGCCGCTCGAAACTTCGTGGTGTCGATCGGGATCCTGAGCTCGTCGGCCACACGCTCGATCACCTGGAACCCGACGTTGTGGCGCGTCTCCGCGTATTCGGCGCCCGGGTTCCCCAGTCCGACGGCCAGCTTCACCCGCCGGTCACTTCTTGTCCTTCTTGGGCTTCTCTTTTTCCTTGTCCTTGGCACCGGCCGCCGCGGGTGCCGCGGCCGCCGCGCCAGGTGCCGCACCCGCCGCCGCGCCAGCCGGCGCCGCGCCAGCCACGGCGCCCTCGGCCGCCACGGCTTCGACCGCCACGGGCGCCGCCTCGGTCTGCGGCGCCACCACCGCGACCACCGCGAGACGCGGGTCCACCACCGCCGTGACGCCTTCGGGGAGCTTCAAATCCGAGACGTGGATCGAGGCACCGATGCCGAGCGGCGACACGTCGACGTCGATCGACGCCGGGATCCGGTCCGGCAGGCACCGCACCTCGATCTCGTGAAGGATGTGCTCGAGCGTGCCGCCGTCGTCGACGCCGGGCGCCTTGCCCACCACGTGCACCTGGACCGTGACCTCGATCTCGCGGTCCATGCGGATCTCGAAGAAGTCCGCGTGGATGATGCGCCGCTTGATCGGATCGCGCTGGGCCTCCTTCAGGATCACCATCTGGCCGTCGAGCTCGTCGGCGCCCTCGGTGCGAAGCTTGAGCAAGCGGTCCTTGCCGGTCCGCGCCGCCACCGCGTGCACCCGCAGCGGATCGATGGCGATGGGCACCGCCGCCCGGCCCGGGCCGTAGAAGACGCCGGGAATGCGGCCCGCTCCGCGCAGCTTGCGCGCGCTGCCCTTGCCATGGCTGGCACGACGCTCGACCAGAATTTCGTTCGCCTCCATCGGTCCCTTCCCTTCGGTCACACGAACAAATCGCTCAACGAGTCGTTGTTCTGGATGCGGCGGATCGAGTCGCCGATGAGCGGCGCCAGTGAAACCACCTTGATCTTGCCGCAGGCCTCGGCCTCTTTGCTCAGGGGAATGGTGTTCGACACCACGATCTCCTCGAGCGGGCTCTCGGCGATGCGCTGCACCGCGGGGCCCGAGAGCACCGCGTGCGTGCAGCACGCGAACACCGACTTGGCGCCGTTCTCGCGGATGGCCTTGGCCGCCTGGGTGAGCGTGCCGGCGGTGTCGACCATGTCGTCGCAGATCACCGCGACCTTGTCGCGCACGTCGCCGACCACGTTCATGACCTCGGCCACGTTCGGCCCCGAACGGCGCTTGTCGATCATCGCCAGCGACGCGCCGATGTTCTTGGCGTAGGCGCGGGCGCGCTCGGTGCCGCCCGCGTCGGGAGACACCATGACCAGCTCGCGTCCGTCGAAGCGCTCCTCGACATAGGGCAGGAACACCGGCTTGGCGTAGAGGTTGTCGACCGGGATGTCGAAGAAGCCCTGGATCTGGCCGGCATGCAGATCGACGGTCAAGACCCTCGACGCGCCCGACGACGTGAGCAGGTTGGCCACCAGCTTCGCCGTGATCGGCACACGGGGTGCCACCTTGCGGTCCTGCCGGGCGTAGCCGTAGTACGGAACGACCGCCGTGATGCGGTCCGCCGAGGCACGCCGGAACGCGTCCACGAGCAGCAAGAGCTCCATCAAGTGGTCGTTGACCGGCGAGCAGGTCGACTGGATCACGAACACGTCACGGCCGCGCACGTTTTCGTTGATCTCGACCCGGATCTCGCCGTCGCTGAAGCGAGCGACCATCGCCTTTCCCACCGGGATGCCCAGATAGGCGCACATCTCCTCGGCCAAGGCGGGGTTCGAGTTCCCCGAAAACACCTTCAGCGATGCCAAACGCCGCTCTCCCACCAGGCTCGGGTTGCACGGAACGCGGCGCGAGATGGCGCGCCGCGGCACGAATTGCGAAAGACAAACGAGATTAAGTAGCTCACGGGTGCAGCGATGTCAAGCTGCCGAGGGATCGGAACCTCGAAGGATTCCGGGCGGTTCGGTCGGGATTTCGGGCTGGGGTGCCAGGATTCGAACCTGAATACCCGGATTCAAAGTCCGGTGTCCTGCCGTTGGACGACACCCCAAGGATCGCGTGCGCCGAGACTCCACGCGGCCGCGAACGAGCGAGTGAAGCGCTAAAGCGGCCGCACCGTCAATGCCGCCGGCAACGTCGGCGCACTCGTGGTCGCGTTACGGCGTGAAGCGGATTCGCGCCTCGGCGTGGGCGACCACGTCGTCGAGCGTGATCCACTGCTCGCGGCGGTCGTTCGTGAGCCAGAGCGCCAGCTGATCGCCGTAGTGGATGCTCGGGTCGATCGACACGGGCTTGAAGAGGCCCTTGTCGGGCTCGAGATCGTTCTGGCCGCCGGGCAGGACGTTCACCGCCGTGGTGCCGTCGGGCGTGAGCTCGACCACGTGCCGCATCACGGGGCCGTCGCCCGGGCTCCAAGGTGGCGGGCCATCCACGTAAGCGGGATCGACGGTCTCGAGCGCGCCCGCGCGCGCATAGCCCACCGGCGCACTGGCGGTCACCGCCGCGGAGGGCAGGTTGAACACCGTCAGCACCGAGCCCAGCGCGATGTCCTCGAAGGTGATCGTGTGCGCCTTTCCCCAGCGCCACGAGTCCATGTCGTCGGAGGCGAAGAAGGCGCGCATGTCGGCGATGGCGTCGGACATCGCGAGCGCCAGGGTGCGGTTGGGCGACTCGACTTCGGGCGTGCGCAGGTCGTCGAAGAGCTTGCTCTGGCTGTCGGCGCCGATCGTCGCGACCCGCAGGCTCCCGGTCTGCTGCTGGTCCGCGAGCAAGTGGTGAAGGATCACGAGCGTGTGCAGCGTGCTCGGCGTGCCGAGGCCCGCCGCCTGGTATTCGTCGCCGAGCAAGCGGTCCGGCAGCCGGCCCGCCCACGCATGGAAGATCATGCAGGCCACCGAGTCGTTGATCTCCTGGTCGGTGGGCTTGGTGCCGGTGAGCGGCTCGGCGACGCCGATCGGGCAATCGCCGGTCCATGCGGCGAGACGCTTCTTCGCCTGGTCGAGCAGCGAGGACGGCGCGGTGAGGCCATCCCGCGCGGCCGGATCGGAGAGCGCGTCGACCACGTGGGGCGCCATCTCCTGGCCGACCAGCGAAACGTGGTCGTTCTGGATCGAGATCATGTCGAGGAACGAGATCTTGCCCTCGCCCAGTTGCTGCTCGATGCGCTGCTGGACCCGCCCGGCGCGCAGTCCCTCGGTCTCGTCCCAGCCCAGGTAGATGCCGTCGTTCAGGAGATCGTTGTCGTTGATGCCGCCGATCTGGTCGTTGTTGGCGCTCACCAGCCAGCCGCGCTCCGGGTTCTTGGATTGCGGGATGCGGTCGTCGGGCAGGAATTGCGGGCTGCCGTCCGAATTGGTCAGCCATTCGTAGGCGCCGGTTCCAGGCAGCGGCGTGTACGGTCCGAGCTCGGGTGTCATGACGGCGGCGGAGCGCAGCGGAATGAGCGCGTGCGGGTAGTAGGCGATGTTGCCGTCGGCGTCGGCGCCCACGAAGTTCTGCGCGCCGACTCCGAAGCTGGTGAGCGCGGTGAAGAAGTCGTCGATCCCGTTGGCCTGCATCAAGTCGTAGAACGCCGCGAGATCGCGGGTCGCGAGGTGGCCGGTCCAGCGGAACGTCATGTTGCCCACCGATTCGAGGCCGGTGACGTCGTCGGTGGGGTCGGGATCGGGAACCTGCGGCCCGTGATGAGGCACGATGTCGATCGGCTGGGTGATGGTCTTCGCCTTCCCGGTGATCTGCCGCACCACGTACGACTCCTGGATCGTGTGCACCGGCACCTGCGAGCCGTTGAAGAGCACGGTCTTGTTGGAGCCGCTGCCCGAGACCTGCTCCAGGTAGACGTCGGTCACGTCGAAGTTGGCGACCGTGCCGCCCCACGCGAGCCGCTCGTTCTGGCCGAGCAGGATCCCGGGAATGCCCGGAAAGCCCGCGCCGTGGGCGTCGATCTTGCCGCCCGCGAAGGTCTTGTCGTCGAGGTGCACGAAATAAAACGTGGAGGGGTTGGGCAGCGCCAGGTGCGGATCGTTGGCCAGCATCGGATGGCCCGACTCCGTGAGGCTGCCGCTCACGATCCAGTTGTTCGACCCGGCGCGCCCGCGTCCGAACGGGCTCGCGGCGCGCGCGCGATTCTCCGAGGCCACGATCTTCCGCGCCAGGGCCGGATCGATCCGCGGCAGGTCGGCCTTCTTCGTCGTCGCCGGCGAGGAAGCGGTCACCCGCGCCGACGGCGGCGGAACCGTGAACTTGGGGATCTCGTCCGGCGGTAGCACCGTCGCCGGGTTGATCGGCTCGAAGCGCTCGACGTCCTCGGTGGTGCCGCTCGGCACACTCCCCTGTGCCTCCGCGTCGCGGAGCGCAGTCAGGCGGCCGAGCCGGTCGATCTCTTCACCCAGGGTTTGCGACAGGTCCCACTGCTGCAGGCGGCCGAGGATCAGCACGTCCTTGGGATCCCATCGATCGATCGAGTAGGACGAGCCCAGCGTGAAGATGGTGTTGAGCAGCTTGTACTGCTGCGGCAGCTGGGCGCCGTTTCGTCCCGCGTCGAGGTCGTCCAGGTAGGCGTTGATGCCGTCGCAGTAGGCCTGCAGGAAGTCGAGGATCTCGGGCCGGCTGCTCGCGGCTTCGGCCACCAGCACGTCCTCGATGCGGCCGCCGTCAGCGGTGGTGAAAGCCGTCCGGAAATACACCGAGGTCGAAAGCACCGACGGGTCGAGGGTGCCGAGCAGCTCGGTCAGGCGACCCTGCGCCACCTTGCGCAGGAAATCCATCTCGAAGAGCCGCTCGCTCGCCTGGATGTAGCCGTTCACGAAGGCGCCGTCGCGGGTCACGTCGCGGGCGTAGATGTGGTGGATGCCGTAGATGTCGCGCACCGCGTCCACACGGCCGCCGAGGCCGGGAGCGGAGATCTCCTTGGTCTCCGCGACGCTCTCGAGCTTCGCGGCGTCGGCGCTCTGGTTGACGCCCGAATGGCTGCTGCCGCTGCAGGCCGAGAGGAACGCCGCGAGCATCACCAAGGCGCCACTTCGCTGAATCCGGTTCATCGAGCTCCTCTCGGCCGATCGCGGCACGGCGGGGGGCGATCCGCGGGATCGCTGGCGCGCTCATTTTGAGGGCGAGCGTCTCTCCCGTCCAGTATTCTGCCGCTCCCATGCCTCGGCCGGTTTCCAATCCGCCCAATCCGTGGCTCTCGAATCACGTCGAGTGGCTGGGAGAGCCTCCGCCCGCGGCACTCGAGGTATTCGAGGAGCGGGCCCGCTCGATCCTGAGCGAGAACCAGAGTCCCGATGTCCCGTTCCGGTGGAGCGTGAACCCGTATCGCGGCTGCTTTCACGGATGTGCCTACTGCTACGCGCGTCCCTCGCACGAATACCTGGGCTGGGGCGCGGGCACCGATTTCGAGCGCCGGATCGTGGTCAAGGTGAATGCTCCCCTGGTGCTGCGCCAGAGCTTCGAGAAGCGATCCTGGCGCGGCGAGACCGTGACCTTCTCGGGCGTCACCGACTGCTACCAGCCGCTCGAGGCGAGCTACGGCCTCACCCGCGCGTGCCTCGAGGTCTGCCTCGAGTACCGGAATCCGGTGGGCGTGATCACCAAGGGGCTCCTGATCCGCCGCGACGTCGAGCTGCTGAGACAGCTCTCGGAGCGCGCCGCGGTGCTGGTGTTCGTAGCATCCCGTTCGCCGACGCCGCACGAGCGCGAAAAATCGAGCCCTTCGTGCCGGCGCCGGCGCAGCGCCTGGAGACGATCCGGGTGCTCGCCGACGCAGGCATCCCGACCGGCGTCGCGATCGCGCCCATCATTCCGGGACTCAACGACAGCGATCTCGCCGAGATCCTGGCCCGCGCGCGCGAGGCCGGCGCCACCCGCGCGTTTCAGATCCTGCTGCGGCTTCCCGCCGAGGTCCTGCCGGTTTTCGAGGAGCGCCTGCGAGCCGAGCTTCCCGAGCGTGCCGACCGCGTCCTGAACGCGATCCGCGACGTGCGCGGCGGCCAGCTCAGCGATCCGCGTTTCGGCGAGCGCATGCACGGGAATGGTGCCCGCTGGGACGCGATCGCAGGGCTCTTCGAGACCTTGTGCCGTCGCCACGGTCTTTCGACCGGCGAAGCGCGGAGCCCGGAAGCGTCGACGTTCCGCCGGCCTTCCGTGCAGGGCGATCTCTTCGCCACCGGGTGAACGCGAGATGGAACGGTTTCCCGCGGACCCCGAGTCGCAATCTCGGTTGCTGGCGGCGATCCGGCTGGTCGCGACCGACGTCGATGGCACGCTGACGACGGGCCGGAGCTTGTCGGGTGCCGTCGTCGACGCGATCGAGCGTCTCACCGCTGCAGGCGTCGAGGTGCTGCCGGTGAGCGGGCGCGCCGCCGGCGAGGTGCTCGGGCTGGTTCGCTACCTGCCCGGCGTGGTCCAAGGGATCGCCGAGAACGGCCAGGTCGTGGTCGAGCCCGATCGGCCGTTGCGCTGGCTCGCGACTCCCACCGATCGAGAAGCGCTGCGCCGAGCCGCTCGCGAGATCGCCGGGTCGGTGGGCGAAGAGCTCGAGCTGGCTCCCGACGCGTTCTGTCGCGTGGGAGATGTGGCGTTCGAGCGCGCCGGGCGCGACGACGCGCGCGCGGCCCGGATCGCCGCCGCGGCGCAAGCGCGTGGCCTCTACGTGATCTGGTCGAGCGTCCACATCCACTTCTCGACCACCGAGCCCGACAAAGGACGTGCGCTCGAGCGTGTGCTCGGGGAACGGGGCGTTCCGCAGGAACACGTGCTCGCGATCGGCGACGCCCCCAACGACGCGGGTCTCTTCGTGGCGGGCCGATTCGGTGTATCGGTGGGAACCGCGGACGTACGCATGCACGCCGCGCACATGGCGAGCCTGCCCGGGTTCGTCTGCGACGCGCGAGAGGGAGCCGCGTTCGCGGAGGTCGCCCAGGCGATCTCGCGAGCGCGAGGCGCGGTCTAGGCCGAGCCAGAGCGATCGCGCGGGCGCGACCGGGTCAATCCGAGACGCGCGCCACGCTCCAGGTGCCGTGATCCTGGGTCGGCGCGATCTGCAGCCAGTCGCCGTCGATGTGACCGGCGCCGCTCGACACGTGGCCGCTGAGCACCAGATCGCCGTTCTGGCCGGACACGAACAGGTCGTTCTGATCGTCGATGCCGGTCTCGTTCACCTGTTCGCCCAGCTCGGTCTCGAGGAACAGTCCCTCGGGATCGCCGTTCCCGTCGGGAGTCTTTTCGGCGACGTCGAAGTGGAGCTGGAAGCGCGTCGAGCCACTCTTCACGATCACCAGGCTCGAGATCGCGTGCACTCCCAGATCGACCTCGCTGGTGAAGGCGCCTTCCCAGGTGCCGGTGATGTCGGGCGGGCCCGAGGCGCCGGTGGGCGTCTTGGTGTCGATGCCGCACGACGCGGCGAGCGCGCATGCGAGCGCCACGAGGATCCGATGAGATGCGCGACGCATGAGCGGCGCGGATTATAGGCGCCCCCCTCTCCCACCATCAACCGAGATGTTCGCCCGGTTCAGCCCGCGGCGCGCGACGCCTCGCCGCCCTCGAGCTGGATGAACGAGATCTGCTTGGTCTTCGGGTCGAGCGAGGCGCGGATCCTGGTCCCCTCGGCGAACGTGCCGTCCAGGACTCGCAGCGCCAGCGGATCGAGCACGTGCTGCTGGATCGCCCGCTTGAGCGGCCGCGCGCCGTAGACCGGGTCGAAGCCCACCTCGCCCAGCCAGTCGAGCGCTTCGGGCGTCACGTCGAGCGTCATGCGACGGTCCTCGAGCCGCTTCGCCAGGCGCCGTACCTGGATGTCGACGATGGTGCGAATCTGCGCCGGTCCCAGCGGACGGAACACGATCTTGTCGTCGATGCGGTTCAGGAACTCGGGCCGGAACACGTGTTTCAGCACCTCGCCGACCACGGCTTCCACGTCGGCGCTGCCACGCTCGGCGCGCTCCTGGATCTCGCGGCTGCCCACGTTCGAGGTCATGACCACGAGTGTGTTGCGGAAGTCGACGGTGCGGCCCTGGCCGTCGGTCAGGCGGCCGTCGTCGAGGATCTGCAGCAGCACGTTGAACACGTCGGGGTGGGCCTTCTCGACCTCGTCGAAGAGCACCACCGCGTACGGCCGGCGCCGCACCGCTTCGGTGAGCGCTCCGCCCTCGTCGTAACCCACGTAACCGGGAGGCGCGCCGATCATGCGCGACACCGAGTGCTTCTCCATGTACTCGGACATGTCGAGGCGGGTCATCGCCTTCTCGTCGTTGAAGAGCTGCTCGGCGAGCGCCCGCGCCAGCTCGGTCTTGCCGACGCCGGTCGGTCCCAGGAACAGAAACGAGCCGATCGGCCGGTCCGGGTCCTTGAGACCGGCCCGGCTACGCCGGATGGCGTTCGAGACCGCGAGAAGGGCCGGCTCCTGACCGACCACGCGCTCGCGCAGCCGGTCCTCGAGGTGGAGCAGCTTCGACATCTCGCCTTCCAGCATCTTGGTGACCGGGATACCGGTCCACTTCGACACCACGGCCGCGATCTGCTCGGCGGTCACTTCCTCGGCGAGCATGGCGCCGTCTTCGTGGAGCTTGGTGAGGCGCTCGTTTTCCTGCGCCAGGTCGCGCTCGAGCTGCACGATGGTGGCGTAGCGCAGCTTCGCGGCGCGCTCCAGATCGCCCTTGCGCTGTGCCGCGGCCTCCTCGACGCGCGCGCCCTCGATCTTCTCCTTCAGCTCCTGCAGCCGGCCGATCACTTCCTTCTCGGCGCTCCAGCGAGCCTTGAGGCCGTCGGCCTTTTCGTTGAGCTCGGCCAGCTCCTTCTGGATGGCGGCGAGACGCTCCTTGCTGGCGGGGTCCTTCTCGCGCTTCAGCGCCTCGGCCTCGATCTGGAGCCTAAGCACCTCGCGGTTCACCTCGTCGAGCTCGATCGGCATGCTGTCGATCTGCATGCGCAGGGCGCTTGCTGCCTCGTCCACCAGGTCGATCGCCTTGTCGGGGAGGAAACGGTCGGTGATGTAGCGGCTCGAAAGCGTGGCCGCGGCCACCAGCGCCGAGTCCTGGATGCGCACGCCGTGGTGCACCTCGTAGCGCTCCTTCAAACCGCGGAGGATCGAGATGGTGTCCTCGACCGACGGCTGGCCGACCATCACCGGCTGGAAGCGCCGCTCGAACGCGGGATCCTTCTCGACGTACTTGCGGTATTCGTCGAGGGTCGTGGCGCCGATTGCGTGCAGCTCGCCGCGTGCCAGCGCCGGCTTGAGCAGGTTCGACGCGTCCATGGCGCCTTCGGCGGCGCCCGCGCCCACCAGGGTGTGCATCTCGTCGATGAAGAGGATCACGCGGCCGTTCGACTCGGTGACCTCCTTCAGCACGGCCTTGAGCCGGTCCTCGAACTCGCCGCGGTACTTGGCACCGGCCACCAGCGAACCGAGGTCGAGGGCGATCACGCGCTTTTCCTTCAGGCCCTCGGGGACGTCGCCGTTGACGATGCGCTGCGCGATGCCCTCGACGATCGCGGTCTTGCCGACGCCCGGCTCGCCGATCAGCACCGGGTTGTTCTTGGTGCGCCGCGACAGCACCTGGATGACACGCCGGATCTCCTCGTCGCGGCCCACCACCGGATCGAGCTTGCCGCTGCGGGCCAGGATCACCAGATCCCGCCCGTAGCGCTCGAGCGCCTGATACTTGTCCTCGGGATTTTGATCGGTGACGCGCACGTTGCCGCGCACCTCGGCGAGCGCCGCGAGCACCCGCTCGCGGGTGATGCCGAGCGAGCTGAAAATCTTCGCGACCGGGTGCTTGGCGGCACCCAGCGCCGCGAGCAACAAGTGCTCGGTGCTCACGTACTCGTCCTTGAGAGCCTCGGCTTCCTTGAAGGCCGAGTCGAGGACGCGCTTGAGCCCCTGGCTGAGCAATCCGCCGGCGTCGGCCTCGCCGCCCGAGAGTCGGGCGATCTCATGCAGCCGAGCGTCGAGCCGGGCGCGCAGCGCCACCGGGTCCGCGCCGGCCTTCGAGAGCACCGGCTTGACGATGCCGCCCGCTTGATCGAGCAGTGCGACCAGCAGATGCTCGATGTCGACTTCCGAGTGGCTGCGATCGGTCGCCAGCCCCTGCGCGTCCGAGAGCGCCTCGCGGGCCTTCTCCGTCAGCCGGTCCATGCGGATCATGTTAAGCCTCCTGATGGGGCGCCCGCCGCGATCCGTCGTGCTCGCATGGCGCCGCCACATTTAAGTAAGGCCGATCCACTCCAAGTCAATCCCGCCGCGGTGCGTCGTGCCGTCGAAACGGCACCCCACCCCGCTCGCCACCAACCTCGCTCATGGACGGCGCCTCGGAATTGGACTTGGCGGTGGTGCTCCCCGTCTACAACGAGCAAGCCTCGATCGAGAGCGTGCTGCTCGAGTGGTTTCCGGCCGTCGCGGCGGTCACCGAGCGTTTCGTCTTCCTGATCTTCGACGACGGATCCAGCGATCGCACTCCTCTGCTCCTCGAAGAGTTGCGCGCGCGCCTCGGCGCGCGGCTCGAGATCTTCCGCCACGTCAACCGCGGCCACCGCCAGACCAGCC
>CAZYWA010000247.1:0-10658 GCA_964650975.1 uncultured bacterium
CGCTGTTCTTTTTCACTGCGCCCTACGGCCGCCACGCGCGCGGCGGCTGGGGCCCGATGATCGAGCGCACCCGGGCGTGGATGATCATGGAGTCGCCGGTGGTGTTCCTGCCGCTGGTGCTGTTCCTGGTGAGCGATCGCCGCCAGCTGGTGCCGTACGGGATCTTCCTCTTGATCTGGGAGTTCCACTACGTCCACCGCACGTTCATCTTTCCGTTCCGGTTGCGCGGCGGCCAGCCGCAGATGCCGGTCTCGATCGTGCTGAGCGCGATCGTCTTCAACCTCGGCAATGCCTACATCCAGGCGCGCTGGATCTTCCACCTGCGCGAGCCCTACCCCGCCGGCTGGCTGCACGATCCGCGCTTCGTGCTCGGTCTGGCGCTCTTCGCCGTCGGCTTCGCGATCAATTACCAGTCGGACGGCATCACCCGGAACCTGCGGAAACCTGGCGAGACCGGGTACAAGATCCCCTACGGCGGTTTCTTCCGCTGGGTCTCCGCGCCCAACTACATGGGCGAGCTGATCGAGTGGACCGGCTGGACGATCCTCACCTGGTCGCGCGGCGGAGTGGTGTTCGTGGTGTGGAGCGCGGCCAACCTGGTGCCGCGGGCGATCGCCAATCACAAGTGGTACCTCGAAAAATTCCCCGACTACCCACCCGAGCGGCGCGCGGTGATTCCGGGGCTCTTGTGATGCGCCTCGGCGCGCGCGGCGCCTGGAAGCTGACGCTCGCGATCGGGATCGCGAGCGTCGCGGCGTGCGGCGGCTCGGGCGGTTCGGGTGGCTCGAGCGCTCCCGCCGGCCGAACGCTGACCCCGACCGATCCCGAAACCGACGGTCCGCTCGCGTTCACGTCGTCGACGCTCACGTTCGACGGCGAAGGCTTCGGCACCTACTCCGCGACGGCGTTCGTCCCCGCGCCCGACGGCCAGAACGAGCCCTGGCCGTCCGTGGTGCTCCTGAACGGCCTCTCCGCGACCGCGCCCATGATGACCTGGCTCTCCGATCACCTGGCGAGCCACGGCTACGTGGTGCTCGCGGTGACGCCGCCCAACCCGTTCTCGCTCGACGTGACGCAGTGGGCGCGCGGCTTCATCGACGGAGCCTCGACGCTCGAGAGCGAGTCGGCGCGCTCCGGATCGCCGCTCGCCGGCCAGGTCGACAGCGCGCGACTGGGAGCGATCGGCCTCTCGATGGGCGGTGCCGGAGCGCTCGAAGCAGCGGGCACCGATCCGCGCTTCGCGGCGGTCGTGTCGCTGGCGCCCGGATGGAGCGACTACGCGAAGTTCCTGTTCCAGGACACGCTCGCGGCCGCGGGCAAGATCACCACGCCCACGCAGATCCAGCGCGGCTCCGAGGACTGCCTCGTACCCGCCGACGGACCGCTCGGCTACTACGCCGCAGTGCCGGCACGGAAGCAGTACCTCGAGATCCACGGCGGCGACCACATCGGCTACATCAACGACGGGCTCGCGACGGTGGCCGGGCCAATCGTCTTCGACGCGGTGCCGATCGACTGCCCGACCACCGTTCCCTACGAAGAGCAACACCGGCTGGGCGGCAAGTACGCAACGATGTGGTTCGACACCTACCTCTACGGCAGCGACCACTGGAGCGACGCGCTCTACGGTTCCGGCTTCGCGGCCGACCTCGCATCGGGCGCGCTCAGCCAAGGCATGACTTCGGCGCCTCAGCCTTGATTGCGCCCTGGAGGGCGGCGGTCCCTCGCCGCCGCGGCGTCACACCGGAATCGAGCGCTGCGGACGCGAGGGACCGCGTCCCTCCAGCCCATCGATCGTTGGGCGCTACCGGCCGTCCAAACACTTCGTCAGATGCTCGCGCACGTGCTGCGCGAAGAGTGGCGCGTGGTCCTCGTGGAGGAACGCGCGTCCGCCCGGCACCTCGATGAGCTCGACCGGTGCCGTGAACTCGCTCAGCATCCGGCGCGCCTTGGCGATCGGGAAGATCGGGTCGTCGGTGCCCCACACGAGCCGCACCGGGACGCGGATGCGCCGGTGCACGTCCGCGAGTTCGCGCACTTCCCCCGGGTCGATGGCCACGAGCAGCTTCATCTGACCGTCGAGCGCCGCGCGATCCTCGAGCAGCGGACGCACGAACCATTCGGTGAAATCGCCGTCCACGAAGCCTGGGTCGGTGAAGCAACCGGCGAAGCCGAGCGGCGAGCGGCGCACCGCGCCCATGCCGAGCAGCATGCGCGTGCTCGCGACGCCGCCGGGAATCTTGAGCGCCAGCTGGTAGAGCGAAACGATCCACGGCGTGTGTCCGGGAATCTCGGTGTCGCCGGACACCAGGCCGCAGGCGCGCGGATCGTCGGCCATGAGGTAGCGCGCCATGCCGGCGCCGCTGTCGTGGGCCACCAGCCCGTAGCGATCGAGTCCGAGCGCGTCGACCGCGCGACGCAGCGTGTCCGCGTGCGCGCGGATGCCGAATCGAGTGGCGGGCGTGTAGCTGCTGCGACCTGCTCCCGGAAGATCGATCAGGTGACACGTGAAGCTCCGCGCCAGCTCCGGCACGATGGCGCGGAACGTGGCGGCGTGAAGCGGCCAGCCGTGGACGAACACCAGGTCGGGACCGGCGCCGAACTTGTAGTGAGCGAGACGCGCGTGGCCCACGTCGATGGTGGCCGGCGCTTGCGCGCGCAGTGTTGCCGTGACATCGGCTGCCGTGACGTCGGCGGCGGTTACCTGAGCGGCGGTGGTCTCACGAGGAGCGGTTCGAGGTGACATGGTGGTCCTCCGTTTTCGCGAGTGGTCGGCGGTGCGTCGATGAAGGGACTCGCAACCTGCGACGCCCGCCCGGCGGAGGCAACGACCTCATCAGGTAAGTGACGCGCCCGGCGGCCGGTGCGAGCATGGCGCCATGGCACAGCGAACCGCTGGATCGGCCCTTTTCCCGGCGCTTCTCAAGCACTGGCGCGGGAAGCGCGGCATGAGCCAGCTCGACCTGGCGCTGGCCGCCGACGTCTCCGCCCGCCACGTGAGCTTCCTCGAGACCGGCCGCGCGCACCCGAGCCGCGAGATGGCGCTGCGCCTCGCGGCCACCCTCGACGTACCGCTGCGCGGCCAGAACGAGATCCTGCGCTCGGCCGGTTTCGACGCCGAGTTCGACGAGCCCGAGAGCGGTGCCTTGCCGGAGCTCATCCAGCGCACGCTCGAGCAGATGAAGGCGCAGCAAGAGCCGTTTCCGCTGCTGATCTTGAGCCGCACCTACGATCTGCTCGACTTGAACCGAGGCGCGCTCGCGCTCATCGCGCGTCTCATCCCCAGCGTGTCGCTCGATCCGCCGCCCAACCTGATCGAAGCGATCTTCGATCCCGCGCTGCTGCGCCCGCACCTCGTCGACTTCGAGCGCACCGCTCGCTTCGCCCTCGGCCGCCTGCATCGCGAAGCGCTCGGCGAAGCCAGCGACGGCTCCCTCAACGCCCTGCTCGATCGCTTGCTCGCTCGTCCCGACGTGCCGGCCGAGTGGCGCGAGCCCGACCTCGCCGAGCCCGCGCAACCGGCCTTCGTGCTGCGCGTGACCGTCGACGGCGAGGTGTGGAGCTTCCTCACCACCGTCACCGCGTTCAGCGCGCCGCAGAACGTGTCGGTGCAAGAGCTGCGGATCGAGGCCTATTATCCACTCGACGACCTCACTCGCGCCGGCTGCCAGCGCGCGGCGAGGTCGTGATCCGAGAACGGCCGATGAAGGTTCGCGTCACGCGTGACGGGGCAGCGGTGTTCCGCTTCACGCTCGCGCTGGTGCTCGCTCTCGGCACGACGGTGGTCGCTCGCGCGCAGGGATACCGACCCGCGAGCGGCGTCGCCGGAACGGCGCCGACGATCTGGACGCTGTGCATGGCGGAAGGCCGGACGGGCTCGACCGACCACGTCCTTCGCAGGACGCTCTACCTGACGAGCGTCATGCCCTCGGCCGCGCCGGCGGACTCTCAGGCCGTCGGCAAAGCCTTCGCTCGGTTCGTCGAAGCGAGCTACCTGACGAAAGGCGTGCACGCCGTCCCGACGTGCTGGAGTGCGCGCTCCGCGGCCGATGCGCAGAGCGCCATCCAGCAACCCGGCACCAAACGACCTCAGGGAATCCCGCAGCGCGTCGACTGCTCGCGCGCCAACGTCGAGTGTGTGATGACGGGCTGGGCCTACGCCCGGAAGTGACGCCACACCAGGCCCTGCCCCCTCCAGTGGGCATTTGGTAATATGAAATCTACCATATTGGAAATATTAAATTAACCAATTTGGTAATGTATCATTTACCATTTTGGTAATGCGGTATCTACCACCGCGGAAGCCGGGTACCGGCTCGGCTTGGCCTCGCGCGCGAGGGACCGCGCGCGCTCCAAACGACATCCCCGGCCCGCGAGCCGCCAGCGCTGATCACGCGCCGAAGACCGGCAGCGGGCCCGGGTCCTCGGCGAGGCGGCGTTCCATGTAGTCGCCGGGCGGAAGATCCTCGAGCACGAAGGTGATGCGGCGCGAGGTCACGTCCTCGCTGAGCGAGAGATAGCCGTCGTCGGCGAGCGCGCACAGCATGCCGAACATGTGGCTCGGCGTGGACACGGTGTGGCTGTGAGCTTGCGGGATGAGCGGGCTCAGGTCGGCCGCGGTGAAGGGGTCGCGGCGTGGCGTGCTGCCGCCAGCGAGCAGGAACTCGGAGCGCAGGATGCGGAAGAGGCCGGTGAAGTAGCGTTCGGCGAAGCGCACCCATTCCATCGGCTCGACCACCGCGAAACGTCCGTGCGGCGGCAGCACCACCTTCACGTGGTGACTGGTGAAGAATCTCCGGATGCGACGGATGGTGAGCACGAAGCCCTCGAAGCCGCGCGAGTACCCCTGCCCCATCGTGGTGAAGACCGGCACCACGAAATCGTGGGTCGCGGGTTCCTCCACGCGGCCGACGCAGATGATCGTGTCGCCGGGGATCGCGACGCCGGTGCGCGTGTCGAGGTAGAGCATGCAGTCGTTCGAGTGACCGGGAGTGGCGAGCGCCACGAAGCCCTCCGGTAGCAGCCCCTGGTCCACGAACTCGAGCGCCTTCTTGGGCGTGCGCTCGAAATAGTGCGCGTAGGGAGCGCGCCGCGGATGCTCGAGCATCTCGCGGCCGCTCAGCGTCGAGAGATCCATGAGGCCGTACTGGGCGCGCGCCTGGAAGATGAGGAACGTCTCGTCGAAATAGGCGGCGGCCGGCTGGGTCAGGAAGCGGTAGCCGGCCGAGTGGACGAAGATCGGCGCGCGCTCGCCGTCGGGGCGGCCGATCCCAGACACGATCCCCGCCATGCCGGCGTGATCGCCGTGGCAATGCGTGACGAGCACGGCGTCGAGCCGCGCGACGTCTCTCTCGGCGATCTGCCGCGTCAGGCTCTCGACGATGTCGGGGCGCGCGGCCGGCGCCTCGAAGAGCATCGCGCGCGCGCCGTCGCGCCACAGCACCGGGTTGATGAGCCGCGGCGACGGATAGCCGCTCGGCACCGGCAAGATCGCCGCGCGATCCGCGAGACCGAGCTCGCCCAGCGCGCGATCGAACGGCAGCAGTGTGCCTGGGGTCGCGTTGGCGGTCATACGGTGGTGAGTCGCGGCCAACCTAAACGATCGCGCGCGCGAGCGGCGAGCGCGGCCCGCGCTTGACGGCGCTCACCCCACGTGGAAGAAGGCCGGTGCCGCATTTTTCGGGGTAGATCGACGAAACCCGGAAAATCGAGCACGCATCTCATGTTTCCCATTCGCAGCCCAGCGCCGCGCCTGGCCGCCGTGCGGTGCGCGCGACGGGTCGTCGCGGCGAGCGCGCTCGCGGCCGGGCTCGTCGGCGCGGCCAGCGCCGTCGCCGCCGAACCTCCACGCGGCATTCCCTACATCGCACGCTACGTGCCCGGCGAATATCCCGGCGAGGCCTACAACTACGGCATCGACGTCGACGCCGCCGGCCACGTGCTGGTGGCGAACACCGCCGGCCTGGTGCGTTTCTCGGGCGGCCAGTGGGACGTGGTGCGGTTGCCGGCCGATCTCGAGGTGCGCGCCATCACCCCGGCGGCGGACGGCGGAGTGTACGTGGGATCGTTCGGCCAGTTCGGCGAGATCGCCACCGATCCCTACGGCACGCCGCAATTCACGCCGCTCGAGACGCAGTTCCCGCCCAGCTCGGGCCAGGGCTCGATCAACGAGGTGTTCCGCGTCGCGGCCACCCGCGAAGGCGTCTATTTCGTCGCCTACTCCGCGGTTTTCTTCGCCGCCAGCGGCGGCGAGCGACGCCGGTTCGACACCGGGCAGCGGATCCGCGGCGCGGCCGCGGCCGGCGACGTGGTGATCGTGCAGGGCGAGCACGGGACACTCTCGCGGCTCACGCCGACCGGACTGCACGCGCTCCACACGCCGCCCGAGCTGGAAGAGGAAGGCGCGACGCTCGCCGGCGCGGCGCCCGGCACGAACGGCACGACGCTGCTTCTGGTCCGCGCCTCCGGCTGGTACGTGCTCGACGGCGACGAGGTCCGCGCGCGGCCCAGCGAGGCCGACGAGCGGCTGCGCGACGGCCGCGCGCTGCGCGCGCTCGCGCTCCCCGACGGCACCTACCTGGTGGGCTGCGAGTCGGGCGAGCTGCTGCACCTGAGCGCCACCCTGGCGCTGATCGACGCCGAGCCGTTGAGCGAGTTCCCGCTGGTGGGCATGGCGCTCGATCGCGAGGGCTTCCTGTGGGTCGCGTCCGAGGGCGAGGTGCTGCGCGTGGCGCTGGGGCACGCGTGGAGTCTCTACGACGCGTCGCTCGGCGTGCGCGGCACGATCGAGAGCGCCCTCGACCGGGGCGGCCGGATGCTGATCGCCTCGAGCACCGGGCTCTATTCGTCGCGCGTCGATTCGGGCCCGCTCGCATTCGAGCAGCTGGGTGGCGACCTCCGCGAGGTGAACGGGTTGCTCGACACACCGTGGGCAGTGCTGCTGGCGACGGCGTCGGGACTGCGCTGGCTGCACGACGACCGGCTCGACGTGGTGACCGACGACGCCGGCGTGTGGGACATCGCCGCCGCGCACGACGATCCCGCGCACGCCTACGCGATCGCCGACGAGCGGCTGCTGGTGCTGCGTCACGGCGAGTCGGGGTGGCGGGTGGCCGGCCAGTCGAGCGGCGCGGCGCTCGCGCTCAACAGCCTCGCGCAGACCCAGCGGGGTGAGGTCTGGGCGGGCCAGCTGCGCGGCGATCTGATGCGCTTCGAGCTGAGCGCCGACGGCGATTCCATCTCCGCGACGCAGCCGTGGAAGCTCGGCGAGACCGGGGCCGCGCCGTCGACCACCGCATCGTTCGTGCTCGGCGGCCGGCTGATGGCGCGGGTCGGGCAAGCGTTCTTCGTTCGCGACGGAACAGCTTTCCGGCGCGCGGCGGCGGGAGACGGGCTGCCGAGCGGCTGGGGAACCGATTCGTTCACCGACGCGATCACGTGCCCCGACGGTCGCTCGTACGCGTACGGCACCACCCAGCTCTTCGTCCGCGAAGGCGCCGGCGCCTGGGAGGAAGTCCGTCCCTTCGGAGGCGCCGCGCGCCGTCTCATCAACGCCGAGTGCGGCGCCGCCGGCACGCTGCTGATCGCGTCCGAGCGCGGGCTCCTGCGCTTCGACCCGGCGGCGGAACGCGGCTCCATCCGGCCGCTCGCGACCGAGCTGCGCCGCGCGCAGGTGAGCCGCGCCGGCCAGATCGACATGCTGCTGCCGGTCGCGGCCAGCGAGCGGCTCAACGTGCGGCCGTTCCGCCGCCTGCGGTTCGAGTACGGCGTCGCCACCGGCGAATCCGGCTCGCTTTATCGATCGCGCCTGATCGGCGCCGACGACGACTGGACCGCGCCGGTTCACGAGGCGTATCGCGAGTTCAGCGCGCTACCTCCGGGCAGCTACCGGTTCGAGGCCGAAGCCGTGGTCCCGGGCGCCGCGGAGGTCACGCCGGCGGCGATCACGCTCCAGGTTTTGCCGCGGTGGTATCAGACCCAAGCAACCATCGCGGCGGGATTGCTGGGGATCGCGGCCGCCATCGCGGGACTGGTGCGGTGGCGCTCGGCGGCGCTGGTGCGCGCCAACCTGGCGCTCGACGATCTGGTGCAGCGGCGCACCACCGAGCTCGTGGAAGCCAACCGCCGGCTCGAGCTGCAAGCACGCCAGGACGAGCTGACCGGGCTCTCCAACCGGCGTCGCCTCGAGCACTTCGCGGCCGTGGTGTTCCACACCGCCGAGGCGGAGGACCGGCAGCTCGCGGTGCTGATGGTGGACGCCGATCACTTCAAGCTCTTGAACGACCGGCTCGGCCACGCGGGCGGCGACCGGCGGCTCCGCGAGCTGGCCGACGTGCTGCGCGCCGCGATCGATCCGCAGCTCGAGCTGGCCGCGCGCTATGGCGGAGAGGAGTTCGTGCTGGTGCTTCCCGACATGCCGCTCGCCGTCGCCGCCGAGCGCGCCGAGGCCATCCGCGCGGCGGCCGCCGCGCTGGTGGCGACTGGACTTCGCTCGACGGTTTCGATCGGCGTCGCCGAGCTGCGCACGCATGCGGCCAAGTCGATGGAGGAGCTGCTGCGCTTCGCGGACACGGCGCTCTATCGCGCCAAGCAGCGCGGCCGCGACCGGGTCGAGGTCTACGGCACCGAGGGCATCACCGAGGCACCGACCAGCGAAACACGCCGCGCGTGATCTTTCGGGGGGCTTTTCAAGCCCCCCGCCCCGAAAAAAGTGCGATTTTTTCGGGGCCCCACCCCCGAGTCGGCTCGCTGCGCTCGCCGGGCGCCTCTCGGCGCCCGGCCGAGATCCGCGCGAGCAGTCGGTTCGGGGATGACGGCGAGTGGGAGCTCCCCGAACCGACTGACAAGGATTCCTCGAGCGCTGTCCTTGCAAACATCGGGGCGACGAGGGACCGCGTCCTCCATGTACGAATCGTGCGGCGGTCGGAGGGACGCGGTCCCTCGCGGCCGCGGCGCTCGATCGGGTGCGATCGTCGTCGCTCACAGGCCGCGAAGCGCCGAATGCACGTCCTGGCGGTAGAGGGAGAGGAGCGGCAGCGCGGCGGCGAGGATCGTGGCGGCGAGAGCCGCGCCCCACACCGGGGCGCTCTGCAGGATCGATTCGGTTGCGAAGCTGGCGCTCGGCACCGCGGCACCGAGCTCGGACTTGAGCCACGGGAAGATCGCGGCGTCGAGCGCGGCGCCGAGCAAGCACGCCGCCACGCCGAGCAAGACTCCCTCCCAGAGCAGCCAGCCGGCGATCTCGGCCTTCCGGAAACCGAGCGCGCGCAGCACCGCGAGGTCCACGGTCATCGACTCGAAGCGGGTGGTCAGCATCGCCGCGACACCCAGCGCACTCAGACCGATGATGAGCACCGTCACCGCCAGGCCGAGGGTTCGCCCGGTGCCGGTCAGCTCTTCGAGCCGCGCGCGGGCCGCGGGAACGCTCACCACCTGACCGACGGTGCGCCCGTTCACCAGCGCCTCGAGCGGCTCGAGGCCGCGCGGCTCGAGATCGATCAGGAAGTAGTGGAGCACGTCCTCCTTCCAGATCGAGTGATGCGAGAGGTCGAGCCGCGAGAGCACGCGGCGCGACGTGGGAATGCTGGTGAAGAGCCCGCGATCGAGCACCGACCCGGTCGCACCGAGGATGCCCACCACCGAGAGCGGCTCGGTGGCCAGGCCGGCCGGCGTGTCGTCGCCGATCCACGGCTCCGCGTCGAGCCGCGAGCCGATGTCGAGGTGCCGGCGCTGCGCCACCTCGGCTCCCACCACCACTTCGTCGTCGCCGCTCGCCCATCGCCCGCGCGCGAACGAGGCGCCGTTCGGCGCACCACTCGAGGCATCGTGCCGCGCCAGGAACCCTTCCTCGGTGCCGATCACGCGCAGGCCGTGCCAGCGCGCGAACCACACGAACGGGATCACGCGCCGCATGTAGGACGGGTGGCTCTCGGCGCCGTCCTCGAAGTGCACCGAGTGCATGCTCTTCAGCGACTCGTAGAGCTTTTCGGGGAGAAAACCCGGGTACGGACCTTCGAGGTGAAGCGCGCCGAGGAGAATGTCGACGCCGCCGGCCTTGGCGCCCACGATCGCGTCGGGCGCCGGCGCCAGCGTCTCGAGGCGCGAGCCGGTGAGCCGGTAGAGACGCAGCAGCGTGCCGGCGCACGCGACCGACACGGCGATCGACACCAGCGCCAGCGTCGTGGTCAGGCGACGCCGCGCCAGATGCAGCCAGGCCAGCCGCAGCGGGCTCATGCCGGGCACCATTCGGTGAAGTCGAAGAGCGTCGTGAAGCGCTGGTGGATGCGCTCGTCGTGGCTCACCACCACCACGGTCTCGGCTCCCGACTCGTCGAGCAGGAGATCGATCACGCGCTCGGCGTTGACGCGATCGAGGCTCGACGTGGGCTCGTCGGCGAGCAGCACGCGAGGCTTGGCAGCGAGCACCCGCGCGATCGCCACACGCTGCTGCTCGCCGAGGCTGAGCTCGGAGGTGCGCTGGCTCGCGGCCTGCTCGAGGCCCACCCGCGCGAGCGCCTCGGCCGCCCGCTCGCGAGCGGAACGCGCGCGAGGCAGCGCCAGCTCGACGTTCTCGCTCGCGGTCAGGTGCTCGAGGAGGTTGTGCTTCTGGAACACGATCCCGAGGTGCGCGCGCCGCAGCCGGGTGCGCTCTCGGTCGGC
>CAZYWA010000248.1:0-10624 GCA_964650975.1 uncultured bacterium
CACCTCCACCATGGCCTCGTTCGAGAGCCCCGCGAGCGCGGGGTTGCGAGCGCCGCCCACGATGGTGCGCAGCAGGATCCGTCCCTGGGGAGCACGGTTCCCGGGATAGATGCTCGACGTCCACAAGCTGCCCAGGATGCGGCGCCGCTCGGACCCAGGGATCAGGAAGCCGAATCCGTCGAGCGGGTGCGTGACCTCGGTGCGCTCGAAGCCGAGCGCCACCACCGCGGCAGGCGCGTACGGAATCTCTCGAGCCGCGGCCGCTGCGTCCGGTGCGAGGTTCGCGAGGAGCTTCGCGGCCGCGCCGGCCGGACATGCCAGCACCACCTGATCCGCCGTGAGCGACTCGCCACCCGCGATCTCGATTCGATACGAGCCGCTGGGCTCCCGGACGAGCTCGCGTGCCTCGGCACCGACGCGCACGCGTTCGCCGAGGGCCGCGTGCAGCGCATCCACCAAGACCTGTGTCCCTTCGGCAAAGCTCATGAGCTTCCCGGCCGGACCAGCCGGACCGCCGGCGGATCCGGGAGTGAGTCCCGCGGCTCGCGCGCGCCGCGCCTGGCGCTGCAGCGAGAGAAGCGCGCGAATCAGGCTGCCGTAGTCGCGCTCGAGCTCCTTGATGCGCGGGAAGCACGCCCACACGGAGAGGCGCGACGGATCGCCCGCGTAAACGCCGGACACCATCGGATCGAGCAGCCCGTCGACCGCCTCGGCGCCCAGCCGTCGGCGGCCGAACTCGGCGAGGCTCTCGTCGAGCTCCGCCGGAACACGCGGGATGAACGGCTCGGCGACGATCCTGAGTCGCCCAGGCACGCTGAGCAATCGCGAGCGGAAGAAGGCCGGCGGGCTCTCGGGAAGCGCGTGAAGCTCGCCGCGCCGGTACACGAACCGCCTTCGCGCGGCGTCGGAGCTCGGCACCAGTCGATCGCCGAGGCCGAGGTCGCGCGCCAGCTCGAGGGTGTCGGGTTTCCCGTCGAGGAAGCCGTTGGGTCCGCCCTCGACGGTGAAGCCGTCGCGCCGGCTCGTCACGATCTTGCCGCCGGTGCGCGGCTCCGCTTCGAGCAGCGTGAGCGCCACCGGGAGGCCGCGTTCGGCGGCCCCGCCGACGATCCGGAACGCCGTGGCGAGACCGGAGATCCCGCCCCCCACGACCACCACGCGCTGGCCGTTCCCGGCGGGCGAAGCGGTGGACGACGTCACGCAGAGCGGCTCAGACGGTGCGCGAGAAGACCGGTTTCTCGCCGCTCTTCCGCTTCAGGAACGTGTCGAACGGCATCGCCACGTTGCGGATGAAGAGCCGGCCGAGCGGAGTCACCTCGATCAGATCACCGGTGTCCTCGACGAACCCCTCGCGCGCGAGCGCCGCCAGCTCGGCGAGCTCGGGCGCGAAGTGCGAGCGGAAGTCGATGCCGAAGCGGGCTCCCACCTCCGGCGGGCTCACCGCGAAGTTGCACATGAGTGCCGTGATCACGTGGCGCCGCACCTTGTCTTCCTCGGTGAGGAGGATGCCGCGTTGGGTGGCGAGATGCCCGGCGTCGATCGCCTCGAAGTATTCGCGCAGCTCCTTCTGGTTCTGCGCATAGCTGCCCTGGACGTCGCCGATCGCGGTCATGCCGAAGCCGATCAGGTCGCCGGTCTCCTTCACCGTGTAGCCCTGGAAATTGCGGCCCACCTTGCGGCGCGTGAGCGCGCGGGTGAGCTCGTCGCCGGGCTTCGCGAAGTGGTCCATGCCGATCTGCTGGTAGCCGGCGGCGGTGAGGGTCTGGATGGCGCGGGCGAAGAGCGCGAACTTGGCCGTGGTTTCGGGCATCGTGGCGGGATCGATCTTGCGCTGGTGGGGCTTGAGCCATGGCACGAACGCGAAGCTGAACACCGCCAGCCGGTCCGGACCCATGTCCACCACGGTGTCGAGGGTGCGCTGGAAAGTCTCCTCGGACTGGAACGGCAGACCGTAGATCAGATCGCAGTTGATGCTCTCGAAGCCGCGGTCGCGAGCGCGGTCGAAGATCTGGCGGGTCATCGCCTCCGGCTGGATGCGGTTCACCGCCTGTTGCACCTCGGGCGTGAAGTCCTGGATGCCCATGCTCATGCGGTTGAAGCCGAGACCGCGCAGGAAGTCGACCTGCGACGGGCTCGCGGTACGCGGGTCCACCTCGAGGGCCACCTCGGCGTCGGGCAGCAACGTGAAGTGCTTGGTGATCGCCTCGAAGAGCGCACCCATGCGCTTCTCGCTCAGGAAGTTCGGCGTGCCGCCGCCCCAGTGAAGCTGGACCACGCGGCGGCGATCGGGCAGGCGCTCTGCCACCAGCTCGATTTCCCGGATGAGCCGCGCGAGATAGGGCGCCGCGGCTTCGTGATCGCGGCGGATCACCACGCTGCAACCGCAGAACGTGCACATCGACTCGCAGAACGGGATGTGGAAGTAGAGCGACACCGGCTCGTCGGGATGGGCGTTGGCGCGAGCGAGCGCCGCCGCGGATTCGTCCGGTCCGAAGGCGTCGTGGAACTCGACCGCGGTGGGGTAGCTGGTGTAGCGAGGTCCCGGCCGGTCGTGCCGGGCGAGCAGCTCCGCGGTGACCGTCTCGACGGTGCTCATGCGCGCACCTCGGCGCTCGCGCGATGCACGCAATCCACGAGGAAACGCGCGCTCTCGGGCGCCGTCTCGGGGAAGATCCCGTGGCCCAGGTTGAAGATGTGGCCGGGACCAGGGCCGGCTTGCGCGAGGATCTCACGCACCCGGGCTTCGAGCTCGGCTCGCGGCAGGAAGAGCGCCACGGGGTCCAGGTTGCCTTGCAACGCCACGTCGGAGCCCAGGCGGCGCCGCGCCTCGTCGAGCGGAATGCGCCAGTCGAGCCCGATCACGTCGCCGCCCGCCGAGCGCATGCGTTCGAGCAGCGTGGCGCCGCCCAGCGCGTAGTGGATCACCGGGACACCCGGCGTGGGCAGGGCCTCGATCACCCGCCGCACGTAGGGCCCGGCGAACTCGTCGTAGTCGCGCGGCGAGAGCACACCCGCCCAGGTATCGAAGATCTGCACCGCCTGCGCGCCTGCCTCGATCTGCGCTCGCAGGTAGAGGCCCACCGTGTCGGCGAGCTTGGCGAGCAGCGCGTGCATCACCCGCGGCGCCTCGAAGCAGAGGCGCTTGAGCTTCACGAAGTCCTTGCTGGTGCCGCGTTCGATCACGTAGCTCGCGAGCGTGAACGGAGCGCCCGCGAAGCCGATGAGCGGCACCCGGTCCGCGAGCTCGCGCCGCAGGATTCGGATCGTGTCGAGCACGAACGGCACCGTCTGGCAGGGATCGGGCACCGCGAGCTTCGCCACCTCGTCGAGGGTGAGCTCGGGCGGGTCGAGGATCGGTCCGCGCTCCTCGAAGCGCACGCCCACGCCCATGGGCTCGAGCGGGATCAGGATGTCGGAGAACAAGATGGCCGCATCCACGCCGAGGATATCGACGGGCTGGAGTGTGACTTCCGCCGCCTTTTCGGGCGTCTTGCACAGTGTCAGGAACGGGATCCCGGCTCTCACCGCGCGGTACTCGGGAAGGTAGCGGCCGGCCTGGCGCATGATCCACACGGGAGTGCGGTCCACGGGCAGGCCGCGGCACGCGCGCAGGAATCGATCGTTCATGGCGGGTACCAAAGTCTGCTTCTCTCCCCCAACCCAGGCAACCGCGCGGCCGCGGTTGACTCGCCGCGTTCTCGATCACTAGATTCCGCGCATGGCCTATCAAGAAGAGATGCATCGCAAGGAAGGCTTCCAATCCTTCCTGGCGAGCACCGGTTTCTGGAACCGGATCCTCAAGTCACCGAGCGGGTCCGGAGCCACGGTGCAGTCGACCGGCTTCCGGGGCGCGCTCAACTTCGAGGTCACCGGCAAGGCGGGCGGCCAGTTCCATCTCGCGGTCGAGGATGGATCGGCGGCTCTCGAGAAGGGAGCCCATTCCTCACCCAAGGGCACCATCACGCTGCCCGACGAGCTCTTCATGCGGCTGCTCTCGGGCGTCGCCTCGTGGGCCACGGTGTACTCGAGCGGGCAAGTCCAAGCGTCGGGCGATGTAGAGGCCAAGGCGGCGGGCGCGCTCTTCGGCCAGCTCAAGTCGGCGCGCGGCGGCAGCGGCCCGAGTGCTTGGGCCGCGCGCTGGCTGACCAATCGCGTGATCAAGAAATCCGGAGTGGTCCGCGAGGCGCATTAGTCGAGAGGCTCGCGATGCTCGCATCTCGACGAATGCCGATGTTTCCTCGGAGGTCCGTTCCAGACCCCCGTCCCGGACGTATCTTCGGGGTCTTGCGAAGACCCCGAACCCCAACGGGTGCGATTCTTTCGGGGCCCCACCCCCGAGCCGGCGCTTCGCGCCGACGACGAAAACCCCAGTAGCCGCTCCCCGACTGCTTCTCGCCGAGCCGCTGGTCACGGCGGTTCCCAAACGAGGATCGAACATGAGCTCCACGGAAAAGGCGGTCGTCACGTGTGCGTTGACGGGGGTGCTCACCAATCCGCAGCAGTTTCCGGTGCCGGTGACGCCGGAGCAGATGGCGCAGGCGGCCCGTCAGGCCCGGGACGCGGGGGCGACCGTGGTGCACTGCCACTTCCGGATGCAGGAGCCGGGGCTCGGGCATCTGCCCACCTGGGATCCGGACGTGGTGGCCGGAATCGTCGACGCGATCCGGGCCGAGGTGCCGGACATCCTCGTGAACCTGACCACCGGCGTCATGGGCGCCGACATCTCGGGTCCGGTGGCGTGTCTCGATCGCGTGAAGCCGGAGATGGCGGCGCTCAACGCTGGCTCGCTCAACTACCTGAAGGCGCGCGCGGACGGCCGCTGGGCGTGGCCACCGCTGCTCTTCGACAATCCGGTCGACAAGGTCGAGTCGTTCATCGAGGCGATGAACCGGAACGGCGTGATCCCGGAGTGCGAGTGCTTCGACACGGGCATCGTCCGCAGCGTCAAGATGTTCCTGGAGGTCGGGATGCTGAAGCCGCCGGCCCACGTGTCGCTAGTGATGGGAGTGGCGAGCGGCATGCCGGCGCGCCCGGAGTGGCTGCCGCTCCTCATGGACGAGATGGCCCCCGGAACCGAGTGGCAGACCATCGCGATCGGCCGCGAGGAGGTGTGGCCGCTCTTGCGCCGCACCGCGGAGCTCGGCGGCAACGTGCGCACCGGCCTCGAGGACACGTTCTATTTGCCGACCGGCGAGCGCGCGAAATCGAACGGCGAGCTGGTCGAGGCGCTGGTGCGGATCGTCCGCGACGTGGGCCGCGAGCCCGCGACGCCGGAAGAGGCTCGCCGGATCATCGGCATCGGCGCTCACTGACCGGCTCACGGCCCCGCCCCCGTAGACGCCGAAAGAGCGCGCTTTTTTCGAGGCGGGCGCCCGAAAAGGCCGCCGAGACGAGTTGATGGGTCTCGCGCGCTTCTGATACCGTCGCTCGCGTCCGATCGGCGCGAGCCACACGGTGCTCGTGCGCGGGAGCAGTTGCATGCTCAAGCCAGGCCTGGAGATCGTCTCGAAGGGCGAAGTCGTCGAGCGGTTGATCCTCAACCGTCGCGAGACTCGCGTCGGCCGCCGAGACGACAACGACGTGGTGCTGAGCAACGTCAGCGTGTCCCGTCACCACGCCAAGATCCTGGACGAGCTGGGCCACTTCTACGTCCTCGACCTGGGCAGCGCCAACGGCGTCCTGGTCAACGGCAAGAAGATCGTGGAGCGCTCGCCGATCAAGCTCGGCGACGAGATCGGCGTCGGCAAGTTCCTGCTGCGCTTCGTCGAGCTCGACTCGACCCGCGCCGACGTCCGCTCCGACCAGGTTCGCGAGGACCAGCCGGCGCCGTCCGGCGACACCTTCGACGTGAGCGGGGATTCGGCCCGCAAGCTGCGCGAAGCCGTCCGCACCGGTGCCGGCGAGGCCGACGACACGCGCATCAAGGCGGACGAGTCAGTGTCCGACTCGAGCCCCACGCTCCCTCCGCCCCGGCCGCTTCCGCCCGGCGAGCCGCGCCGCACCATGCGGGTCTTCGCGGGCCCCGAGCTGCTGTTCGAGAAGACCATCGAGCACGTGCCGTTCGCGCTGGGGCGCGCCTCCGACAACGACCTGATCCTCAACAAGGCCGGCGTGTCGCGCTACCACGCCGTGATCCACCGCGACGCCACGCGTTTCAACATCGAGGATCTCGGCAGCCGGAACGGCACCTTCGTGAACGGCGAGAAGGTGAAGAGCTCCGATCTGGGAGTCGACGACGAGATCAAGATCGGCGATTTCCGGATGGTCTTCACCGCCGCCTCGCAGACCGACCTGCACTCGGCGGTGGTCGCGGCCGAGCCCGTCGAGCGCTCGACTCCCGATCCGGGATTCGACGCTGCGACGGGCGGACGAACCATGGTGACCGCCGGCGCCGCGCTTCGCGGCGAGGCGCGCAGCGAGCCGCCCGTCAAGCCGCCCGCACCCCCGCAGGCCGCTCCGGCCGCGCCCAGCGAGCCTCGCGCTGGCCGCTACGATTTTCCCGTCAAGGAGGTCTCGGTGGCCGTCCAGTACCTGGGCTGGGTGGCGACCATGCGCTTCACCCCCGAGACGCTGCAGCGCGCCGAGGGCCACGAGGCGGCGCGCGACCTCGTGACCATCCGCCTCGAGATGGGCGATCGCGTGCTGTCCCGCACCATCCCCATCGCGTCACTCGATCTGGAGGGGCGCGCCAAGGGTTAGCTCGACGGTTCGCGGCGCACGTTCCGCCTCCGCTCCGCGACGTTTTCCCCCCACGATCGTGGTGCGAGTGGCATCCGGCCTTCGGATGGACTCACTCGACCGGTTTCGTACCTGGCTGTCTTCGCCGCAGGCGCGTCGCGCGGGAGCCGTCCCGCGCTGGGTGGCGCCGCTGGCGCTGGTGGCGCTCACCTTCGCCGCGTACTGGAGCTCGCTGTGGGGCGAGTTCGTGTACGACGACCTCCACACGGTCCGCGACAACCCCGGGATTCGCGGTCTCGCGGCGTGGTGGAGCCATCTGCCGTACCAGCTCCACCGGCCGCTTTTGTTCCTGAGCTTCGCGCTCAACTACCGCGCCGGCGGGCTCGATCCGTTCGGCTACCACCTGGTGAACGTCGCCCTGCACGCGCTCAACGTGCTGCTGCTGGCGGTGCTGGCGGCGAGCTGGATCGAGCGTGGCGCCGGCGCGGGGCAAAGCCGCACCTCGGAGCGCGCGGTGTGGCTCGCGGCCGCGCTGTTCGCGCTCCATCCGGTGCAGACCGAGTCGGTGAGCTACGTCGCCAGCCGCTCGTCGCTCCTGGTCTCGGTGTTCATGCTCGCTTGTGTGCTGGCGCACGTGCGCGAGCTCGAGACCCGCGACCTCCCGCGGGCGATGTGGCGAGCTCTCGGCCTCGCGTCGTTCGTCGCGGCCATGGGCACCAAGGAAATCGCGATCGTCACGCCGCTCTTGGTGCTCGCGGTGGAGAGGGCGCTCAAGTGGCCCGGTGTGCCGCAGCGCTCGTGGCGCGACTCGCTGCGTCGCATCGCACCGCATCTCGGCCTCCTGGCCGCCGCCTCCGCGGTGCGGCTCATGCTGCAACACGCGGTGAAGACCGGTGACGTGACGTGGTCGCTGCTCGATCACTGGCGCACCGAGGCCGGAGTGTGGCTTCGCTATCCGCAGCTGGTGATCTTTCCGGTGAACCTGGACGTCGACCCGGCGGTGCCGGTGGCGGAGGTGTGGTCGTGGCGCGAGAAGCTGGGCGGCGGTGTGCTGCTGCTGGCGCTCGCGGCCGTCGTGCCGCTCGTCCGCCGCGCGCCGCTGATCGCGCTCGCGATCGTGTGGTTCGTCATCGGGCTGGCGCCCACCTCGCTCATCCCGCTGCAGGACTTCATCGCGGAGCGACGTCTCTATCTCTCGATGGTGGCGCCGGCCGTGGTGGGCGGCTGGGCGATCGCTCGTCTGGGCGAGCGGCTGCGCTGGAGCCGCGCGGTGAGCGTCGCGACGCTGGCGCTGGTGGTGCTGCTCGCCACCGGCACCGTCGCGAGGAACGGGGTGTGGAGCTCGGCGCTCGCGCTGTGGAGCGACACGGTCCGGAAGTCGCCGGGCAAGGCGCGGCCGCTCGGCAATCTCGCGACCGCGCTCGCCCAGGCGGGAAACCTCGACGCGGCGTTCGCCGACTACGACCGGGCGCTCGAGATCAATCCGGTCCTCGACGAGTACCGGCTCGATCGCGCAAGGCTCTACCGCGTGGTCGGCCGCCACGACGAGGCGCTCGCGGACCTGAACCGGGTGATCCAGGACAAGCCGGCAGACGACCGTCTGGCCGTGGACGCCTGGGAGCAGATCGGCGAGGTCTACCTCAAGCAGGGCGAGCTCGATCGCGCACTCGAGGTTTTCCTCGCCAACGCGGCCCGGAAGACGGTGAACCCCGAGACCTTTCTGGGCATCGGCCGCATCTATTTCCTGAAGGGCGATCTGCCGAACGCCGAGCAGGCTTTCCTCGAGGCCGTGCACCGCTGGTACTGGGATCCCGCCGGCCACCGGTCGCTGGCGTTCGTGTACCTGAAGACCGGCCGCGAGAAGGACGCGGTGCGTGAGCTCGAAGATGCGCTCAAGGTCGATCCCACGGACGGCCAGTCGGCGGCGGCGCTCGCCGAGGTGCGCGCCGGGCGGCCGATCCATTTCGATTGACGAGTCACGGCGTGGCCCCGAACCCGTCCGTCCCGCCGCCGCGTTCCTGGGCCGCCGATCGCTGCCTGTATCTCGGATGGGCGGCCGGTGCCGCGCTCTGCGCGGTGCTGTTCCTGTTCCTGTCGCTCCGGATCGACCCCGAGAAGCGCATCATCCAGGGAGTCGACGGGGTCGGTTACACGCTGTGGGTGCGCAGCCTGATCGGCCAGGGCGATCTCGACTTCTCCGACGAGATCGACCGCGTTCATCCGGGCGAGCTGCCGGGTGCCGATCAACGTACCGCCACCGGCTTGCGCCCCGACAAGTACGGCGTCGGCGTGTCGATCCTGGCGCTGCCGTTCTACGCGGTGGCGCGTGTGGTGGACCGCGCCGAGGGTGCGAGCGGCGTGCTCGCCGAGGAAGGATGGACCCCCGTCGATCGCGCGGCGCTCGCGCTCTCGAGCATCGTGTGGGGCTGGCTCGGGCTGGTGCTCGCGCACCGGCTGGCGCTCGGCGTCGCGTCGCCGGCGGCGAGTGCCGTCGCGGTGAGCTTGCTCGCGGTGGGGAGCAACGTCCTCTACTACTTCGTGCGCGAGCCCTTTCTCTCGCATCTCGACTCGTTCTTCGCGCTGTCGCTCGCCGCGTACCTGATCGAGCGTGCGTGGCGGCAACGGCTCGACGCCTCCGCGTGGCTCGTGGCCGGGCTCGCCGCCGGGCTCGCCGCGACCGTACGCCTGACGGGACTGCTGTTCGTCGCGGTGCCGGCGGCGCTCTTCGTGAACGACGCGCGCCGTGGCGAACGGTGGCCGGGACCTCGCCTCGCAGCACTGGCGGCAGGCTGGTTGGCGGGACTGCTGCCGCAGCTGGTGGCGTGGCGGGTCGTCTACGGCTCGTGGTGGCCGGATACCTATCAAGGCGAGGGGTTCACTCACTTGCTGGCACCACGGATTCCGCAGGTGCTCTTCTCCTCGCGTCACGGGTTGCTCAGCTGGAGCCCGCTTCTCGTCGTGGCGCTCGCCGGCGTGCCCGAGCTCTTGCGCCGGGCGCCCGCGTTTGGCCGAGGGCTGGTCGCCTGGGCGCTGCTCCTGCTCTGGGCCAACGCGAGCTGGGAGCAGTGGTGGCTCGGCCACAGCTTCGGTCACCGGGGCTTCATCTGCCTGCTGCCGTTCTTCGCGGTGGCGCTGGCGAGCTTCCTCGACGGACCCGCGCGGCGCGCGCCGCGCGGCTGGCTCGCGGCGGCGATCGGCGCGGCGGTCGCGTGGAACGGCCTCTTGATGCTCGCCTACCTGGCCGAGATGATCCCGTACTCGGGAACCTTTTCGTGGTGGGACTTCGTCACCAGTCTGCCGGAGCTGCCGCTCGCGGTGTGGCGCAAGGCGCACGGCGGTTGAGCGACCGCGCCTGAGCGGAAGGTCCTGAAAAAGCGGGGCTGCGGCAGTATCTTGGGCACGCCATGTGGGATCGTGAGAGTTCCTGGGGGCTCAAGGATAGCGCCGACGACGGGGCGGTGGCGGCGCGCCCCTTCGGCGTCTCCGAGCTGCTCGAGTACGTGCGCGCCAGCCTCGAGGGTGAATTCAGCGCGGTAGCGGTCGAGGGCGAGATCTCGAACCTCTCGGCGCCCTCCTCGGGTCACGTCTACTTCTCGCTCAAGGACGATCGCGGGTGTCTGCGAGCGGCGCTCTTCCGCGGCACCCGCGTGCGCTTGCGCTTCGCGCCGGAGAACGGTGTGAAGGTGGTGGCGCGCGGACGCGTCACCGTGTATCCGGCGCGCGGCGATCTGCAGATGATCGTCGATTCGCTCGAGCCCGCCGGGCTCGGCGGGTTGATGCTGGCGTTCGAGCAGCTCAAGCGGCGGCTCGCGGCCGAGGGGCTCTTCGAGGTCGCACGGAAGCGCGCGTTGCCGCCGGTGCCGCGGCGCGTGGGTGTCGTGACGTCGCGAACCGGCGCGGTGCTGCGCGACATCGTGAACGTCTCGCGGCGCCGTTTCCCCAACGT
>CAZYWA010000249.1:0-10611 GCA_964650975.1 uncultured bacterium
AAGCGGCCGGCGTGGCTCGCGCGGACTTGCAGCTCGCGTGGGACTTCACCACCGGCTCGGATCTCTCGGTGACCGGCGACATGCGCCGGGTGCGCGAGCTCACGCTGGCGTGGCTCGCGAGCAACACGCCGCAGGTCACGATCGACCAGGTCACCGAGCACGCACAGGGCGACGGCTCGCGCATCTGGCGCGAGGTGTCGGGCCACGTGCAGGCGCCGCTCTTCACCAGCTCGGGCAACCCAGGCGCCGAGCTGGTGCGCGATTCGAGCGGCCAGGTGCACCAGAACGGCACCGTGGCCGTTCCGTTCCTGGCGCAGATCCCCGAGAGCCTGCGCGATCCGGCGTCCGGCGCGGGACGCATCATCGGCCTCGGCCACGGCTTCTTCGGCACCCGCAGCGAGGTGCTGAGCGATTCCGCGGTGCAGTCGGCGAACGCGCTCAACGCGGTGGTGGTCTCGATCGACTGGTGGGGCATGGCGCTCGAGGACGCGCCGGGAGTCGTGATCTCGCTCGCGACCAATCCCTCGCGGACGCCCGCGTTCACTGATCGAGTGCACCAGGCCGTCGCCAACTGGCTGACGCTCACCGCCGCGCTGCGCGGTCCGATCACGTCGGCCACGGGCTTCACCCGGCCCGAGAACGGGCAAGCGGTGTACGACCCGTCGCGCGTCGATTTTTGGGGCCTCTCGAACGGCGCGATCCTCGGCACGGTGCAGTCGTCGATGAACCCGTGGAACGAGCGCGTGTGCTTGAACGTGGGCGGCGCCGGCTGGACGCAGCTCATGTGGCGCTCGCAGGATTTCATCCCGTTCCTGATCGCCGCCGGCATCAGCGATCCCGACCCGCTGGTGCAGCAGGAATACGTGGCGTCGATCCAGCGCCACCTGGACCGGATCGATCCTGCCGTCTACGCGCCGCTCGAGTTCGATCCGACGCTGCCGCAAAACCCGCCGGATCGCCGCGTGCTGCTACAGCTCGGCCTGGGCGACACCCAGGTGCCGAACGCCGGCGGCTTCTACCTGGCGCGCATCCTCGGCGCCCAGCTCACCACACCGAGCGCCGCCGACATCTGGGGCGTGAATCCCGCCACCGGCACCGACCTCCGCGCCGGCGTGACGATCTTCGATCTCGGTGTCGACACGTCGTTCGAGGCGAAGGCCGAGCCACCCGCGGTGCCCAACCCGGTGCACGACGGAGTGCGGCTGCTTCACGCCGCGGATCGGCAGCTCGACGCGCTCTTCACGCCCGAGGGGCCGATCATCCACCCCTGCGACGGTCCCTGCGACCCGGAATGACGAACAAACGCCGGCCGAGATCGCATGGATCTCGGCCGGCGGACTAGACCGTGCCGTTACTTCGCGACCGCCGGGTTGGCGGTCGGCACGGGCTTGGCGGGTGGCGGGACGTCGTCGTTGTGCTTGAGCTGGTAGATCTGCCGGCTCACCGCGTCCTCTTCGTGCATGATCGCGTTCTCCTCGGGCGGGGCGATCGTTCCGTCTCCGGCGGCGCGCGCATCGTGGCGCATCGAGTGGATCGTCGCCTCATCGGCGTCGAGGCGTTTCACTTCGTGCTTCGTGAGCTGACCCTGGTCGATGCCGGCCTGGATCCGTTGCTCCTGGATCTTCTGGCGCTGACCGACCATGCCCGACCACGCCGGCGACGCGAGCCACGCAGCGCAGGCGCATCCGAGGGCCATGGATAACAAGGTACGTCTCATGACGTCCTCCTCGTTCTCCCCTCCGGACTCTTTCCCCAACTTCCCCCAGGAGAATGGAGACCCACGGCGGCTCGATGGCGTTAAGCCGGAGTTACGTCGGACTCACTTCGGGATCTTGATCTTGCGCAGGCCGGGGGCGCCCGCCGGGTAAGCGAGCTTCAGATCCTCGACCGTCTTCCGCAGCAGCCGCGCGACCAGGTGGTTCCGGTACCACTTGTGGTTGGCGGGAATGACGTACCACGGCGCTTCCGGCGTGGAGCAGCGGCGCAGCGCGGTCTGGTAAGCGTCCATGTAGTCGTCCCAGAGCGCGCGCTCGGCCAGGTCGCCGACGTTGAACTTCCAGTGCTTGGTGGGATCGTCGAGGCGCTCTTGCAGCCGCTTCCGCTGCTCGTCGCGGCTGATGTGCAGGAAGATCTTGAGGATCGCGGTGCCGTTCTCGCTCAGCATCCGCTCGAAGCCGCGGATCTGATCGTAGCGCCGCTCGATCGTTTCCTCGTCAGCCCACTTGTGCACCTTCACCACCAGCACGTCCTCGTAGTGCGACCGGTTGAAGATCCCGATCTTCCCCTTGGGCGGACACGCGCGGTGCACACGCCACAGAAAATCGTGCGACAGCTCCTCGGGCGTGGGCTTCTTGAAGCTGGTGACCTCGAGCCCCAGCGAATCGAGCGGGCCGAACACCTTGCGGACCGTGCCGTCCTTGCCGCCGGTGTCCATCGCCTGCAGCACCACCAACACGGAGTGCGACGTGGCGGCCACGAGTTTTTCCTGCAGTCCGTTCAGCACTCCGAGGTCGCGCTCCAGGTGCACCGCGGCCTGCTCCTTGGTGAGCCCGCCGTCATCGCCCGGATCGATCTTCGAGAGCCGGAACTTCTTGCCGTCGTGAGGGACCCGATAACGGTCGAGGGAATCCGCGTTGTGCTTGGCCATGAGGTGGAGTATCCCCGAACCCGATGCGATTGATCCACACCGCCGATTGGCACCTGGGGCGGCTTTTCCACGGCGTTCACCTGACGGGCGATCAGCGCCACGTGCTCGAGCAGCTGGTGCGGCTGGTGGCGGAGGTCCGTCCCGACGCGTTGATCGTGGCCGGCGACGTGTACGACCGCGCCGTGCCGCCGCCCGACGCGGTGACGCTGCTCGACGAGATCCTGACTCGCGTGGTGCTCGATCTCCGGGTGCCGGTGATCGTGATCGCGGGGAACCACGACGGGCCGGATCGGCTGGCGTTCGGCTCGCGCATCCTCGCCGATCGCGGACTCCACGTGATCGCGAATCCCACGGCTTCGCCGGTGCCGCTCCGCCTTCGCGACGAGCACGGCGTGGTCGAGATCCTGGCTGCGCCTTACGCCGACCCGGCGACGATGCGCGCGGTGCTGGCACGCGACGACCTCGTGGATCACGACACGGCGCTCGCGGCCTGGCTCACGCGCGCGAGCGCCGCGCGCGATCCGTCCGCCCGCGGCGTGCTCGTCGGTCACGCGTTCGTGCGCGGTGGTGCGGAGAGCGAGTCGGAGCGGCCGCTCAGCATCGGCGGAGCGAGCGCCGTGGATGCGGCGCATTTCGCGGGTTTTGCGTACGTGGCGCTCGGGCACCTGCATCGCCCGCAGGCGGTCACCGAGGACGGCGCCGTCGCGTATTCGGGATCGCTGCTCAAGTACTCGTTCGCCGAGGCCGACCACGTGAAGTCGGTGAACGTGGTCGAGATCGACGAGCGTGGTGCCGTGCGCGTGGAAGCCGTGCCGCTCTCGCCGCGCCGCGACGTCCGGAACCTGGAGGGCACGCTCGGCCAGGTGCTGCACGGTGCCGAGCGGGATCCTGCGCGCGACGACTACTTGCGCGTGAAGCTCACCGACACCCAGGCGCTCTTCGATCCGATGGGCAAGCTCCGCAGCGTCTACCCGAACGTGCTCGAGCTCGATCGGGTGCAGCACGAGGGAGCCGATCCGCTCGCGCGTTCCGAGCGAGTCGATCACCGGAAGCTCGGCGACCTCGAGCTGCTCGACGCCTTCTTCCGCGAGGTCACCGGCGACCCGCTGGCGCCTGACGACCGGCGACTCTTGAGCGAGGTGCTGGAGGCCGCGCGCGGCGGAGACGTCCTGGATGCGCCTTGAGCGGCTGGTGCTCTGCGGGTTCGGCCCTTTCGCGGAGCGCACCGAGATCGACTTCCGCAGGCTCGGATCGAGCTCGCTGCTCTTGATCCACGGCCCGACCGGCGCGGGCAAGACCTCGATCCTCGACGCGATCTGCTTCGCGCTCTACGGCGAAGTCTCGGGCGGCGAGCGCCGCGGCGACGAGCTGCGCAGCCACTGGGCGCGCCCTGAGCTCGACACCGAGGTGGTGCTCGATTTCCGCCTGGGCGCCGAGCGCTTCCGCGTCGCGCGCAGTCCCAAGTACCGCCGCCCGCGCCTGCGCGGGCCTGGGTTCACCGAGGAGCCGGCACGCGCCACGCTCTGGTGCCGGACCGGTGTCGACGCGCGCATCGAAGCCGACGGCGACGACGGCCAGCCGCTCGCCGCCAAGCCGAGCGACGTCGAGCGTGCGATCGGCGAACGTCTCGGGTTCACCGCCGACGAGTTCCGGCAAGTCATCGTCCTCCCGCAGGGCGAGTTCCGGCGCCTCATCACCTCCACGTCGGAAGCCCGAGAGGGCGTGCTCGAGGTGCTGTTCCGGACCGATCACTACCGCGGCATCGAGAGTGCCATCACCCGCGCGGCGAGCGCCGCGCGAGGCGCGGTCCACGAGCTCGAGACCCGCCGCGAGACGATTCTCGGCGAGGCGCGGGCCGAGTCGGCGGACGAGCTGCGCGCCGCGCGCGGGGCCGCGGCCGAGGAGCGCGCCGCGGCACGCGCCGAGCTGGCCGGCGCCACAGCCGAGGAGGAGCGGACCCGCGCGCGGCTCGAGGAAGCGCGACGCATCGCCGAGCGCCTCGCGGAGCAGGCGGCCGCGCGCGACTCGCTGGCCGCGCTCGAAGCCGGGGCCGAGAAGGCGGAGCTCGAGCAGCGCGAGCTCGACGCCGCGAAGCGCGCGGCCGGGCTCGCGGATCTCGCCCTGCGGCTCAAGCGCTCGGAGAGCGAGGGCGAGGTCCGCCGCGAGGCACACGAGCGCGCCGTGGCGCTGGCCACGGAGGCTCACGGTGCTCTCGCCACCACGCTGGCCGCGCTGGAGGTCGAGCGGGCGCGCTCCGCCGAGCGCGACGACCTGCGACGTGCCATCGACCGGCTGGAGCAGATGAGTGAGCGCGTGTCGCTCTGGGACGAGGCTCGCCGCGCCGCCGACGTGGCGAAAGAGCGCGCGATCGGCGCGCAGGAGCAGAGCGCGCTGGCGAGCCGAGCCTTCGAGGAGCGCGCCGAAGAGGTGGCCCGGTCGCAAGCGACGCAGGCGTCGGCCGCCGCCGCGATCGAGCGCCTGAGCACGATGCGAGTGGTGGTGGGCGAGCTCGAAGCCGCTCGTGACCGCGCCGCGGAGGTCGTCCACTCTCAGCGCGAGCTCGACGGCAAGGACGCGGAGGCGAGAGAAGCCAAGCTCGCGCTCGACGCCGCGACCGTTGCTCGCGATCGAGCCCGAGAGCTCTCGCTGCGCGCGGAAGCAGCCTGGCAATCGGGCCAGGCCCAGGTGCTGGCTCGTGGTCTGGTGCGCGGCGCGCCTTGCCCGGTGTGCGGCTCGACCGAGCACCCGCGGCCGGCTCGGGCGCAGGGTCCGGCCACCGGCGACGCGGATCTCGAAGCCACGCGCGACGAGCTCGCCGCCGCCGACGCGATGCGCGAGCAGGCCCTGCGCGACAGCGTCCGCGTCTCGACCGAGGTGGCGGCGCTCGCCGGGCGCGTGGCGGAGCTGATCGAGGAAACCGGCGGCATCGAGCGCGGCCAGCTCGAGGCCCTCGAGGAACGGCTGCTCGCGGCCAGCACCGAGCTGGCGGAGTCCGAGCAAGCGAGCGAGTCGCTGGAAGACCTTGCGGCGCTGGTCGAGAGCGCCGCGGCCGCGCTGGAAGAGGCGCGAGAGACGCGCGATCGATCCGCGACGGCACTCGCCGCGACGCGCGCCGACGAAACCACCTGCGCGCGCATCGCCGAGGAGCGCGCTCGCGGTCTACCGGAGGAGCTGCGCGCGCCCGGTGCGCTGGCCACGGTGCTGGGCGAGCGCCGCGCCAGTCTGCTCGCGTCGGAGCAGGCCCTGGCCGAGGCGGAGCGGCGCGCGAGCGAGGATCGAACCCGCGCGTCCGACGCCGATCGAGCGCTCGCCGCCACGCACTCGACCGCCGGCGCGCATCGAGAGGAGCACGCGCGGATCGCGAGCGACCTCGATACGCGGATGCGCGGCGCGGGCTTCGCGGAGCGCGCCGCGTTCGAGTCGGCGCACCGCACGCCCGAGCGCGTCGCCGAGCTCGAAGCTGCGCTCCTCGACCGCGACCGAGCGCTCGCTGCGGCGCGCGATCGAGCGGATCGCGCCGATCGCGAGGCGGGTTCAATGGCGGCGCCCGATCTCGAGCTGCTCGAGCGCGCGCACCAGAGCGCTCGCGAGCGCGCGACCACGCTCGGCGAGGCCAGCGTCCGTCTAGACGCGAGGATCGAGCAGCTCGACAAGTCGCTCGAATCGCTGGCGACGGTCGAGGCGGAGCTGACTGGCGCGACCCTCCGCTTCGGCCGCCTGGGGCGTCTCTCGGAGATCGCCGATGGCCGGAAGAACCCGCTCAAGATGAGCTTCCAGCGGTTCGTGCTGGCGGCGCTTCTCGACGAGGCGCTGGCCGCCGCGAGCGCCCGCCTGCGCGCCACCAGCCGCGGCCGCTATCTGCTGCAGCGCGCGCAAGCGCCGGGCGACCGGCGCATCGCCGGCGGTCTCGATCTCGAGGTGTTCGATCAATACACCGGAGTCGCGCGGCCGGTCCGGACACTCTCGGGCGGCGAGAGCTTTCTCGCGTCGCTGGCGCTGGCTCTCGGGCTTGCGGACGTGGTGCAGGCGCACGCCGGCGGAATCCGTCTCGAGACGCTGTTCGTCGACGAGGGCTTCGGCAGCCTCGACTCGGAGTCGCTCGACCTCGCGATGCGGGCGCTCGAGGACCTCGAGCGCGGCGGCCGCCTGGTGGGCATCATCTCCCACGTCGCCGAGCTCAAGGAGCGCATCGACGTGCGCCTCGAGGTGCTCCCCGCCCAGCGCGGCTCGACGGCGCGCCTGATCGTGCCGTGATCGGCCCTGCCCACCGAGGGACCGGTGGGCCTCCAAGGCCGTTTGGAGCGCGCGCGGTCCCTCGCGCGCGAGCGAGCACTCGCGACCGTTCGTCGGGCCCTACCGCAGCGCCAGTCCCACCGCGCCGGCGGCGAGCATCGCGAGGAAGCCGAGGTTGACCACGCGCCCGTAGGCCCAGCCGCCGACGCCGATCGCGATGATGCCCTTCACGATGGTGTTCGAGACCACCGCGAGGCCGATCGTGTCTGCGGCCACCGCGTGATCCAGACCACCGCGGGCGAGCTGCGCCATCGAGAGCGTGATCGCGTCGACGTCGGTGGTTCCCGCGATCATGCCGGTCACGTACATGCCGCGGGTGCCGAGGTAACGGCTCGCGGCGCTCGACGCGACCAGCACCGCGGCGAACAGCAATCCGAACTTCACGGCCTGGCTGAGCTCGAACGGGTTGGCGATCGCCACGTCCGCGGTCCCGGCCGGCTGCGCCCGCGACCGCTGATAGAGGACCAGCGCCACCACCGCTCCCGCGAGCGTCATCGGCAGCAGCGTCCACGAAAGCGGCACCAGCAAACCGCGCTCGATCAGCGCCACCAGCAGCAGCACCCGCAGGTACATCACGGTGGACGCGAGCACCACCGCCAGTGCGGCCGGCCCCGCGATGGAGCGTTCCCGTCGCGCGTTCCCGGAAGCGGCGAGCGTCACGGCGGTCGAGGAGGCGAGCCCGCCCAGGAGACCCGTGAGGCCGAGGCCGCGGCCGGGACCGAGCGCCCGCATCGCGACGTAACCAACGAAGCTGACTCCCGCGATCAGTACGATCATCCAGCCGATCTTGCGCGGGTTGAGCGCGTCGAACGGGCCCACCGCCTGGTCGGGAAGCAGCGGCAGCACGACCACGGCCACCAGCAAGAACTTGAGCGTCGCGTACACGTCGTCCTTCGACGCGCGCGCCACCAGCGAATGCAGCAGTGGCTTGAGGGAGAGCACCACGGTCATGACGACCGCGATGGCCGACGCCGCGACCAGCCGTTGCGAGGTGGGCTCGATCACGCCATGGCTGGTGACCAGGGCGCCCAGCAGGAACGTGACCAGCGCCGCGACCTCGGAAGTGAGCCCCGGATCGGCGCCGCTGCGCACGCTCGCGACCTGTCCCGCGGCGAGCAGCGCCGTGAGCGCCAGGAACGGACCGAGCACGATCGCGCTCCCCAGCGACCGCGAGAGCAGCATCGAGATCGCGCCGGCGAGCGCGAAGAGCGGGAAGGTGCGCGCGCCGCCGAAGAAAAAATGCCGATCTTCCGACGACGCCGGATGGGATTGCTCGCGCTCGAGACCCACGACCAGCCCCACCGCGACCGCCACGGCCAGCGAGACGAAGGGCTCGTACGCGTCCAACGTGGTCACCGCGCCAATCGTAGCGCCTTTTCGGCGCGTACCGGCTGGTTGCTCGCTACCGCCGGCCGCGGGGAAGCGCGGCACGTGGCTTGAAGTAGCGCGGTCGGCGATCGGGTTGAGCGGGGGCCCAGGAGGGGGCGCCCGGGATCGATCGAGACACGCACGCGCTCGCCCAGCAGCACGAGCCGAGCCCGACACGGAACGTCCGGCCGAACCTCGAGGATGGATGCATTCACGCCGAATCACTGGTGTTTCGGATCTCCCCCGGGTCTCGCGCGGCGCCCGCCAGGTTGCCGTGAAGGGATGCGGTGCCGTGAATGGCCGCCGAGCGCGCTCGCGCCAGCGGCGCGCCGCGTGTGGTTCGGCTGGTCAATCTCCTGACGAAGGAAAGGAATCGCCATGACTCCCGAATCCCGAACCACGCTCGAAGCGGCGCGCGCGCGCAGCCGTGCCATGGCGGGTCCCGCGATGGTTTCGCGAGCCGAAGCGCCGGTGCCCGCCGCCGCCGCGGGCACCGCGGCACCCCGTCCGATCGCGTCGTCGCCGACGATGGACGAGCGCAGATTCCGTGGAGTCCTGAACGCAGGCCTCAAGTACGAAGCGCGCGACATCCACTTCAAGGTCGGCTCGCCGCCGCTCTTGCGGATGAGAGACGAGCTGCGCGACACGCCGATTCCCAAGCTCACCGCGGACGACATCCGCTGGATCGTGCAGTTCCTGCTGCGCGGCACCCACCACGATCCGGATCAGCTGCTCGACGAGGTCGAGACCTGCCTCGACCTGGAAGGCACCGCGCGCTTTCGCGCCAGCATCTTCTCGCAGATGGGATCGATGTCGGTGGTGCTGCGCATCGTGCCGAACGAGGTGCCGTCGTTCGAGGCGCTCAACCTGCCGAAGGCGATCCGCCAGGTGGCGACGCTGCATCGCGGGCTGGTGCTGGTGGCCGGCGTCGCGGGCTGCGGCAAGTCGACCACGCTCGCGTCGATCCTTCACGAGATCAACCGCACCCGGCGCGCGCACATCATCACCATCGAGGACCCGGTCGAATTCGTGCACAAGCCGATCCTGGGCTCGATCACCCAGCGCGAGGTCGGGAAGGACACGCGCACCTTCAACTCGGCGCTGCGCGCGGCGCTGCGCCAGGACCCCGACGTGATCCTGGTCGGCGAGGTGCGCGACCTCGACACCATCGACACCGCGCTGCGCGCCGCCGAGACCGGCCACCTGGTGCTCGCGACCATCCACACCACCGACACTTCGAAGACCATCGGCCGCCTGCTCGGCGTTTTCCCGCAAGGCGAGCAGACCTCGGTGCGCTACCGGCTGGCCGAGAATCTCAAGGCGGTCATCGCGCAGCGCTTGCTGCCGCGCAAGGACGGCGAGGGCATGGCGCTCGCGTGCGAGGCGATGTTCTCCAACCTGACCATCCAGGAGTGCATCCGCGACGCGAGCCGCACCGGCGAGATCACCGACATGATCGAGATGGGCGGCGACGGCTTCGTCACCCACACCTTCGACCAGCACCTGACCGAGCTCTACAAGACCGGCGTGATCGACCTCGAGACCGCCAAGGCCGCGTCGAGCCGGCCGGCCGACTTCGAGCGCGCGCTCAGCTTCGAGTAGCGGGCGGGCCCGGATCCGGCCGGCTGCCGCGGCCGGAGGGACGCGCTCCGTCGCGTCCGCGGCGTTGGATCGCGATGGAGCGCCGCGGCTGCGAGGGACCGTCGAGGGACCGCAGCCCTCCCGACCGCGATCGAGCGAGATGTCGGCAAGGACAGCCGGAAGCCGGTCCATCCGATTCAACCTGAGAGACTGCGATTCGCCCACACCGGCTCGTAAGGCGGCGCTCGCTTCCGCGATCCGACGCGCGCTGGCGTCCCGGTCGATTCGATCGCGCGCCGGAGACCGTGGCGCTCCAGTGGAGCCCGCCGGTCCCCGGCGGGCGGCGCGGGTCGTGTCTCCGTTCGACTTCGAGTGGCCGTGGCCGGAGGGACGCGCTCACTCGCGTCCGCGGCGTTGGATCGCGATGGAGCGCTGCGGCTGCGAGGGACCGCAGCCCTCCGGGCCCCATCCGCTTTCTTGGCTGGGCCGTAATACGACCGATACACTCGTGTGCATCGGTTCGAGTGGCGGTCCGGCTCCATGCATCTCGTCGACGGCCTGGTGAGTGGCCCGATCAACATCGCGGGCTATGCGGTGTCGGGGGCGACGGTGGCGTGGGCCGTGGGCAGGTCGCGCCGCACGCTCGAGGAGCGGCAGGTGCCGCTGCTCGGCGTGACGTCGGCCTTCGTGTTCGCGGCGCAGATGCTCAATTTCCCGATCGC
>CAZYWA010000250.1:0-10580 GCA_964650975.1 uncultured bacterium
CGGTGAACGGGATGCGAGTGCCGTAGGCGAACTTGAGCACCAGGATGTGGTCGCCGATCTGCAGCGTGGGGAGCATCGAGCCCGACGGGATCTTGAACGCCTGCACGGCGAACGTGCGGATCGTGAGCGCCAGGACGAACGCCAGCGCCAGCGAATAGATGTTCTCGCGCCACCCCGGCCGGTGAACGATCCACGCGGCCAGCCAGCGCGCACCCAGCGCCACCGCCGCGCCGACTCCGCCGATCACGTAACAGGCGGTGACCCAGGCACCTTCGATGCAGGGTCCGGACCACCACGGGTGTGCCGCCAGCAGGGCGCCCGCGGCCATCGCGGTGCCGCCGAGCACGAAGCCCCGGAGCCAGCGCGCCGCGAGCTCCGCGGCAGCGAGATCGCCTTCGTCCGGACCTGGGCCGGCCGCTTCCTCGTTCATCGAGTCAGCGAGCCGCACCCGGGATGCGCTTCCGGAAATCCTCGAGGGTGCGCTGGATGCCCTCTTCCAGGCTCACTTGAGGCTCCCAGCCGAGCACGCTCTTGGCGAGCGTGATGTCGGGCTTGCGCACCTTGGGGTCGTCTTCCGGCAACGGCTTGCGCACGATGCGGCTCTTCGAGCCGGTGATCTTGATGATGGTCTCGGCGAACTCGAGGATGGTCATCTCGCGCGGGTTGCCGATGTTGACCGGGCCTTCGGCGTTCGAGCGCAAGAGCCGCACCAGGCCTTCGACGAGATCGGTCACGAAGCAGAAGCTGCGGGTCTGGGCGCCGTCGCCGAACACGGTGAGATCCTCGCCGCGCAAGGCCTGCGCCAGGAACGTCGGCACCACACGACCGTCGCGGATTCGCATGCGCGGCCCGTAGGTGTTGAAGATGCGGACGATGCGCGTCGGCACCCCGTGGGTGCGGTGGTAGGCCATGGTCATCGCTTCGGCGAAGCGCTTCGCCTCGTCATAGACGCCGCGCGGACCGATGGGATTCACGTTGCCCCAGTAATCCTCGCGCTGCGGATGGACCTTCGGGTCCCCGTAGACTTCGGAGGTGGACGCGAGCAGGAACCGGGCGCCCTTGGCCTTGGCGAGTCCCAGCGCCTTGTGGGTGCCGAGCGATCCGACCTTGAGGGTCTGGATCGGCAGCTCGAGGTAATCGATGGGGCTCGCGGGAGACGCGAAGTGCAGGATCGCGTCGAGCTCCCCCTCGACGTAGAGGTAGTTGGTGACGTCGAGCTTGATGAAATGGAAGCGCTCGTGGCCCAAGAGATGGCCGATGTTGTCCATGTCGCCGGTCAGGAGGTTGTCGACGCAGATCACCTCGTGCCCGTCGGCCAGGAACCGGTCGCTCAGGTGCGAGCCGATGAAGCCCGCGCCGCCGGTGATGAGTATGCGTCCCATGGTCGGACCCCTTCGTGTTTCGGCGGTGGAGCTCGCGAGGCCTTCAGCGCCCGATCGAGTGATAAGCGAAGCCCAGGCCCCGCATCTCGTCCTTGTTGTAGAGGTTCCGGCCGTCGAAGATCACCGGTTGCTTCAGCATGCTACGGACCCGGTCGAAATCGGGACGGCGGAACTCGTTCCACTCGGTCACGATGACCAGTGCGTCCGCCCCTTCCAGGGCAGCGTAGTTGGTATCGCAGAAGGCCACCCGGTCCGCGAAGAACTTGCGCCCCTCGTGCATCGCCTCCGGATCGTGGGCCCGCACCTTGGCGCCGGCGGTCAGGAACGCCTCGATGATGGTCACCGACGGCGCCATGCGCATGTCGTCGGTGCGCGGCTTGAAGCTGAGCCCCCAGACCGCCAGCGTGCGGCCCGAGAGATCGTTGCCGAAGTAGCGCATCACCTTGTCGATGAAATGCTGGCGCTGGCTCTGGTTGACGCGCTCGACGGCGTCCAGGATCTCCATCTCGACGCCATTGTCGGCCCCGGTGCGGATCACCGCCTGGACGTCCTTGGGGAAGCACGATCCGCCGTAGCCCAGCCCGGGAAACAGGAAGTGCGGCCCGATGCGTGAATCCGAGCCCATTCCCTTGCGGACGTTGGTGATGTCCGCGCCGACGCGCTCGCAGACCCGCGCGATCTCGTTCATGAAGCTGATCTTGGTGGCGAGCATCGCGTTGGCGGCGTACTTGGTCATCTCCGCCGACGGGATGTCCATCACCAGGATCGGGTTGTCGGTGCGGACGAAGGGCGCGTAGAGCTCCTTCATCACCTCGGCCACTTCCGCCTTGTCGGTGCCGATCACCACGCGGTCCGGCTTCATGAAGTCCTGGATCGCGTCGCCTTCCTTCAGGAACTCGGGGTTCGACACCACGTCGAACGGGTGGGTGGTCTCGCCGCGGATCGCCGCCCTCACCTCTTCCGCGGTGCCGACGGGGACCGTCGACTTGTCGACGATGATCTTGTAGCCGTTCATGGCGCGGCCGATGCCGCGCGCCACCTCCAGCACGAAGCGCTTGTCAGCGCGGCCGTCGTCGCCTTGCGGCGTTCCGACCGCGATGAACACGATGCGGCTCTTGTGCACGCCCGCCGCCAGGTCGGTGGTGAAGCGCAGCCGGCCCTCGGCGCGGTTCCGCGACACCAGCTCGCTCAGCCCGGGCTCGTAGATCGGAACCTTGCCGGAATTGAGCGCCTCGATCTTGGCCGCGTCCTTGTCGACGCACACCACGTCCCGCCCGCTGTCGGCGAAGCACGTGCCGGCCACCAATCCGACGTATCCGGTGCCTACGACGCAAACTTCCACGGACTCTTCCTCCCTCGCGACGCGCCGTTACCGGCGGGACGGGCTCGTCCTGCCCTGCCTCGGCCCGGCGCGCGCACGCTCAGTACGCGTTCTTGTGCCGCAGTCCCTTGATGAAGGTCAGGCCCAGGATACGAAGGTCGAAGGAAAGCGACCAGTTCTCGATGTAGTAGAGATCACACGCGATGCGCTGCTCGAGCGACGTGTTGCCTCTCCACCCGTTCACCTGGGCCCAGCCGGTGACACCTGCCTGCATGCGATGCCGGAGCATGTACTTCGGAATCCGATCCTTGAAGCTGTGAATGAAAACCGGTCGTTCCGGTCGCGGCCCGACCAGGCTCATCTGACCGCGCAGCACGTTGAGGAACTGGGGCAGCTCGTCGAGGCTCCAGCGCCGAAGCCACGCCCCGAAACCGGTGCGGCGCGGGTCTTCCTCGGCCGCCCAGACGGGACCCGTCTCGGCCTCGGCGTCTTCGCGCATCGTCCGGAACTTGTACATCCGGAACGTCTGTCCGTCCAGACCCATGCGCTCCTGCCGGTAGAAAATCGGCCCTCGTGAGGTGAGCCGGATCGCGAGACCGATGGCCAGCATGACCGGGGACAGGACCAGCAGCAGCACCGACGACACCACCACGTCGAAGGTGCGCTTGAGCAGCCGGTTCCAGCCGTAGAGCGGGGTCTCCAGCAGATTGACCACCGGAATGCCGTCGAAGTCCTCGATTCCGCCCCGCAGGCTGATGAACCGATAGACGTCGGGCACCACTTTGATGTCGACCATGAACGAGCCGATCGCCTCGAGGATCGCCCGCATCCGGTCGTGCGACTCCATCGGGATCGCCAGGATCACCTGATCGACGCCGCCGCCCTCGAGCAGCCGCGTCACGTCCTCGTAGACGCCGGTGACCGGAATGCCCCGCACCGACGACCCGACCTTGGATGCGTCCTTGCCGAGGATGCCGATGACGTGGAGGCCCATCTCGGGATGCCGCAGGATCCGCTCGACCACCTCGCCGCCCAGCGAGCCCGCGCCCACCACGATCACGTGCCGCAGGTTGTGCCCCTGCTTGCGCAGGCCGCGCAGCACCTGGCGGACCCCCGATCTGAGCAGCACCACGCCGCCCACCTGCAGCGGGAAGAAGATCGCGAACACAGCGCGCGACGCCTCGAACGCCTCGCGCGCGAAGTTGTTGAGCACCACGATCGCGCCGAACGCCAGCAGCGAGGCGCGCAGCACGTTCACGATCTCGCGGGAGCGCTTGGAGATCCGCTGCGGCAGGTAGAGGCCGTGACTGCGGAAGGACGCGTGGAAGACCGGCAGCAGCACCACCAGGAACTTCGCGTAGAGCTCGAACTCCGGGAGTCCATGGGTGACCGGGATCGCGCCGGTCACCAGCGGGTTGAAGAACCGCAACCAGAACGACAGGAGCCATGCGCCCGCGATCACCGCGAGGTCGCAGACCATGAGCAGGCTCAGGAAGAGCTGGTTGTACTTCTTGAGCATCGTCAGGCGGCGCGCGCCGCGCTTCCGGCCGGGGACCGGTCCATGACGGAATGAATCAGCGCGGCGAACTCGTCGCGGAAGGCCTGGCGGGAGAAGCGCAGCGCGTGCTGGCGAATGGCCTGCGAGTCGAACTCGCCTCGTGAAGCTTCGAAGCGATCGAGTGCCTTGCGCAAGCCGTCGACCGTGAGCGGCGCGAACAGGATTCCCGACGGTGGTCCGGCGGCGGCGCGATCCAGATCCACGACGGTTTCGGTCAAGCCGCCACGGTCGTACCCGAGCACCGCCGCGCCCATCGCCTGGGCCTCGACCGCGGCGATGCCGAAATCCTCCTCGGCCGGGTGCAGGAAAGCGCGGCAGCGGGCGTACGCGTCGCGCAGGGCCGGTGGATCGGCCCAGCCCGCGAACGTGACTTCGGGACCGGCGAGCGCGTGCAGACGCCGCTCGTCCTGCCCGGTGCCGATCACCACGAGCTTTCGCCCCGACCCGCGAAACGCCTCGATCGCGACGTCGACACCTTTGTAGGGCGCGAGCGCGGTCACCATCAGGTAGAAATCCTCTCGAGCCGGCGGTGAGAAATCCGGCCGATAGGCCTCGGTATCGACCGGCGGATAGATCCGGCCCGCCTCACGCCCGTAGATGCGGCGAATTCGTTCACGCACGTGCTCGGAGATCGCGACGAACTGGCCGACGCGCGCCGCGGTCTCGACGTCCCACCGCCGCAGGTAAGGCAGCACCCGCGCGGCGGCCCAGCGCACGGGCGCCTTCGTTCTCGACCGGCCGAAGTAGGTCGACTCGAGGTCCCACGCGTAGCGCATCGGAGTGAAGCAATAGCAGACGTGAGGCGTGCCCGGTTCGAGCCGAACGCCTTTCGCCACGCAGTGGCTCGAGCTCACCACGAGATCGTAGCCCGCGACGCTCAGCCGCTCGATTGCGCTCGGGAAGATCGGCAAGAAATGCCGGTAGTACCGCCGCGCCCCGGGGACATGCTGCAGAAACGAGGTGTGGATGGAATGCGATTCGATGGTCCGCGACACCCGTCCCGGCTCGTGGATCAGCGTGTAGATGTCCGCGTCCGGAAACAGCAAGCACAGCTCTTCGAGACACTTCTCGCCGCCACGCATCCCGTTCAGCCAGTCGTGGATCAGGGCGACGCGCATCACGGGGACGCTCCGGACCGGGTCCGGGGTCGAACCCGGACTCGACACACGCACGTGCAACTCACACGTGTGCGAGAGCCTGCACGGACCAGACGCATCGCGGTCGGAAGCCCATTCCCGCTGCCGGGGAAGGCTAGAACGGTGCGGCCGGCGACGGCTAACGGATTGCTTTCTTTCGGTTGGTTCCAGTCGGCGGCGCCGGGAGCCGCGCTCTGGTCCAAGAGGTAGCACTAGGGCTGGTGGTCGTCAACCACCGGCCACACTCGGTATGGTGGCGCCGGCCTTCGCGCCGGCCCTCACGCGCCTCGCCCGGATCATTCATGAAGCGTTCTACCGCGGCCGCCGATCGTCGGCATCTTCGGCCGAACTCTCCAAGCAGGCTGCGTTCACCCGAATCTGCTCGACGCTTGGCGCCCTCGCTACGAACGTTCATGACTAACCCGGGCCTAGCGCCAGGCGATAGGCGTGTGCGGTCGCGGCCGCGGCGTCGTCCCACGAATAGCGATCGGCGCGGCTCACGCCGCGGCGTCGGCGCTCCGCAGCCGCTTCGGGTCCTTCGAGAAGTACCTCGCGGATCGCCCGGGCCAGCCCCTCGGGATCGGCGCCGTCCACGTATCGGGCCGCGTCCCCAAGCACCTCGCGATGAGCCCCACGGCCGCTCGCGACCACCGGGGTCGAGTGGGCCAACGCTTCGAGCGCCGGCAGGCCGAACCCCTCTTCCCAGGACGGCGAGACCAGGACTCTCGCGCCCGCCATCAGGCCGGGGAGAGCGGAGTCCGGAAACCGCCCGATGAACCTCACGCGCTCCTCGACACCTTCCGCGGCGGCCTGCCGCTCGAGCTCGCGCCGCCAGCGCTCCTCGCGGAGCCAGTGACCCGCGAGCCACAGCTCGAGCCGTTCGTCGATCTCGAGGCGCGCGAACCCGGCGAGCAACGTCGGCACGTTCTTGTGAGGCTTGAGACTGCCGATGTAGAGCACGTAGCGAACGGCGGTGGGCGGCACTCGTGAAGTCTGCGGGATCGCGACTCCATTCGGCACCACCTGGACGCGATCCGCCGGGACCCCGAGCATCGTCTGGATGTCCTGGGCGCTGGTACGAGACACGGTGAGGATGCGGCGCGCGCTTCGGCAAGCCGATCCCATGGCCAGCATCGCGTACCAGCGATGCAACGGCGTCGCGGGACGCTTCAGGTGAATCAGATCGTGGATCGTGACGATGCTCGGGCACGGCAGTCGCGGCGGCAGCACGTAATGCGGGGAGTGGTAGAGATCCGGACCCAGGCTCCGCACGGTGCGCGGCAGGCGCCAGAGCTCGGCAAGGCCATATTTCGAGGCCGTCTCGTCGAGCAGCGCGAACGGTTCGCCCCTGAAGCCCTCCGCCTCGAGCTCGGCACCGGTGCCCGGGGTCACGAGCAGCGTGAAGCGCCATCCGGGCAGCACCCCCGGCAACCGCCTGCCGATCTCGCGCAGGTGCCGTCCAATCCCGCCGTCGAAGGCTTTGCGGGCATCGATGACCACATGCCTGGGGCGTTCGTCCATCGCGATCACTCGCCCGCCGGGATGCCGAGCGCGGCGCGATAGACGGCGCGCGTCCCGAGAGCGGTCGCTCGCCACGTGAATTGCGAAGCGCGCGCGCGACCCAGAGAGCCGAGCCGTGCGCGTGTAGCCGGATCGGCCAGCAGCTCGAGTACCGCGCGCCCGAGGCCGCCGCGCTCACCGGTGCTCGTCAATCGCGCCGCGTCGCCCGCTACCTCGACTAGCGCCGGGATCGCGTAACCGACCACCGGCGTGCCGCGAGCCATCGCCTCCAGCACGGTGAGACCGAACCCCTCGTCGCGCGAAGGATGCACCAGCATCGCGGCGCCACGGTAGAGCTCGTCGAGGCGCTGCTCGGAGACGGTTCCCAGCCAGCGCACCTGGCGCTCGATCCCGAGCGAGCGCGCCAGCGTCTCGAGCGGTCGCGCGAAGCGCGGGTCGTGGTTGCCGCACAAGACGAGCGGATGCTGCTCTCGAACCTGCGCGGGAAGGGCCGCGAACTCGCGCAGCCAGCCTTCCACGTTCTTGTAGGGATCGAGGCGCCCGACGTAAAGCAACGCACCCGCGAGCGATGGGCTCGTTTCCCTGCCCTCTCTGGCCGGAACCTCGACACCGTTCGGCACCACGTCGACCGGTCCACGCAGCCAGGAATGCGCGCGCAACGCCTCGGCGGTGGACCGCGACACCGCGATGATGCGGTCGGCGCGTCGCAGGATCGCGCGCAGCGGAAGCTTGGTCGCGAAGAACGCGCGCCAGGCGCCGCGCGCCTGCGGCGTCCGGCCGGTGCTGGTCCACGGGATCAGGTCGTGCACCGTCACCACGGTCCGGTAGCCGCGGTGAAACGGCGAGGTCAGGAAGCTCGGCACGTGCAACAGGTCGAGTCCCCGGCCCGCGAGCTCGCTCGGCGTTCCGAGCCAGTCCTGGATCCCGAGGAGCTTTCCGCCGAGCACGACGGTCTCGACGTCCCGTGCCGACGGCACCGAGAGCACGAGCTCGTCGCGCGCCGCCATCCCGCCGAAGAGCAGCACGTAGCGTTCGGGCCCGTCGAGGGCTAGCAACTCGCGGATCAGCGACTGCGTGTAGCGCCCGACCCCGTCGGCCCGGCCGCTGCGAATCCAGCGTGCGTCGAGCGCGATGGTCGGGCTCATGCCACGGCGTTGAAGAGATCGAGGTAGAGCGTCACCAGCCGGCTCGCTGCTTGCGCCTCGTTCCAGCGCGCGGCGCGTTCCAGCCCGCGGCGGCCCAGCTCGTCGGCGAGCGCGGGATCGTCGAGCAGACGGGTCATCGCCTGGGCGATGACGTCCACGTCGAGCGGATCGACGTAGAGCGCCGCGTCTCCGGCCACCTCCGGCAGCGCACCGGCGCGAGACGCGATCACCGCCGTCCCGCACGCCATGGCTTCGAGCACCGGTAGCCCGAAACCCTCGGTGATCGAAGGAAAGACCAGCGCGCGTGCATCTTGCAGCAGCTCTACCAGGTCGGATTGCGGTACCCGGCCGGTGAAGCGCACTCGGTCGCCCAGGCCGAGCGCCCGCGCATGCGACTCGAGCCCTTCGGTCGACCAGCCGTGCGGTCCCACGACGGCGAGATCGACGGGTCCCTCGCTCCGCGGTGCGAGACGCCCGAACGCGTCGAGCAAGCGATCGAGGTTCTTCTTCGGCTCCCGGACGCCGACGAACACGAAGAAACGCTCGTGAATCCCGTAGCGGGCGGCGGCGCGCTGGGACGCTCGGTGGGTGCCGTCACGAGGTCGAAAATCGGCCGTGACCCAGTTCGGGAACACCTCGATGTCGTCGGGAGAGATGCGGAAGCGCTCCAGGACGTCGCGCCGGGTGTGCTCGGACGGCGCCACGATCCGGTCGGCCGCGCGCAACGCCGGCCCCGTGAAGAGCCGGAAGAAGGCCGAGTGCTTCCATGGCACGGCGCCGGGAATGCGCAGCGGCACCAGATCGTGGACCGTGACCACGCGCAGCCCGCGGAAGCCGAGCGGCAGCTCGAAGTTCGCGAGGCCGTGGTAGAGGTCGATCCGGTCGCGCCGCAGCACGCCTGGCAGCCGGAGATTGGTCCACACGATCCGGCTTTCCCCGGCCACCACGCGAACTCGAAAGTTCTCCGGCAGCTCGGGAACCTCGACCTCCCGGTCGGTGTAGAGGACGTACTCGTTCCCCGCGTCGTGGCGCGTGAGCGCCTCGATCACGCGGCGCGTGTAGATCCCGAGCCCCGTCGAGTCGCCGAACCCGAGCCGTGCGTCGATGCCGATCCGCATGCGGAGTGCTCGAACGGACGCGTCAAGTGCGTGCGTCGCGCCCCTCGACGAGCTCCTTCACGTAGTAGATCGGCTTCGACTGCGACTCGTGGTAGGTGCGCGCCAGCATCTCGGCCACCAGACCCATGCTGATGAACTGCACTCCCACCACGATCAGCATGACGTAGAGGAGCAGGATCGGACGGTTGGAGAGGCTCGCTCCGAACAGCACCCGCTGCACCGTCAGCCACCCGGCACCGAGGAAGCCCAGTCCTCCGGAAACCACGCCCAGGAGCCCGAAGATCTGGATCGGCTTGGTCGAGTAGGACTCCATGAACTTGACGGTGATCAGGTCGAGCAGCACGCGGATGGTGCGGCCGATGCCGTACTTGGAGACTCCCGCGCGCCGCGCGCGGTGATTGACCGGCACCTCGCGGACCGTGACACCCATCCAGTTCGCCACGGCGGGGATGAAGCGATGGAGCTCGCCGTAGAGGTGCACCTCGCGGACCACCTCCGCGCGGAACGCCTTGAGCGTGCAGCCGTAATCGTGGAGGCTGACGCCGGTGACCCACGAGATCAGCCGGTTCGCGATCATCGAGGGCAAGCGCCGGCTCACGAACGGATCCTTCCGGTCGAGGCGCCAGCCGGCGACGATGTCGTAGCCCTCGTCGATGCCGGCCAGGAGCTTCGGAATGTCCTGGGGGTCGTTCTGCAGGTCCGCGTCCATGGTGATGATCACGCGTCCGCGCGCGTGGTCGAACCCGGCGCTGAGCGCCGCGGTCTGACCGAAGTTCCTGCGCAGCAGCACGACCCGCGCCTCGCGCCGCTCGGCCGCGATGCGCCGTAGTGCCTCGGCGGAACCGTCGCGCGATCCGTCGTCGACTAGGATCACCTCGAAGGTCTTGCCCTGGGCTCCGAGCGCCGACCAGACGTCGCTCGCGAGCGCCTCGACGTTCTCGATCTCGTTGTAGACCGGAATCACGACCGAGACCTCGGGCCGCTCCGCCGCGGTCGCCGGCGAAGCTTGCGCGGCCAGCGACGCTCGCACCACCTGAGTCATCTCGCCCCTCCTGCGCTCGCTGCGACGGACACCCGCGTGAGCCCGGGCCGGCCCGCCGCCACCCACGCTCCCAGCGCCCACGGCGCGAACGTCGCGGCTTCCGCGAGCACCAGCCAGGCCGTGTGGCCCACCCACGTGCGGTTGAGCGGCCACGCTCTCTCCACCGCCGGAATCACCCAGAGCGGCGACAGCACGCGGCCCGTACTGAGGGGCCAAGCGAGCGGGAGACCACGCCGGATGCCGGGATCGTCGGTGAAGAAATCGATCACGAGATGGCTGAGCACGGCGCCCAGGACCAGCGCCACGTCACGCTTCTCGAGCGGCCGGATCCTCGACCAGCACGCGAGGATTCCGAGC
>CAZYWA010000251.1:0-10566 GCA_964650975.1 uncultured bacterium
CCGTTCGCGACGGTCGGGCAGTTGTCGGACGGGTCACAGACGCCATCGCCATCCGTATCCCCACCGGCTCCGGCGCAGGCCGAGAGCGTCGGTTCGCAGGCGTCACCGATCCCGTTGTGGTTCGAGTCGATCTGCGTTGGATTCGCGGCGCCCGGGCAGTTGTCGCACGCGTCGCCCACGCCGTCGCCGTCCGTGTCGACCTGACTGGGGTTCGGGACCGTCGGGCAGTTGTCGTCCTGGTCCGGGATCCCATCGCCGTCGGTGTCGTGGCTGTCGCAGCGCGTCCCATCGCGAAGCTCCACCACGTCCGGCACACCATCCCCGTCTTGGTCGAGCGGCACCATCGAGTTGGCCCAGAAGCTCACGTGATCGCCGCCCGTCGCCGCGATCAGGTCGGGGCTACCGTTGCTGTCGAGGTCCGCTAGTGCGGCGAGGCCGAGTGGCTGATCACCGGAGGCGAGCGTCAGTGTCTGGTTGAGGGTCAGCACTCCCGAGGACTGGTCGATCCCGACGATGTAGACCTTCCCGTCGCCGGTCGAGCCGGCATAGACCTGCGCACGCCCACCCAGCACGTTGAGTTGACCCATCGCCATCGACGCCAGGCCGCTTCCTACGTCGATCGTGAGCGGGGTGAGACCGGCGCTGCCGTCGTTTCGGAGCACCGTGACACGTCCGGCTGCGTTCCCATCGGCGACCTGACCCGTCACGGCCACGTCCGGCCGACCGTCTTGGTTGAAATCGTTCACCGAGAGCGCCACGGGATCCGCCGGGCACGTGTAACTCGCACCCGTCGTCCAGTAGGTCCCCGTCGTATCGCCGAGCACCACCGTGCAGGTGCCACTCGGTGTCGTGGCGACGACCAGGTCCTCGCCTCCTTGCCCATCGATATCGGCGGCCCCGATCGCTGCGATCTGTTCGTTCGAGGTGAAGATCGTCTGCGTCGTTTGCGGTCCGCTACCGCCCGCGTGGATCAACTTCACCGCTCCGTGGTGCGACGTCGGATCCTCGGTGCCCACGTAGTAGCGGCCGTAGCCCACGGCGAGCGCCACCGCGGGTGCCCCGACCGTGGTGCTCGAGGGACCCGAGAGGCCTCCGTGGCCATCGCCCTGCCACTGAACAAAGGCTCCGGTCGTGTAGTTGGGAGCCGTGATCACCGGGGTCGTGCCCCCCATGAACGCGACGATTCCGCCCCGAATCTCCCCGCCCGGGTTCAACTCTTGGGCGAAGGTCAAATGCCCGGCCCCATCCCCGTGGTAGATCTCGAGCTTCATCGACGAGCCGGAGCCCGACGACACGATCAGATCGGGCTTCCCGTCCCCGTTGACGTCGAGCGTCGACACGAAGCGGTTCGCCGTCGTATTGACCGAGAGTTGGGTGGGACCGATCAGGTAGCCGGGCGTTCCCTGCAACACGATGGTGCCCAGATCGGTCGTACCACCCCGGACGACGGCGACCCGATTCGACACGCCCGCGACTGGCAGGTTCCCGCAGCCGGTGAACGCGAACGCATAGGTCGGATCGGGGCTCATCGGCCAGGCCGGGATCGAGAAAAAGCCTCCGCTATTCGTGCGCGTCGAGTGGGATGAGAAGACGTTCCCCACGATCGCCTGGTTGACAGGCACCGGGTCCTTCCCCGGTGCCGGCGGGTAGACCACGTATCCCTGAAGGGTGGTGAAGAACGCGGGGTCGCACACGTCCCCGATGCCGTTGTGGTTCGCGTCCGTTTGGTCGTCGTTGTAAGCCGCCGGGCAGTTGTCGCAGGCGTCGCCCCAAAGATCGTGATCCTGATTCGCCTGGTTGCTATTCGCAGTGTGAATGCAGTTGTCGCAGACATCCCCCACGCCATCGTGATCGGCATCCGCCTGATCGGTGTTCGGCCGATCGGCGCAGTTGTCACACGCGTCACCGACTCCATCGTGATCGCGATCCGACTGGTCCGCATTCGAAACTCTCGGGCAGTTGTCGCAGTGGTCCCCAATCCCGTCGCCATCGAAGTCGGGACCACAGTTGTTGGGATCGCACGCGTCGCCGACACCGTCGTGGTTCGAGTCTGCTTGGTCGTGATTCGAAACGGTCACGCAGTTGTCGCAGGCATCCCCGATCCCGTCCCCATCCGTATCGTGCTGGTTCGGGTTGGCCACCGTGGTGCAGTTGTCGCAGGCATCCCCGACACCGTCATGGTCGGTATCGGCCTGGTTCGTGTTCGGGACGGGGCAGTTATCGCAAGCATCTCCGACACCATCCCCGTCCGTGTCCGTCTGATCCGGGTTCGGCACCGTCGGACAGTTGTCCTGGGAGCCGCACACGCCATCGAAGTCCGCATCGCCCAGCGGATCGTTCGCACACTCGGCGGAAACCTGACACGCGTCACCCGTGCCGTTTCCATCGCTATCCGCCTGATCTGGATTGATGACCGTCGGGCAGTTGTCGCAGGCGTCGCCGATCCCGTCGCCATCCGAATCGTGCTGGTTCGGGTTGGCCGCTGTGGGGCAGTTGTCGCAAACGTCGCCGTGCCCGTCATGATCCTGGTCGGCCTGATAGTGGTTCGGGACGGAGGCGCAGTTGTCGCAAGCGTCACCGATCTGGTCGTGATCGCCATCGCCTTGGAGGCGGTTCGAGACCGTCGGGCAGTTGTCGCACGCGTCCCCGATCCCGTCGCCGTCGGTATCCAGCTGATCGGGGTTCGCGACCGTCGGGCAGTTGTCGCAGGCGTCCCCCACGCCGTCGCCGTCCGTATCCGTCTGATCCGGGTTGTAGACGAGCGGACAGGTATCGACCGCGTCGCACCTTCCGTCCCCATCGGTGTCACACTGGTTGCAGTCCGTTCCATTCCGAAGCTCGACCAAGTCCGGAATCCCGTCCCCGTCCGCATCGGTCGAAGCAAAGGTGTTGGCCGCGATACTCACCTGATCGACACCCGTGGTCGCGACCACGTCCGCGAAGCCGTCCCGATCGACGTCGACGATGCCGACGCCCGACGCTCGCTCGGCCGTGCTCGTGAGCGCGACACTCTGACCCGCGGTGGGCTTCAGCGGATTCGTCACCTCGACCGTGCGAACGGTCGCTTCCGTGGAAGATCCGATCACTGCAAAGCGCCGCCCAGGAACGAGCTCGCCCACCACCAGCGACGTGAGGCTCTGCCCCACGTTCAGGAACGTGCGCGTGAGGTTCGCTTTGCCATCGTTGGTGAGCAGCGTGAGCCGGCCCGCAGGGTTTCCTGCGGCTGCTTCGCCAATGACGGCAAAGTCGAGGGTCCCGTTGTGGTCGAGATCCGTGGCCACGATGCGCGCCACGGGAGCGCCGCAGAGCTGACTTGACCCAGCCGTGAAGCTGCCGGTCCCGGAAGAAAGAAGTGCCGTGCACCTTCCGGTACCTTGATCGGCGACCAGGATGTCGTCGAACGCGTCCGCGTTGATGTGGCCCGACGCCAGGGCAGGGATCGCCCCGGTCGCCGTGTAGACGACCGTGGGCGTTCCGAAGGTCCCAGACCCGGGCCCAGGCCCGGCTCCCGGAATGAGCTCGATGCGCCCGGGTGCGGTGGAGTCCGAGGCATCTTCGATCCCGACCAAAAGGTCGAGGTGCGTGCCCGCGGTCTTCGCCACCGCGAGCGTCTTCGCGGGCCCATCGACGGTGACGCTCGTCGGCCCCGTAAACGTCCCGTGCCCGCTTCCCAAGAAGTAGGAAACCGCGCTCGTCTCATGGTTCGGATAAACGAGGTCGAGGTGCCCGTCTCCGTCCAGGTCGACCACCAGTAGATCGGCACCGAGCTCGCCGCCCGCATCGAGCGTCGGCCCGGTCGTGAACGATCCCTGCCCATCGCCGAACAACACCTGAATCGTGTGCGTGCCATCGGCGGCATCGACACTCACGGCCAGGTCGGTTACCGCATCCTCGTTGAAATCTCCCGTCGCCAAGAGCCGGTTCGTCACCGCACCACTCGACACCTCGGTCGGTGTGGCGAGCGTTCCCGGCACACCCTCCACCAGGATCGTTCCCATCTGCGTCGTCCCGCGCGGCACGACCGCCGAGAATCCGGAGGCTCCCATGAGCACATTGCCGCCGCACGAGAGCTCCCCATAGACGCGCGTCGGATCCGGCTTGAGCGGCCAGGCGGGGATCGAAAAGTGCCCATCCGTTCCGGTCGTCCCGTGGATCCCAAAATTGAATGCCGTGGCACCCGCCTCTGGAATCGGGGCGCTTTGCGAGCTCGCTCCCGCGATCGCCACCACTCCCGCGACCGTCGTCGTGGTGTTGGGATCGCAGGCATCCCCCACCCCGTTGTGATTCCCGTCCGCTTGGTCCGGATTCGGGACGGTGGGGCAGTTGTCGCAAGCGTCCCCCAATCCGTCGAGATCCTGATCCTCTTGGCCAGCGTTCGCCGTCTTGGGGCAGTTATCACACGCGTCGCCGACGCCGTCGTGATCCGTGTCCTTTTGGTTCGCATTCGAACGAGTTGGGCAGTTGTCGTGATCGTCGCAAATGCCGTCGTGATCCGTGTCTCCGCCGTGACCCACGCAGGCCGGTGGCACCGACTCACACGCGTCGCCGATCCCGTTTCCGTCCGAATCGGTCTGGTCCGGGTTCGCGACCGTGGGACAGTTGTCGCAGGCGTCCCCGATGCCATCGCCGTCGGTGTCGAGCTGACTCGGATTCGCAACCGTCAGGCAGTTGTCGCACGCGTCGCCGGCACCGTCCCCGTCGGTGTCCGTCTGATCGGCGTTCGGGTTGAGGGCGCAGTTGTCACACGCATCCCCCAGCCCATCGAGGTCGGAGTCGAGCTGGTTCGAGTTCGCGACCGAGAGGCAGTTGTCCCGGTCGTCGCACACCCCGTCGCCATCGGTATCGCCGCCGTGCGTGATGCAGGGGCCCGGAGGAGGCGGCTCGCAAGCGTCTCCAACACCGTTGCCGTCCGAATCCTGCTGACCCGGGTTCCCGACAGTGGGGCAGTTGTCGCAGGCATCCCCCACGCCGTCCCCGTCCTGGTCGGCCTGGTCCGAGTTGTAGGTGCCGAGACAGTTGTCGTGCGCGTCGCAAACGCCGTCATGATCGGCGTCGCCACCTTGGCTCGCACACGGGTCCGATGGACCTGCGTTGCACGAGCCTGTCGCGAGAAACTGCGTCAGATCGTCGACGCCGTTTAAGTCACCATCCCCCGGGACCAGGTGGGTGGCAAACACACTCACCCGGGCACTACCGGTCGTCGCGACGAGATCCCCGAACCCATTGTGATCGACATCGGCCGCGGTAATCCCGAGCGCCGTGTCACCGGAATGCGAGCCGTGGAGCGTCTGCGTCGGCAGAATCGCCCCCGAGGGATCGAGCGTGAGTACCCGAAGCGTCCCATCGCCGAACGAGCCCGCGACCACCGCGGGTCGCATCGGATCGAAGGCGACCGGTGCCGCCGACCGCAGGTCTTGCCCCACGTCCAGGTGCGACACAACGACTTGCCCGTTCGACGGGTCATGCCGCAGCCAGGTGGCGCGTCCGGCCGTCGACGACGTCGACACCGATCCCACCACCACGAAGTCGGTCCCCTGGGGCGAGTCGAGGGTTGCAATCGCTTTGGGATGGGACCCGCACGGATAGCTCGAGCCCTCCGTCAGTCCACCCTGCCCATCCCCCAAGAGCACCTGGCACGTTCCACTGTCGAGGGCCACGAGAAGATCCGTGGATCCGTCCGTGTTGATGTGACCCGACGCCACCGCCGCGATCGCCCCCGTGGTTGACCACACCTGAACGGGCGCTGGAGGCGGCCCATTCCCCTGGTCCCCGTTGGGCGGAGTGACACTCTCGATTCGGCCGCCCGACGAGGTCGTGATCGCGACAAAAAGCTGGGGCCCGCTCTGACCGAAATCCCCGAAGGCAAAACCCGTCGCGTGTCCGCCCGCCGATAGATCGGCTCGCTGCTGCCAGCCACCCTGGCCGTCCGGCATGTAGATCGAGAGCGCCTGCTGGTCGTCGTTCGGGAAGACCAAGACCGGCTGCCCCCCGCCGTTCACCGCAGTCAAGTTCGCGTGGATCACCCCCCCGGCATCGAGCACCGTCGAATCGAGATCCAAGCCCCCCTGCGCGTTCCCATGAAGAATCCGGATTGAGTGCGCACCGTTGGGACCGTCCACACTGATCGCGACGTCCAAATACCCGTCGCCGTTCAAATCCGCGACGGTCGCGAGCCGCGCTTCCTCGCCGGAGCCGAGTGCCGTATCCGTTGCGGTCTGCCCAAGCACGGGTTGGCCGCCGAGCACGACGTTCCCGACGTCCGTGGTGCCGGCCGGCACCACCGACGTCAGCGCCGAGGCGCCCTCGAGGTTCGTCTGCCCGCAGGCAAGCACACCCACGGCCCACGTGGGATCGGGTTGCGCCGGGAAATTGTCGAGCGAGAATGACCCATCCGAGCCGGAGCTCACCCGCATCCCAAAGTTCCCAACGTCCGCATTCGCGACCGCACGCGGACTCGCGTTGGGTACGTTCACGACCACCCGACCCGTGAGGGTCGTGCTCTGGCACGCGTCCCCTAAACCGTTTTGGTCCGTGTCCGCCTGGTCGGGGTTCGGTATCGTCGGGCAGTTGTCGCAGGCGTCGCCAATCCCGTCCTCGTCTTGATCGGCCTGATCCTCGTTCCCGGTCTGCGGACAGTTGTCGACGGCATCGCAGACGCCATCGTGGTCACTGTCGCCACCCTCGGACGCACACGGATCCGGTTGGCCCTGACATGCGTCGCCAACGCCGTCCCCGTCCGAATCGGCCTGGTCGGCATTCGCGGTGTCCGGACAGTTGTCGCAGGCATCGCCGACGCCATCGTGATCCCGATCGGCCTGGTTCGCGTTGCCGACGGTGGGGCAGTTGTCGCACCCATCGCCGACACCGTCGTGGTCAGTATCGACCTGATCGACGTTCGAAAACGTCGGACAATTGTCCTGGTCGTCGCAGATCGAGTCTCCGTCGGTGTCTCCGCCATGGTTCGTGCAGTTGGACGACGCCGTCTCGCAGGCGTCACCGACCCCATTGTGATTCGAGTCGACTTGGCTTGGATTTGCGACCGCAACGCAGTTGTCGCACGCGTCGCCGACACCGTCGTGATCGCCGTCTGCTTGGTCGGCGTTCGAGACCCCCGGGCAGTTGTCACAGGTATCGCCGAGGCCGTCACCATCCGTGTCGGTCTGGCTTGGGTTGGCCGCCGTGCTGCAATTGTCGCAAGCATCGCCGACACCATCGTGATCCTGGTCCGCTTGGGTCGAGTTTCCGACCGTCGCGCAGTTGTCACACGCGTCGCCGACGCCGTCGTGATCGCCGTCCGCTTGGTTGGCGTTCGCCACCGTCGGGCAGTTGTCGACCGAGCCACAAACTCCGTCACCGTCCACATCGCCGAGCGGATCGGTGGCACAGCTGCCCGTGAAGCCACCTTGGCACGCCGCGAGATCCTGCGTGACCGATCCGTTGTTATCCACATCCACTCGGCTGCCCACGATCGCGCCGCGCAACGCAGTGTTGTTGCTGGCATCTACCTCCATCGAGGGGGCGAAGATCGACGCGTGGACGCTCGCGTTGTTGCCGACCGCCGACACTTTGTCGTGGACGCTATCGAGCCCCTCCACGATCAGAATCAGCGCTCCGGAAGAACCGGCCACGTTGACCGAGGCGTTGTTGTTGATGGTCACACTATGCCGAACGTAAACCACCACCGGATTCTGTGCGGTCGCACCCGAGTTGAGGACGACGTGCGCGTTGTTCGAAATGTTGAAATGGTCGACCAGAATCGTTCCGGCCGAGAGATGAATCGTTGCATTGTTCGAGACATCGATGCCGGACTGCAGGGTGAGCCCGGAGGGCTCACTCGGTGCCGAGTAGTGGAACGAAGACGTGTTGGCGTACTGGTGACCCGAGATGTGACCGTTGTTTCCGATGACGATGCTTCCGACGCTACCCACATCCCCGGTCACGGACGCGTTGTTGTGGATGTCCACCTGATCCCGGGCGGCTGTCACCGCACGGCAGAAGGCCCCGAGTGGCGCCGGGCCTGATTCACAGGCATCGCCGACACCGTTGCCGTTCGTGTCGTGCTGATCGCTGTTGGCAACCGCCGGGCAGTTGTCGCACGCGTCGCCGACACCGTCGTGGTCCTGGTCGGCCTGAGTCGCGTTCGAATGAGTCAGACAGTTGTCGCAAGCGTCCCCGACGCCATCGTGGTCTTGATCGGCCTGATTCGCGTTCGCGGCGGTGGGGCAGTTGTCGCAGGCGTCGCCGATCCCATCGTGGTCGCCATCGGCTTGATTCGCGTTCGCGGTGCCCACGCAGTTGTCGCAGGCGTCGCCAATCCCGTCGTGATCGGTGTCAGTCTGGGATGGATTCGAAGTCGTGCGACAGTTGTCGGCGTCATCGCAAATGCCATCTCCGTCGGTGTCGCCCCCGTGGTTGGTGCAGTTGCTCGAGTTGCCTTGGCAGGCGTCGCCGACGCCGTTCCCGTCCGAATCCGCCTGATCAGGATTCGCCACACTGGGGCAGTTGTCGCATGTGTCGCCAATCCCGTCGTGATCTTGGTCGGCTTGGCTCGGATTCGCGGCTCCGGTGCAGTTATCGACCGACTGACAGATCCCGTCGCCGTCCGTGTCACCGCCCTCCCCCGCACAGGGGTTCGACGGATCCGCCACACAGGACCCCGTGTCCCGAAGCTGTTTGAGATCGTTGACTCCGTTGTGATCCCCATCGCCCGGAACCAACGTGTTGCCCCACCACGTCAGCCGGGCCGCCGCCGTCGTGGCCAGCACGTCGGCGAAGCCATCGTTATCGACGTCCGCGAGCATGACGCCGTTCGGCTGGTCGCCACTCGTCGAAGAGGAGACCGTCTGGACGAGCGACAGGTGCCCATTCCCATCGATCGTGAACACCAAGACCGTCGAGCCACCGTCCGAGCCCACAACGATGGCCGGACCATTCGGGAGGTACACGTTCGGAACACCGAGCGCACCGACCGAAACCGTCGTGAGACTGTCCCCGACATCGACGTGCGATGCCGTGAACGTGCCTCCATCGTTGTGAAGCAGCGTGACACGGCCCGCGGTCGACGAGGTCGAGACCGAGCCGATCACCACGAAGTCCATCCCTTGGCCGCCCCGAACCCCAACAATGCCGCGCGGATGCGAGCCGCACGCGTAGTTGAGGGCACCGACCGAGAAGGTGCCGTCCGAGTTCTGGGGAAGCGCTTTGCAGGTCCCGGAGTCGAGCGCGACCAAGAGGTCGTCGCGTTCGTCCGAATTGATGGGACCGGCGGCCACCGCTCCGATCCGGCCCGTCGACGTATAGACCGTGACGGGGGGTGACGTGTTGCCGGAGCCATCGGGAGGACTGAGCCGCACCACGGCGCCGCCGCCGCCTGAGGCTTCGACCACCGTGAAAAAGCTCGGGCCGGAGGAGCCTTGGAAATCCCCAAGGGCGAGCCCCGTCGCTGGAGCACCCGCGTCCAAATCAACGCGAGGCGCCCAGCCGCCTTGGCCGTCCGGGAAAAAGGCCGATACCGAGTGCTGGTCGTAATTCGGGAATACGATCGCCGAGGAGTTGGGGCCTCCCCCGAAGGCGTAAAGGTCCTTCGGGATGCTCCCCCCCACGTCGAGCGTTCCCGAGAGCGCCTGGAATCCGCCACTCGCCTGAGCCATGAGAACCACGAGGTGCTGGGTCGAGCCCGCGGCTCCGCTGCTCACGACAAAGTCGGTGCGGCCGTCTCCATCAAAGTCCGCCGCGGCGACGAGCCGGCTCGTCGAACCCGTCGGCAGCGCGATGTCGCTCGAGCTCCCGAGTGTCCCGGGAATGCCGCGCAGGACGATCGGGCCGACGTCGGTGACCCCGCCGGGCCGGACCGGGGTCAATGCCGAAGCACCCATCAGGGCACTATCCCCGCACGACAAGGTCGCGACGGCGCGCGTCGGATCCGCGTCGGAGGGGAAACCAGGAACCGAAAAGACGCCCGCTGAGTTCGTGGCCCCGTTCGTACCGAAGTTCCCCGCGCTGGCGTTGGCGACCGGGATCGAGGCCGAGGATCCGTTCGCGATCGAAACCGATCCCTGAAGCGTGGTCGCCGGTCGCGCTTCGCAGGATCCCCCGGGCCCAGTGATCGATGCGTTGCCCTGGACGGTGATCGTGCCGCCGATCAGCGTGCCGTGAACGTCGTCCGTACCCTCGAGCGTCACGGTGCTCTGTGGCGCGTACACCGTGACTCCGCGCGCACTGCTCGCCCCCTGCACGGCGACCGCACCCGTGCCGGTGACGATGAGGATGAGCGCAGCAGGGCTGTTGCCCGAGTTCCCGAGCGTCCCCGAGCCTTGAAGCGTCACCGAACCCCGCACGTAAAGAACGGTGGGGTTCGCCGCAGTCGAGTTGGGTACCGTGAGATTGACGCTCCCCTGAAGGTCGAGGTCGTGCACCCAGTAGCTGCCGGGATCGAGCGAGGTCGTGCCGCTGCCCTGAAGCGTCAGGTCCCCCGACGAATTCGACGCCGGAAGTCGCGACAAGCCGGAGGGCTCGGAGATCGGCGGAAACGAGAAATCCTGCGGATCGTTCGAGAGCGTCGTGCCG
>CAZYWA010000252.1:0-10525 GCA_964650975.1 uncultured bacterium
CACGGAACTGCTCCGAGGACACGGGCACGGGCGCGCAAGCCTGACAGAGAATCGAGCGCCGCGACAATGCTGGACGGCGCCGGTGGCGTGAGTCCATTGCCCCGCGGAGGGCCGAGCGCTAGGTTGCGGCGCCCGTCGGGGGAGGTGGAGTGTTAGACGTCGATCGAGTGCTCGCGGCGCGGGTCGAGCCACCCATCGGGTGGCTGATGGTGGATCGGCCGGAGAGCCGCGGTGCGCTCACGCGCGAGCTCTGGGAGGCGTTTCCCGAGCGGCTGCGGTGGGTCGCGGCGCAGGACGGCGTGCGCGTGGTGGTGATCACCGGTACCGCCGGCAACTTCATCGCGGGTGCGGACATCAGCGAGTTCCGCGAGCTGCGATCGGATCCGGAACTGGCGCGGCGCTACGATCGCGGCGCGGTCGATTCGATCGCGGTGCTGGAGGGGTTGGCCGTTCCGTCGATCGCGATGATCGGCGGACCTTGCCTGGGCGGGGGGTGCCTGATCGCGTTCGCGTGCGATCTGCGGATCGCATCGGACCGGGCGTTCCTAGGTATTCCCGCCGGCAAGCTGGGGCTCGCGTATCCGCACCCTGCGATCGAGCGGCTGGTGGCAGTGGCCGGCGAGTCGACGGCGCTCGATCTGTTGCTCACCGGCCGTTTCGTCGCCGGCGACGAGGCGCGGGCGCTCGGTCTGGTTCAGCGGTGCGTCCCGGCTGCCGAGCTCGAGGCCTCGACGCGAGACTGGGCGGCGCAGATCGCGCGCATGGCGCCGCTGGCGGTCCAGTACGCGCGCCTCGCGGTCCGGCATCGGGCCCAAGGAGTGCTTTCGGAGGCGCGCGTGGAAGAGCTGGTGGCCGCGTGCTTCGCGAGCGAGGACTACCAGGAAGGCGTCGCCGCGTTCCTGGAAAAACGCGCGCCGTCGTTCAAGGGGCGATGATCCGGTGAGCGCCGATTCCGACAAGCTGGCGAAGATCGTCGAGGCGCGCATGAAGCTCAAAGCGCGCTTCGAGGAGAAGATGCGCGCCACGCCTTCGCTCGCCGACCAGCGCCCCCAGGGGACGGGCTCGGCCAATCGCCACGGGATGCCCAAGCTGCCGGTCGGGCAGCACGCCGTCGAGAAGTGGCCGGTCCTCGATCTCGGCCAGCACCCCGAAGTGCCGCTCGATCGATGGTCGCTCACCATCGACGGCGCGGTGGAGACGCCGGTCACGCTCTCGTGGGCCGAGCTCCTGCGGCTCGAGCAGGTGGAGGACGTGAGCGATTTTCACTGCGTGACCACGTGGTCGCGGATGGACGTGCACTGGGTGGGAGTTCGATTTGCGGACGCGATCGCGGTCGCGCATCCGCTCGAGACCGCGACCCACGCGATGTGCCACGCCTACGACGGCTACACCACCAACGTGTCGCTCGCCGAGGCACTCAAGCCTGACGTGCTGCTGGTGCACCGGGCCGACGGTGAGCCGCTGCCGCGCGAGCACGGCGGCCCGGTGCGGATGATCACGCCGCAGCTCTACGCGTGGAAGGGCGCCAAGTGGATCCGCCGGATCGAGCTCTTGGCGGGCGACCGGCCGGGATTCTGGGAGCGCCGCGGGTATTCGATGACCGCGCACCCGTGGCGCGACGATCGCTACTCGTGACTCCTCTCGCTAGGAGCAGGGTGTCGAAAGTGGAACTCGCCGAAGGCGAGCCGCGAGCGAAGCGAGGCGACTTGGGGGTGGGGCCCCGAAAAGATCGCACTTTTTTCGGGGCGGGGGCTGGAACAGCCCCCCCGCGGCAACTCAGCGGCCTGGGCGCGAGCGGCTGCAGCGGAAGAGCTGCGCGCACTCGTGGACCAGCGCCATTCCCGAGCCGTGGACGTCCAGGATCTCGACGGCCACGGCCTGAGTGCCGCGCGCGCGATCGGGGCCCGGTCCCAGCACCCGGCCGCGCAGGTGGACCCGCTCGGGTAGCGTGGGAATCAGCACGTGAAGCTCGACCCGCGTGCCCGGCTCGAAGACCTCGGTGGTCTCGACGGAGATCACGTCGCGCGAGATCCGGGCCTGATACTCCGCCAGGAAGTGCTCCTGATCGTGAAAGGAGACGCGCAGCCGGGTGTGCGGGGGAGCAGCGCGCCCCGGCTGGCTCGCCGTGGCGGCGGTGCCGGCGGTGGCGGCTGTCGGTGGCGGTGCCGGCCTGGTGTTGGGCGGGACCCGGTGAAACCGGTCCAGGTGGCTGCGGATGAAGGCCGAGAGATCCGCCTCGAGGCTCGCGGGCAGGTCGACGAAGCGCACGCCCAGCTTGCGTGGATTCCCCGCGTGACGAACCACCACTCCTTCCACCAGGGCCGGCCGCGACCAAGAGGGCGGATGGAACTTGAGCTCGAGCTTGGTGCCCACGGCGACCGCGACCGGCGAGCGCAATAACATCCCGCGCGAGCTCAGGTCCATCGATTCGCCGGTCTCGAGACCGGCCGCCGAATGGGAGTGCACCACCAGCTGGATTCGAACGCGCGGTGCCCGGCGCCGCTCGCGCGCGGGACGTGCATCGGGCGACGGCGTCGAGGTCGCTGCGGTGGGTTGTGGCGAATCTCCAGGTGCTGGATCGTGGGCGGTGGGCGATGGTTTCATCGACGGTGGGGGTCTCCTGGCGCGGGCCCCGACATCGCAAGGCGAGTGCCGCGGTCCGCGACACGACCGGGCGTCACGAATGTCGGCGCCGCGCCTCGCGAGTCCAGGTGCCTCGGCACTTCGTTGCGAGCGCCGACAATCCCCGACCGATGGCGATCGAAGGCGATCCAACCCGACGAAACCGCCGCCGTTTCCCCAGTAGCGCGGTTGGCGCCAACCGCCGGACGCGGCGCTCGAGAAACCGCCTTGTCCGGGAGTGAAACGTGTTCTAGTCTGCCGCGCCGTCGGCGACGGAGGTGTCCATGGGTGGGATTTGCGACGGTCGAGTGGTGATCGTGACCGGTGCCGGTCGTGGCATCGGCCGGGCGCACGCGCTGTGCTTCGCGTCCGAGGGAGCGCGCGTGGTGGTGAACGATCTGGGCGCCGAGACCGACGGCACCGGCTCCTCGAGCGGACCGGCCGGCGAGGTGGTCGATCAGATCCGTGCCTCGGGCGGCGAGGCGGCGGCGAACGGTGACGACGTCTCCGATTGGGCGGGTGCCGAGCGCCTGATCCGCTCCACCGTCGAACGGTTCGGCCGTCTCGACGCGCTGGTCAACAACGCCGGCATCCTGCGCGACCGCATGCTCGTCAACATGAGCGAGGCCGAGTGGGATGCGGTGATCCGTGTGCACCTCAAGGGCACGTTCGGCCCCACTCACTTCGCGGCGGAGCACTGGCGCGAGAAGAGCAAGGCGGGCGAACCGGTCGACGCGCGGGTCGTCAACACCACGTCGGTCTCGGGGATCTTCGGCAATCCCGGCCAGTCGAACTACGGTGCTGCGAAGGCGGGAATCGCGGCGTTCACGGTCATCGCGGCCAAGGAGCTGGCGCGGTACGGCATCACCGTGAACGCGATCGCGCCTACCGCGCGCACCCGCATGACCGAGTCGATCGGTTTCGGGAAGATCGAGGTGCCCGAGGACTCGTTCGACTTCCTGGCGCCCGAGAACATGTCGCCACTGGTGGTGTGGCTCGGCAGCCACGAGTCGGCGGGAGTCACGGGCCGGGTGTTCGAGGTCTCCGGCGGACGGATCACGCTGGCCGACGGCTGGCGCCGCGGACCGACGAAGGACAAGCAGGCGCGCTGGAAACCGAGCGAGCTCGGCTCGGTGGTGAGCGAGCTGGTCGCCGGTGCGGCACCGCTCGAGCCCGTGAGCCTGTGAGGCTCCGAGTCACTGCGCAGTCGGGGAGGGAGTGATGCGCGCGATCGACGCGTTCGTGAACGTGAACATGGGCGCCCTCGGGAAGCCCGATTTCCTGGTGCGCGTGGCCGAGGACTACTTCAAGCGCGCCGAGCAGATGTTCAAGAGCTGGGAGATCCCCGAGACCCTCGAGCTGATGGACCGGATCGGCGTCGAGAAGGCGGTGATCACCTGCATCGGCGACAACCTCGAGGAGCGGGTGCTCGACTTCGCGCGCAGGCACCCGGACCGTTTCGGCCTCTCGGTCTACCTCGACCCGCGCCAGGGCATGCGCGCGGTGCGGGTGCTCGAGAGCCTGGCTAAGAACGAGAATCTGGTGCTGGCGCGGGTGACGCCGTTCATGATCAACCTGCCGCCCGACGACCGGGTCTACTACCCGGTGTACGCGAAGTGCGTCGAGCTCGATCTGCCGATCTCGGTCAACACCGGAATCCCCGGACCGCCCGCGCCTGGCCGCTGCCAGGATCCGATCTACCTCGACGAGGTGTGCCTCTTCTTCCCCGAGCTCAAGCTGGTCATGGCCCACGGCGCCGATCCGTGGTGGGCGGTCGCGATCCGGCTCATGCTCAAGTACGCGAACCTCTACATGATGACCTCGGCCTACGCACCGAAGTACTTCCCGGCCGAGCTGATCCAGTTCATGAACACCCGCGGCCAGGACAAGATCCTCTTCGCCTCGGACCACCCGGTGCTGGCGATGGACCGCTGCCTGGCGGAGGCGCGCGAGCTCAAGCTGCGCGACGGCGTGATCGAGAAGTTCCTGTACGCGAACGCGCAGAAGCTCTTCTTCTCGCGCCAGCGCGGCTGAGCGCGTGAAGCTTCAGCCGCTGACGGGGACGATCCGGAACACGTCGCCGTCCAGGTAGTCGAGCACGTAGAGCTCGCCGTCGGCGTCCTCGCCGAAGGTCGAGACCGAGTCGAGACCGGCCTGGCGGAACGCGTCCGTCCAGTCCCGCTGGTCGGAAACCGCACCCTCGGCGTACCGCACGCTCTTCACGAAGCCTGCGCAGAAGTCGCCGTAGAAGTAGGCGCCACGCAGCGCCGGCATCGCGCAGCCGCGATAGACGAAGCCGCCGATGATGGCGCACGGTCCGCCGGGAGGCGCTCCTCCCGGCTCGACGTGCGGGTACTCGAGGATGGGTGGCGTGAGCCCGCTCGAATCGCAGTTCCCCGAGGGGTCGAAGCAGCTCGTTCCCTCGTAGCGATTCCAGCCGAAGTTCTCGCCGCCCGGGTCGCCGCTCGCGACGAAATCGAGCTCCTCGCGGGTGTCCTCGCCGACGTCGGCGATCCACAGGTCGGCGTTCTCGCGGTCGAAGCTCGCCCGCCACGGGTTTCGGAGCCCATAGGCCCAGATCTCGCCACGCGCCCCGGTGACGCCCACGAACGGGTTCGCGGGCGGGATCGTGAACGGCGCGCCGTGATCGACGTCGATGCGCAGGATCTTTCCCGAGAGCTTGCTCAGGTCCTGCGCTTTCCCCTTGGGGTCGCGGAGTGGGCCGCCGTCGCCGACGGTCACGTAAAGCAGGCCGCTCGGGTCGAAGAAGAGGCTTCCCCCGTCGTGACCGAGGGTGTCGCGGCCGATCGCGATCAGGCGCTCTCCGCTGTTCGGGTCGAGACGGGTCGAGTCGCCCGGCACGGTGCGGAATTGATCGAGCACGGTCTGCAGCGGCGAGTCGATCGAGTAGCGCACGAACACCCGTGGATCGGCCGGGAACTTGGGATGGAGTGCAATGGCCAGGAGGCCCGAATTGGGGTTGGTGGTGACGCGATCCCTGAGATCGACGAATGGCTCCTCGCGGAGGGCGCCGCCCTCGACGAGCCGCACCAAACCGCTCTGGTCGGGGATCAGCCAGCGCGTAGGCCCGCCGGGCAGGGGCACGAAATCGACCGGATGACCGGGAGCGACCGCGACCCGCTCGAGGGTCAGCGCCGGTGGTGCCACCGGGGTCGAGGGGTCGTTGCACGACGCCCCATCCGCCGGCCCCGACCCCGACGAGCAGCCGAGAACCAGCACCAGCGCCGAGGCCGTTGCCGCGGCGGCGAATCGACGGGTCACAGGTTGAAGTTGAACTCGAATCCGAAGTCGTAAACGTTGCCGCGCGCCGTGAGCGGACCGAAGCGCGAGTCGCCGTCGTTGGGCGTGTGCCGATCCTGGAGCAGGTGGACCTGGAACATCAGGTCGTAGCGGATGCCGAATTTCTCGAGGATCTCGGTTCCGATCCCGAGCCCAGCCGAGATCACGTTCTGGTTGCTGTCGAGGATGTTCTGGCGGCCATCGAGCGTGCCGGCGCGCTCCGGGCTGGGCTCGAAGTAGTAGCCGAGGCGAACCGTGAGCGCCGTGAGGGTGGTCGCGGGCAGCCCCATGTCCGCGTCCATCGGGAAGGTGTACTCGCCCCCCATCCGGTAGACGAAGACGTTGTCGAAGGCGGGCTGCGGCGGCCGATCGAGCCAGTAGTGGAAGGCGCTCCACTGCTTCTCGGTGATGTCGAACCCGATGAGCAGCTTCTCCATGGGCGTCAGCCCGAAGCCGAGCGTGAACTGCTCGGGCGCGAAGCCGCTCGCATTGACCACCTGCGCGTCGAGGCCAGGCAGGGGATGGAAGATTCCGTCCGAGCCGATGCTGCCGTAGATCAAATGGGTAGGCCCGGTCCCGAAGACGTTCTTGATCTGGCCGCGGTAGGAAAATCCGACGGTCAGCAAATGGTCGAGGTCCAGGAACGTCGGCCGGATCAGCACCCCGGCGATCGGCGAGATCAGGACCCGTCCGGTCTGCTCGATGCCGAGGTCGACCGGCGCGCCCTCTCCGTTGAGGGTCACCTTGGTGGTGTTCGATTGAAGGCTGTTGATGGTGGGGAGGATCCCCGCGCCCACGGCCAGCCAGTCGTCGAACGAGTACGCCATCGAAAGTGCGAGCGAGAGCACGTCGGGGCGAGTATCGAAGCGGTAGAAGTAGGGCTGGCCGATGTCCGGGAAGGTCGAGAACGTGTTGAGGTCGGGGAGTGCCAGCAACACCGCGGCGCCGAAGGTGAGTGGTTTGAGCCACGGCAGCTTGGCGTTGACCGCGTCGTAGTCGAGGTCCGAGATGGTGTCGATCGTCACCGCCGTCATCGACGGTGAATCGAAGTTGACGTGCAGCGGCACTTGCGTGCCCGCCGGCGGAACCGGATCGGTGATCCCGATCGACGGGCAAGCGCCGGAGCGCGCGATCTTGCAGACGCTCGTGTAGCTGGTCTCGGGCTTCGCGTAGCGGATGCCGATCGAGGTCTGGACCTGCGCCCAGGCGAGCCCGGCCGGGTTGTAGTAGGCGGCCGACGGATCGTCGGCGATGCCCGTGAACGCCTGGCCCATCGCGGTGCTGCGCGCGCCGGCGCCGTACTCGTCGAACGGGATGCCGGTCTGGGCCCGGGCGGGACGCGATCCCGCCGCGGTCAGGAGGACCAGCGCCGCGGCGAAGAAGCGCACGCCGAGGAAGCGCGGCTGGCTGCGATCCTCACCAGTCAACGTTCCCCTCCATGCCGAAGCTCCACACGTCGCCGCTCATCTCGTAGGGGCCGTGCTCGGGATCGTCGTGGTTGGTCCGCTGGCGGTCCTGAAGGAGGTGGTACTGGTAGAAGAGATCGATCCGGAAGTTGGCGGCGTCGACGAAGCGGGTGCCGATGCCGATGCCGCCCGCGATCACGTGCTGGTTCGAGTCGAGCACGTTGGTCCGGCCGCTGAGCTTGGGATTCGGCGTGGGCTCGAAGGTGTAGCCGGCGCGCAGGTCGATCTCGCGCAGTGCCAGGATGTCGTTCTCCACCACCCACGGAATCCGGTACTCGCCGCCGATTCGAGGCACGAAGGTGTCCTGGAACGGCGGATCGGGCTTGGTCTTCTGGAACAGGCGGAACTCGGTCCAGAGCTTGTAAGTGCCGTCGAGGTCGACGGTGAGCTGATCGGTCGGGTGGATTCCCAGTCCCGCGCTGTACATCTGCGGCGAGAACCCGATGAAGTTGATGATCGGGATCGACGGCGGCGGCTGTCCGGGCTTCGGGATGATCGGCACGAACACGCCGGTGACGGGATCGCGATAGCCGAACGACGTGGTCTCCGGCCCCGTGCCGAAGTTGTTGCCGATCTCGTCACGCCACGAGAGGCCGAGCGTGGTGTCGGCCGCCAGGAAGGCCGTCGGGATGCGAAACAGCACCCCCGCGACCGGGCTCAGCTCGACCGGCAGGCGCTGCTGCAGCGAGAGATCGAGACCCTTGGTCGGGTCGGGCTGCGGGAACGTGCCGCACTGGGGCGGCGGGTTCTGGATGATCGCGCACACCAGCTCGGGCAGACGCACGTTCGCCGCGGTGGTCTGGAAGCTCGACACCGTGGTCATCACCCCGGCTCCGAGCGACATCCAGTCGAAGAGCCGCCAGCCCGCCGAGATCGCGATCGACAGCACGTCAGGACGGGTGTCGTAGCGGAAGAAATACGGGGTCGTGTCGTCCGCGTAGCTCTTGAAGCTGTTGATCTCGGGCAGGCTCAGGAACACGGCTCCGCCCCAGTGCAGCGCCTCGAGCCACGGGAATTCTTCGATCAGGCTCTTCGGCGCGAGGTGGCTGGTCTTGCCGACCGAGAGCCCGCGGGTGGGGGGGATGTCGAAGTGGACGTCCTCTTCCTTGGGATCGACGTAGTCGAGGTCGAGCCTTGGCTTCGCGTAATGCCAGCCGATGTAGGTCTGGTCGGGCGCGAAGCCGAGCCCGCCCGGGTTGTAGTAAGCCGCCCCCGGGTCGTCGGCGAGGCCGGTGAAGGCCTGGCCCATGGCGCCGGTGCGCGCCGAGGTGGCGAACTCGTTGAAGAACGGGCCGGTCTGCGCGGACGCGGACCGCGCGCCACCCAGCACCAGCGCGGAGGCCAGCGCGAGCCAAACACCAACAGGCGAAACCGCGGTTCTCGCCAGCCGCAAGAGGTCGCTCATCCGGGCGTCGGAACGTTCGAGATCTCGCGCTGCAATGCTCGCCCGAGATAGCGCGGCGCGCGCGCCCTTATAGCAATCGTGAGATGGGATGTCACGCAGCCGTGACGATGCTCAGATCTCGATCTGCAGCCCGAGCTCGATGACCCGTCCCGGCGGCAGCCCGAAGTAGTCGGACGGCGGGCGCGAGTTCCGGGAGATCACCGCGAACAGCTCCTTCCGCCACCGGGACATCTTGCTGGTTCCGGTGGGCCGCAGGGTTTCGCGGCTCAGGAAGAACGTGGTGAGCATCGGGTCGGTGTGCAGGCCGAGCTCTTCGGCGCGCGTGAGGATCTCCGGCACGTCCGGCGTCTCCATGAAGCCGTAACGGGCGATCAATCGGAAGAAGCCCTCGCCGAGCGCCCGCAGCTCCAGGCGCTCGCCACCCTCCACCTTCGGCACGTCCTCGACCTGGATCGTGAGCAGCACCACTTGCTGATGCAGCACCTGGTTGTGCTTCAAGTGATGGAGCAGGGACGGCGGCGTGCCCGAGCTCAGCGACGAGAGGAACACCGCGGTGCCGCGCACCCGCACGATCTGGTCGCGGTGAATCTCGGCCAGCAGCAGGTCGAGAGGCAGCAGCCCCTCGCTGATCTTCTTGCCGAGCTCGGCGCGCCCCTCCTTCCACGCCGTCATGGCCAGGAGCAGGAGTGCCGCGATCAGGATCGGCACCCAGCCGCCGTCGATCACCTTGAGCAGGTTCGAGCCGAAATAGGTGAGGTCGAAGGTCAGGAACACGACCACCGGCGGCACCGCCTTCCACAGCGACCATCCCCAGTTGCGCGTCACCACCACGAAGTAGAGGACCGACGTGATCGACATGGTGGCGGTCACGGCGATGCCGTAGGCCGCCGCGAGCCGGCTCGACTCCTTGAACACCAGCACCAGTGTGACGCACGCGACCGCGAGCGCGCCGTTGACAGCGGGTATGTAGATCTGGCCGCGCATCTTCCGCGAGGTGTGGACGATCTGGAGCCGCGGGCAATAGCCGAGCTGGATTGCCTGCTGGGTGAGCGAGAAGGCGCCGGTGATCAGGGCCTGGGACGCGATCACCGTGGCCACCGTCGAGAGGGCCACGACCGGGAGCAGCAGCATCGGAGGCACCAGCGCGTAGAACGGATTGCTGGCCGCGGAGCCGTGATCGAGCAGCAGGGCGCCCTGCCCGAAATAGTTGAGCACGAGCGCCGGGAAGACCATGGACCACCAGCTCAGCTCGATGGGCTTGCGCCCGAAGTGCCCCAGATCCGCGTACAGCGCCTCCCCCCCGGTGATGCACAGCACCACCGAGCTCAGCACCACGAAGCCGTGGATCCGGTGGACCTCGAAGAACCTCAGGGCATGGATGGGATTGAGAGCGCTGAGCACGCGGGGATGGTTGGCGATGCCTCGCAGGCCCAAGAGCGAGAGGCTCAGGAACCAGACGCACATCACCGGACCGAAGATCTGTCCGATGCCCGCGGTTCCGCGGCGCTGCGTGGTGAAGAGGCCGATGAGGATGAGGCAGGTGAGGGCGACGGTCGCCTGATCCGGCACCGAGTGCGCAACCTGGATGCCCTCGACCGCCGAGAGCACCGAGATCGCCGGCGTGATCATGCCGTCCCCGTAGAGCAGCGCCGCGCCCAGGAGTGCCGCCATCACGGCGACACGGGTCGCGCGGTCCGACACCCGCTCGCGGGCACCGGGCACCAGCGCCAGC